>NZ_JBHTDM010000011.1:0-60940 GCF_042666535.1 Brachybacterium sp. GCM10030252 | reverse complement strand
AATGTGCGCACCCCGGCCGCCCATCGACCAGGGTGATCCACGAGTCTTCATAGCGGGGCCCTGGGCCACAAGACCTCTCAACCCCGCCACCCTCATAGCGTCTGACGGGGCCGGCCCGGCGGCGGCTCGCCGGACCCTCGACTCCGCTCAGCGGATGAGGTTGACGACCAGGTACGAGGCACAGACCAGACCGATGCACAGCACGGCCGCGGTGCCCACGAGCATCGGCTTGCCGTCGCGCGCCAGCTGCCCCAGCCCCAGCAGCGAGTCCTGCGCCCGCTGATAGCCGGAGGCGGTCAGCACGTAGGCGAGCACCGCGAGGCCGGCGCCCACCAGCCCGGCGACCACGCCGAACATGCCCAGCTGCTCGACGGTGAACCGCATCCCGACCAGGCTCGCGACCCCGAACGCGAGACAGGTGCGCCGCCACGAGAGCAGGGTGCGCTCGGGCTGCAGACCCGGGTCGTAGATCGACGCGACGTCCTGCCCGGGCTGCGCCACCTCACCGTCGGCCTCCGCAGGATCGGGGTGGACGCTCTCGCCCTCGACGCCGTCCGGATCACCGGAGGCGTCGGCCTCGTCCCGGTCCCCGCGGCCCGCGGATCCGGTGGCTTCGCGGTCGTCGTCCCCCGCGGGGCCGACGGGTCCGTCGTGCTCGTGCTCGTGCTCGTTCTCGTCGCTCACGCCACCAACCCGATGAACACCAGTGCCGCGGCGATGATGATGCCCACCACCAGCACGGCGCCCACCGCCAGGCCGGGAAGCGGGCTCCCGTGACGCAGCGACTTCTCGGTGGCGCGCCACCCGAGCCAGGCCTGCAGGGACGCGATGGTGCCGAGGACGAGGAACACCGAGGCGGCGGAGACGCGCCAGCCCACGGCATGGGGCAGAGCGAGAGCCTCCAGGGCGAACGCCCCGGCATACAGGGCCAGCGCCGTGCGCAGCCAGGCGAGGAAGGTGCGCTCGTTGGCGAGGCTGAACCGCGGATCGGGCTCCTCGCCGTCGCGGTAGACGGAGGCGGGGAAACGGCGGGGAGCGTTCATGCGTCGGCCTTTCGGGGGGTCGCCGAGGAGTCGGGGCCGTCCCTGTCGACCAGGGCGACGGTGCGGAATCCGCCGTTGCCCATGGACGAGTCCGGGGTGTTCTGGGAACGGGCCGAGTTGCGGTACCGATTGCAGTACGAGATGTGGCAGAGGTAGCTGCCGCCGCGCATCACCCGGGCCTGGCCGTCCTCGGGGCCGACGGGGTCGTGGGCGGTGGTGCGGTGCTCCGCGGTCGTCCCGCGGCGGTAGGTGGTCGGGTGGTACCAGTCCTGGCACCACTCCCACACGTTGCCCACGGTCTGCCACAACCCGTAGCCGTTGGGCTCGAAGGTGCGCACGGGCGCGGTGGTGAGGAAGCCGTCCTCGCGGGTGTTCACGCGCGGGAAGTCGCCCTGCCAGATGTTGGCGCGCCAGCCGCCCTCGTCGACCTCCGCGTCACCCCACGGGTACTTCGCGCCCTCCAGGCCGCCGCGGGAGGCGTACTCCCATTCGGCCTCGGTGGGCAGGCGGCGGCTGGCCCATTCGCAGTACGCCACGGCGTCATTCCAGCTCACGTGGACGACGGGATGGTCCTCGAGCCCGTCGATGCCGGACCGGGAGCCGCCGGGGTGGCGCCAGTCGGCGCCCTGGACGCCGCGCCACCACGGGGTGCCCTGGGCCGGGCCCATGATCTCCTCGTCCTTCGCAGCGACGGCGAGGTGGAACACGGCGGAGAACCCGAAGGTCTCGGCCTCGGTGCGGTAGCCGGTCGCCTCGACGAAGCGGGCGAAGTCGGCATTGGTCACGCTGGTGGCGTCGATCTCGAAGGCGCTGAGGGCGACCTGGTGGCGCGGGGTCTCCCCGTCGGCCCGATTACGGTCGCCCGAGGAGTCGCCCATGGTGAACGTCCCCGCGGGCACGCGGACCTGCTCGATGCCGTGCCGAGGCTGT
Source organism: Brachybacterium sp. GCM10030252 (assembly GCF_042666535.1). Lineage (NCBI taxonomy): Bacteria > Bacillati > Actinomycetota > Actinomycetes > Micrococcales > Dermabacteraceae > Brachybacterium > Brachybacterium sp. GCM10030252. The sequence goes on along the minus strand of NZ_JBHTDM010000011.1, from coordinate 58,967 downwards.
GCGCCGTCACCCGTGGCGGTCTGCCCGGTACGGGTCGAGCCGAGTTCGACGAACTGATCGCGCGAGGGTGTACCGCAGCCGCAGCCGCACCCCGTGTTCCCTGCCGGATGGGACATCCTCGACTCCTCTCCTGCTCGGACCGCCGTTCTTCCGGGACTACCGTCGCTCTCCCGGGCGCACCGCCGCACCAGCCTAGCGATCTTCGCGCGAGGGCCTCGTCGTCGGGTACTGGATCAGGAGCGGGTGCCGTTATCAGGAGCGGGTGCCGTTGCTCTATGAGGATCGGTTCCCGCTATATCGCCAGTAGTCGACGACCGCTCCCGTGCCAAGAGACCCGCCGCGGCATCGGCAGGCCACGGCGGGCCACCGCACCAGCGGGCGACGGCGAGCCGCTGCGACCGTCTCCCATGGCGAGCCCCCGTGGCCGACGCGGGCAAGGCCTCTCGCCCCTCAGCTCGGCATGTAGATGCCGTCGGCCACGACCTTGGTGTTCCCGCATTTGCGGCCGACCTTGATCGTCAGGGGCCAGTCCGGCTCCCCACCGCGCACATACCCGTAGAAGTTCGACCTCGCCGCCGTCGTGGCCCGGCCATTGCTGCCGGCTTTCAGATCGAAGCACTTGTAGTTCGTCTCGCCCTCGTTGGACAGCGTCACCTTGTACGTCGCGCCGGGCTCAAGGTTCTTCAGCGAGAAGCGGAAGTACCGGCAGTTGCCGCTGTCGCATCCGTCGGTGCCGGCAGGGACCGTGTCCCCCCACGTCACGCCACCGTCCATGGCCGGATCCGGCGGGGTATAGGTCTGGGCCTTCTTGCTCTGCGAGACCTTGTCGCTGGAGAGACCCTTGCCGTTCACCACGCGCGCTTCGATGCTGTGGCTCGAACCGGACTTAGCCGTGATCGTGGTGGAGTAGGAGGTGCCGTTCACGGATTTCTTGGACCCGTCGACCCACACCTCGAGCGTCTTGCCGCCCCCGCCGCCGTCGCCGCCGGGGGCCTTCGCGGTCACGGTGACCGGGCATGTCTTGCTGTTCGTGCAGCTCTTCGTCGAGATCGACACCTGCGGCTTCGCCGGCTTGGTGTAGGGCTTCACTGAGTTCGACTCACCGGAACGGTCGCTCTCGGTGAAGCGGTTCCGGGCCTGGACCTGGAATCTGTAGGTCGTGCCGTTGTCCAGGTTGCCGATGTCCGCGGAGGTCGCCGACTTGTCGACCACCTTCCGGCCGCCGCCGGACCAGGTGATCACGTAGTCCTTAATCTCGGTGCCGTTGCTCTTGGCGGCATTCCATTCCACGTGCGCTCGCCCGTTGGGCCCGTCGCCCTTGCCCTCGCTGGGCAGGGAGGCCTTGACCCCGGTCGGAGCCTCGGGCACCGCCCAGGGGACGACGGCCTCCGACGGCGAGGACGCACCGGTGCCGCGGCCCACGGAGTTCACACCGATGTAGGTGAAGGTGTGCTCCTTGTTCCGGTCGAGGTCCCTGAAGGTGGCCGACCTCGTGCTCGCATCGACCGTCTGCTCCGCGCCGGAGGAGGCCTTGACGATGTACTCGGTGATCGGCTCGCCGTTGGCCTCGGCCGTGGTCATCTTCGGCCAGGTCACCTTGACGCTGCCGCCGAGCGCAGTGCTGACGCGTTCAGCGGTCGCGGTGCCGCTGGGGGCGGCGGGCTTGCCTGCCGGGTGCTCCGCCCGCGACCAGCCCGACCAGTCCGACGGCTGGTCGGCGAGGTTGTGGGCCCGCACCCGGAACCGGTAATCGGTCCCATTGGTCAGCCCCTCCCAGGCGAGCTCGGTCGAACCCGACTCCACCTCGCGGGTGTGGAGCTCACCGGTGGCGGTGTCCTGCATCTGCAGGTCGTACTTCTGGATGGCGGAGCCATGATTGACCGGCGCACTCCAGCCCACGGTCAACTGCTGGTCGCCGCGCTGGGCCGACGGGGTCTCCGGCTTCTCGGGGCGCACGTCCGGCCGTGCCGTGGCCGAGGCCACCGAGGCCTTCGACGGGCCCACCTCGTTGTTCGCGACGACCTGGAAGGTGTACTCCACGTCGTTCTGCAGCCCGGAGATGGTGCACGAGGTCGAGGCGCACTCCTGCGTCACGGACGGCCCGGTGGCCGTGGAGACCTCGTAGCCGGTGATCGGGGCACCGTTGTCGGCCCCGGCCTTGAAGTTCAGCTCGACGAACCCGTCGCCCACCTCGCCGATCCGCGGGGCCGACGGCGGCTCGGGCGCGGCACGCACGGTCACCCGGATCTCGCCGGTGACCTGCCGGTCCGGGTCGCCGGTGTCATCCTTGACGCCGTACTGCGCAGTCAGGATCCCGTGGAAGCCGGCATCCGGGGTGATCGTCACCTTGTTCCCATCCAGGCCGATCTCTCCCTCACCGCTGGTGATGGTGGGGCTGACGACCTCGCGCTTGCCGCCGGGGAACGGGTTGGAGTCGTTGGCGAGCACGTCGATGGACTTGGTCTGCCCCGCGTCGATCTGGTCCTTGTCCAGTACGGCGGCCAACAGCGGCCGGTTCGAGCCGCCCACGGTCAGCTGGACCTTGGCCGGGACCGGGTCGCTGTGCCCGTCGGTGACCGAGACCGGCACGTCCACGATGGTGCCCTTGGGCACCTCCGCCCCGGCCTTCGCGGTCACGGTCGAACCCTCCAGGCCGACGCTTACGCCGTCCGTGGCCGGGACCTCGCCGAGGGAGAAGGTGAGCTCGTCGCCCTCGGGATCCTCGGCGGAGGCGGCCAGGTCGACGCTCGCCTGCGGCCCGCCCTGCTCGACCTCCAGCACAGCGCCCTGCAGGGTCGGCGGCAGGTTGGAATCCTCCGGCGCGACCTCCACGGGGATCGCGAGGGTCGCGGTCGCCGCGGTGGAGTCGCCCACCTCGCCGTCGGTGACCTCCACCGAGATGGTGTCCTTGCCCGAGAAGCCCTCCGCCGGGCGGTAGGCCAGCGTGGATTCGTCCTGGACGAGTTCGGAGCCATCGCTGTGGGCAGCGGTGACGAGGCTGGGATCGGTGATCGTCGCCGGCTCCGCGCCCGGCCGCACCCGCACGTTCTCGGAATCGGAGAGGTCCACCGTCGCTTCGGCCCCGCCCTGGACCTGGATCGGCTCGCCCACCCACACGGGGGCCTGCTTCGAGGTGCCGGGCACCCAGACGTACCCGGCCGAGGTCAGGCCGTCGACGTCCTCGATGATGTAGCGCAGTCGCTGCTGCTCCTCCTGCGGGGTCACCCGCACGATCCCGTCGTCGCGCAGCTGCGTGTCTTCGGGAGCCTCGTCCAGCGAGACCTTCAGGTCACTGGTGCTGCCGTCGGGATCCGAATCGTTGGCCAGCACGTCCACGTCGACGTACTCGGCCTCGGGATCGAGCACCTCCTCGGCGGAGACGAAGTCGTCCCGCGCGATCGGCGCGCGCTCGGGCGCATTGGGATCGACCTTGATGGTGATCGTCGCCGAGCTCTTCAGCTGCCCGTCCGAGGCGCTGTAGAGCACGGTGTGGGTTCCCGGCTCCGACGGGGTGGTCACGGTGACCACGCCGTCGTTCTTCTCCTGGTCCGGATCGGCCACCTCGATGTCCGTCATCGCCTCGACGTCCTCGCGGACGACGCTGAGCGGCGCCCCCTCGGGGTCCGTGTCGTTCTCCAGCACCGGGATCTGCACCTCGCGGTCCGGTTTCACCTCGACGGTGTCGTCGACCGCGTACGGCTCGAGGTTCATCTCGTTCGGCGGCGCCACGCCGACCTGCACGTCCGCCGTGCCGATCGCGCCGTGCCGATCCATGACCTGGTAGCTGAACCGGTCGGTGCCCGCGGCGTCCTCGTGCGGCACGTATTCGATCCATTGGCCGTTGGCCTCGGTGACCTCGCCGAGCTGCGGGGTGGGGCTGGTGATGCCCGTGAGCATCACCGAGTCCCCGTCGGCATCGATGCCCGTGGTCGGCACCGGGATCCGCACCGGCGTGCCCGCCACCGTGCGGGCGGTGAGGTTGTCCGGCTCGGGCGGCGTGTTGGGCGCATCGCGGGGCACGATCGTGATGGTGGCGCGGGCGGAGCCGGTGCGACCGCTCTCGTCGACCACCTCGTAGGTCACCACCGCCTCGCCGCTGGCGTCGTCGTCGGCCGTGAAGCGCAGCTGGTCCTCGTGCGTCTCGGCGTGCCCCTTCGTCTCGGCGTCGGAGTCGTCGAGGATCTGGCCGAGGTGCAGGTCGAGATCCGTCGGCGAGACGTCGTTGCCGACGACGTCGATGTTGACCATGTCCCCGGCGCGGACGACGGCCTCGTCGGGCACCGCCGAAGGGTTGGCGAACTGGGTGTCGGTGCTGGCCACCATCGTGCGGATGGTGCCGGTCGTGGTGCCGGCGGAGTTGGCGACCTCGTAGGTCAGCGCGACCGGTTCGTCGGAGACCTCGGCCCCCGGCTCGGCCTCGACCCGGACCAGGTGATGGGACACGATGGTCGCCTTGAGCCCGCTGTTCTCGGGCACGGAGACGGAGTTGACCACCAGCACGCCCCCGGTGGGGTCGACGTCGTTCTCCAGCGGGTCGATCAAGGTGTCCGACCCGGTGGTCACGGTTCCCATGTCATCGACCGCCACCGGCGCGAGCTCCTCCGAGGCCGGCTCGATGACGTCGACGCGGATCAGACCCTGGGTGGCCGTGCTGGAGCCGGCGGCGGCGACCGTGTACTCGAGGTAGTACGTCCCCGGGCTCTCGCCGGAGACCGAGACCGTGCCCGCATCCAGTGCCGGCTCCACCTCGAGGCCCTCCGTCTCGGACACGTTGGTCAGCTCGAGGTCCCCGCCGTTGGGGTTAAGGTCGTTGGCCAGCGGTTCGATGGTGGTGTCCTGACCGGCGACGACGCTCGCGTGGTCGGCGGTGGTCACGGGCGGGATGTCGTTCTCGCTGACCGCCTCGACCTCGACGGTGCCCTCGGCGGTCTCACCGAACTCGTCGCGGAAGGTGACCTGGACCTGCTTCGTGCCCGTCTCCAGGCCCGCGTCGTTGAACGTCAGCTGGCCGTCGGGCCGGAAGGTGACGATGTCCTCGGGCTGCGTGGTGGCGTTGGCGAGATAGAACGCGTCGCCCTCGGGGTCCTCCCAGTATGGCTTGATGTTGACGCTGACCTCCTCGCCCGAGCGGACCTTCACCTTGGTCACGGCGTCCTCGGCCGGCGCCGGGGCAGAGTTCTCCCCCTCCGGGTGCACGTCGAGGGTCACGGTGGCGGTATCGCTCTGCCCGCGGCCGTCGTCGGCGACGTAGGTGAACGAGGCGCTGCCGCTGGCGTCATCGGCGACCTCGATCTGCATCTGCGTCCCGCCGCGGATGGGGGTGACCGTGCCGATCGAGGGCTGCTCCCCCTGCAGCGAGACGGTGAGGATGTCCCCGTCGGGGTCGGTGTCGTTCCTCGTCACCGGCAGCACCACGCTCTGGCCGGGTCTGACGCCGAACTCGTCGTCGTTCGCCGTGGGCGGGCGGTTCTCCTCGTTGCGCTCGGCCGCGATGTTCGTGATTGTGGTGGTGAGGGTCTCCTTCTCCTTCTCCTCGGACGTGTTCGTCTTGATGTCCTGGTTGATCACCCAGTCATCGACGATCTGCATCTTGTCGGTGATCTTCCAGGACAGCCCGAACTCCTGGTCGTTGAGGACGACCAGATCGTTGTTCACGCGCAGCGTCAGGTCCCCCGCGGTATCCGCCTCCGGGACCGGTTCGGCCACCGGCTCCTGGCCCTCGCACGCGCGCACGTAGCGCATCGACTTGTTCCATGCCCCGTACACGCAGCCCTTGGCCTGGGCAGGGACCACCGGCTCCCCGGTCCCGCCCGCCGGGATCTCCTGGGGATCGCCGCCGCTGAAGGGAATCACGAAAAGGCTGTCCTCGGTCGCGAGCGCGAAGTTCTTCGAGGTGGGGCTGGGCTTCTGCAGGCGCGCCGACTCGAGGCTGGAGACACCCTGATCGGTGAGATCGACCGTCCTGAACTCGGTGCCGACGCGCAGGATCCCGTTCTCCTTGTCCAGGATCACGGGCTTCTCGCCGACGGCGGTCAGTTCCAGCATCTCGGGGTCACTGGAGACGTTGCTGGCCACGTTCGGCTTCCCGGGCTTCGTCTTGCGCGTGTCCTGGGAGTGGGGGAACGTCAGCAGCTGGTCGCCGTCCAGGAGGAACACGGTGCCCTCGCTGGAGACCGTCACCAGCGGCGCGCCGTCCTCCGCGGTGTAGTTGGGGTCGACTCCGCTGGGGGTGAACGCCGCGGCTTCCTCGGGCGAGAGGATCCAGACGCGCCCGTCGGGGGTGGCGATCACCACCCGGTCCCCACCGAGCTTCACATCGGTCTCGGGCGGCAGGTCGACCAGCCCGCCGCGCTGGACCGAGGCGGTGTTGATGGGGGTCATCCCGTTCGAACCGGTCTCGAACACCGTGGTCCCGGACTGGATGATGTCGAGATCGTCGCCCGTGGTCGCCAGGCGTGCATCGAGCTCACCGGCATCGACGTTCATCCGGCCCATCAGCCCGTCCTGCTGGTTCATCACCCAGACGCCGCCGTTGGAGCTCTCGATGTCCGAGGACGTCAGCCCCGGGTAGTTCAGCGCGAACCCGGTCACGACCAGGGCGATCACCGAGAGGACAGCGCTCGAGGCGACGGTGGTGCGCCGGCGACGCCGCTTCACTCCAGCGGTGACGGACATGTGGTGGGACCCCTTCGAGACGACGTTCGCAAAGCGCGCCGACCCATTCCGTAGCTCCGGATCCACCCCCGAGGACGGCCCTGCCGCGCGCACGACGGCCCCAGAGTACCTATCCTCGGCACGGCACGCGACGGGTCGCACGCACGGTGGACGGCGTCTCAGGGCGGGGCGCGCGAGGCTGGGCAGGGCGGAGCGCGCGAGCGAGGGCCGGGCGGGGCGCGCGAGGCTTGGCCGGGCGGGGTGGGCACGGCTGGGCCGGGCTGGGCGCCGACAGATCCGTGACCCCGTTGGAATCGGAGCGTCTTACCAACAGCTTCACGGATCTGGCGTTACGTGTGGTGCGCCAGCGGCACGTGGGATCCGCCAGTGGCACGTGGGGCGCGCCGGCGGCACGTGGGATTCGCCGGCACCCACGACAGGGACGCCTCACGGGGCGCCTGAGGCACCACGGGTGCGGGCCAAGGGGTCAGCGCGAGTTGCGGACCAGTTCCACGACGGTGTCGGCGTCCCGGCGCAGCGGGTGCTGGGCACCGCGCGTTCCCGCGGGAACGTCGCCGGCACGCTCACCACGCGTTCCCGCGGGAACGTCGCCGGCACGCTCATCGCGCGTTCCCGCGGGAACGTCCCCGGTGCGCTCGCCATGCGTTCCCGCGGGAACGTTGTCGACACGCGGATCGCCCTGGGCGTCCGTCCCGGAGTGCGGCGAGCCCTCCCCGACCTGCGATGGGGCCGCGTCTGCCTGCGGCGTCTCCCCCTCGGGCACGGGCGCGGCGTAGCGGGCGGCGGTGTAGGCCGAGGCGATGCGGGCCGCGGCGGCGCGGTGCTCGTCGGTGACCTCGGTGTCGCCCTGGCCTGCCTGATCCAGCAGGTCGTCCAGCGCGCGGGCCGGGGGCAGCGTCTGGTCCAGGGAGAGTGTCTGCGGGGGGACGCCCCAGGCGCCGGTCCAGCCCAGCCACCGGATCGCCAGGCTGCGGACGGCCAGTTCCCGGGTCACCTCGGACCAGGCCAGCTCCCCCGCCCGGCGCCGCACTCGCTCGACGGTCGTCGGGGAGGCGGTGCCCGCCAGCACCGCCGCAGCCATCCCGTCACCGGCCCCGGAGCCGGTCCCGCCGGGACCTGCGGACCCACCGGCACCACCAGGCCCGCTGGACCCACCGGCACCACCGGGCCCGCCGGACCCACCGGCGCCACCGGGCCCGCCGGAGCCACCAGAGCCACCGCCACCGCCGGAGCCACCAGGCCCATCGCCACCGCCGCCCTCACCGAGCAGCAGGCTGTTCCACCGGTCCTCACGCAGTCGCATGCGGTGCCGCCGGATCAGCACCACGGCTGCCGCGCCCGCCGCGGCGACCAGGGCACCGATCGAGAGGCCGAGCACCAGCCCGCTCTCGACGCGATTGACGGTCTCGGGGTTGCTGCCCAGCCCGCCGCCGTCGGATGCCGCCGCTTCCGTGGAGTCCTCCGGGTCCTCGGAGGAGGTCTCCTCGGTGGTGGGGCTCTCCTCGGCCGCCTCCGGGCTGGGCTCCGTCTCCTCCTGCGCCGGCTCCTCGGCCTCGTCGGCTCCCTGGTTCTCATCGGTGACGCCGGGCGGGCGCACCCCGTTGTTGGCGGCGGCCGGCGTCGGCTCGAACCGCACCCAGCCGTACCGGGGCCCGAACCACACCTCGGGCCAGGCATGCGCGTTCTGGGAGTTCACGGACCATTCGTCACCGTTCTGCTCCCCGGCGGTGAAGCCGATCGCCACCCGCGTGGGGTAACCCTGCGAGGTCATCATCAGGGCGAAGGCGGCGGCGAACTGCTCGCAGTAGCCGATGCGGTCGGAGAGGAACGACTCCAGCGGGTCCTCCCCGGGCGGGGTGCTGACCGTCAGGGAGTAGGCGAAGGAGGAGCGGAAGTAGTCCTGGAAGGCGACGGCGGTGTCGAAGGCGTTGTCCGCTTCGGCATCGGCGGCGATCTCCTCGGCGAGGTCGGCGGCGATCGGCGGCACCTCGTCGCGGGAGGTGTAGCCCTCGTCGAAGGGGGGCTCGAACACAGCGGGGTCCACGGTGCGCAGCTGATCGGGGCTGGCGCTGCTCTCCTCGGAGGTCACCGTGTACTGCAGGCCCGTCAGCCCCGCGCGCCTCCCGGCCACGGCGATCTCCCCGTTGGAGGGCCGCAGCGAGAGCTGCTCCAGCACGGCCGGGTCGGCGGTGGAGACGTCGCGGATGTTGTCGGGCACGGGCAGCCGGTCCCCGGCGAGGCTGCCGATCTCCACCTGCGTCTCGACCAGGTCGTCGCCGCCGAAGACGGGTGCGCCGTCGTCGCGGGCGTCGGAGAACGCGGCGGTGCTCAGAGCCGGCTCCTCGCTGTCGGAGTCGCTGCGGTAGGTCTCCCCGTCGTAGGTGTTCAGCGTGCGCAGGCGCAGGTAGGAGGGCTCGGGATCGGTGGTCGTGTAGTGGGCGACCTCGACGTCCTCCTGCTGCAGCAGGGAACGGCGCACCGAGACGTCGTCATCGATCATCACCGGGCCCAGCTGGGGGATGTCGCGGTTCTGCCAGCGGTTGATCACGTCCATGTTCAGGGCGACGCGGGGCGAGGCGACCTGCGGGAGCGCGGCGCCGAGCGGGGCGGCCAGCCCCGCCACCAGCACCAGGCACACCGCGGTGACGGCGGCATGGCGACCGGGGCGGGCCAGCGGGCCTGCCTGCGGCCGGCGGTCGCCCTCCAGATAGGAGGGGTCGGCGTGGACGGTGCGGGTCGCCAGGATCATCAGACCGGCGAGCACGGGCGCGGCGACCGTCCACCACTGGCCGCCGGAGGGCTGCTGCAGGGCCGGGACCAGCAGGAAGCACAGCAGGGCGATGCCGACGGGCGTATGCCACCCCAGGTCCACGAAGACGAGGTCCAGCACCAGCGTGACCAGGGCCATCATCAGGATCACGATGACGGTCGCGCGGGCGCCGAGGCTCAGCGGCGCCATGCCGGAGGCCAGTTCGCTGACGGCGGCCGGGAAGATCGCAGCCTGGTCGGTGATCATGCTGATGGGGCCGTCCTCGAGCCGGACCACGCCCTGGTACAGCTCGATCACGAGCACCAGCAGCGCGACCACCACGACCTGCCCGAGGGGCACGAGCGCCTGGTGCCGAAGCACCTGGCGCAGCACGATCCCGCCGAGGATCACCGGGGTCGCCGCCGCGGCCGTCAGCATCAGCCAGGAGGACCCCGCCAGGAGCATGGACATGGGCGCCGAGGCCAGCAGGATCGCCACCAGCAGCAGCAGCGAGCGGCTGACGAGGTGCCGGCCGCGCAGGGCCGGGCGTCCGATCAGGGGACTCATGGTGTCTCCTCCGCCTCGGCCGCGGTGAGCAGGTCGGTCAGGCTGTCGGCCGTCGTGCCGCGCACCAGAGTCCATGCCCCGAGCCGGGACCGGGTGGGCGCGGGGCCGACGGCGGGATCGCCGAGTGGGCCGTCCGCCCCCACACCGTCGGCCGCGGTCCCATCGGCCCGTATCCCGTCGGCCCCCACGCCGTCGTGCCCCATCTCGTCGGCCTCCGCGCCGGGGCCGATCCGGCGGGCGGGCCGGCGCCGGCCGGAGTCCTCGTCGTCCTCGCGCAGGGCCCGCAGGGCGATGGCGGTGCGGTTCGCGGCGCGACCGGCGAAGCGGTCCAGTTCGAGGCCGGCGAACGGTTCGCCGTCGTCGGGCCCGAGGGCGATGGCCAGGGCGGTGTGCCCGGCGGCGTGGTCCTGGCCGATGCCGGTGCAGTCGTCGTCGAAGTCGAGTTCGGCCAGTGCCATCAGTGAGGAGCGCTGCTCGAGCGCGTCGGCCTCGCTGCCCAGAGGCGAGGTGCCGGAGAGGCCGCGGCGGGTGCCGGTGCGGGTGATCTCGTCCCCGGAGGCCTCCAGCACGCGCACCTCCCAGCCGTTCTGGCCCAGGGACTCCAGCACGGTCGCGGCGTGGGAGACCAGGCGGTCCTCCACCTCCGGATCGGGCTCGCCGCGCCGGGTGGTGTCCAGCACGACCACGGCGCTGTGGCCTTCGGCGGGCTCGTCCTCGCGGGTCATCAGCTGGCCGGTGCGGGCGCTGGCCCGCCAGTGGATGCGGCGGATGTCGTCCCCGGTGGCGTAGGGCCGGGCGATGGGCCCGATCTCCCCCACGCCGGGGGCCATGGCGGCGCCTACCGTGCCCTCGCGGGTGATGCCGGTGGCGCGGGCGGCGGCGGGGGTGAGCTCGGCGACGACCGGCAGTCCGGTGATGCGCTGGCCGTCCTCGATGGTGCGGCGCAGATGGAACAGCCCGAACACGTCGCGCACGATGATGCTGATCGGCCCCAGCTCGTGGGGGCCGCGGTGGCTGACTCGCAGCACGTGGGGCATGTGCCGGGCCAGCGTGAGGTCGCCCTGGCCGCCGAGGGCCGCGGGAAGGTGCTCGCGCACGGCGCCGCGGCCCAGCGGCAGCACGGTCAGCGGGGGCCGGCCGACGAGGTCCAGCTGCACGCGGGCCACGGAGCCGACGGGCACGGCGTCATCGAGCACCTGGCGCCGCGCATCCAGCCCGATGCGGGAGATCAGGATCCCGGCCGCGCCGATCAGCAGAGCCAGCAGCAGGGCCGCGGCGAGGTAGCGGGCGGGCATCACCCGGGTCAGGTCCGCCAGCACCCAGCAGGCCACGGCCAGCACGATCGCGACGATGCCGCGAGCGGTGGGCCGCAGGACCGTCCCCGGGCGCGGAGTCACGACTGGGGGGTGCTGCGCAGCACCTGGTCGAGCAGATCGCCCGCGCTCGCGCCCCGCGAGAGGGCCTGAGGGGTCAGGTGCATGCGGTGGCGCCACACGGGCATGAGCACGGAGCGGATGTCCTCGGGGTCGACGAAGGTGCGACCGGCGAGGGCGGCGTGGGCCTTGGCCGCGCGCACCAGGTGCACCGCCGCGCGCGGGGACGCTCCGAGGGTGACCTGCGGGTGGGAGCGGGTGGCGTCGGCCAGGCGGACCACGTAGTCCAGGATCAGCGGGGAGGCATGGACGCGGCGCACGTCGCGTACGTGCGCCGCGATGCGTTCCGGGGTGGTGCGCCGCTGCACGGCGTCGAGGGTCTCGCGGTCGCCCTCGGGCACGGGGCCGGTCTGGGCGGCGAGCATGCGCGTCTCGGCGGCCTGGATGGGGTAGCCCATCGTGGTCTGCGCGAGGAAGCGGTCCCGCTGCGCCTCGGGCAGGCGGTAGGTGCCCTCCATCTCGACCGGGTTGGCGGTGGCGACCACCATGAACGGCTCGTCCAGCTCGTAGGTGGTGCCGTCGACGCTGACCTGGCGCTCCTCCATGGCCTCGAGCAGGGCGGACTGCGTCTTCGGGGAGGCGCGATTGATCTCGTCGGCCAGCAGGATCTGGGTGAACACGGCGCCGCGGCGGAACTCGAACTCCCCGGTGGCCTGGTTGAAGATGCTGGCGCCGGTGACGTCTCCCGGCAGCAGGTCCGGGGTGAACTGGATGCGGTGGCGCTCGGCGCCGAGGGCGGCCGCGAGGGATTTGGCGAGCATGGTCTTGCCGACGCCGGGGATGTCCTCGATCAGCAGGTGCCCACCGGCCAGCAGAACGAGCACGGCGATGCGGGCCACCTCGCTCTTGCCCTCGACGATGGTGGCGACCTCTGTGACCACGGCATCGGCCTCGGCGGCGATGTCCTGGGCCTCGGAGTCGGTGAGCGGGGGCAGCGCCGGAGCCGGGGCGGTGCCGACGGCGTCCTCGTGGGCACGGTCGAGGCGATCGGGGCTCGGGCCTTCGTCGAGAGCGACGACTGGTCCTTCGTCCTGCGTCATGGCGGGCTCCTTCAGGTCGACACCGAAGAGGTCGTTCACGAAGTGTTTGCCCGAGGATGAACTCCATGCGGGGGACAACGGGGGGACCTCCCCATAGAGTATGACGGTCCCCCGTGTCTTTCGAGGAGTTCTCCCTGTGACCACCCGCCGTCGCCCGGCCACCGCCAGGATCGGAGCCGGGCTGCTGCTGGCTGCAGCGTGCTCGCTGGCTCCGACAGCTGTGTTCATCGCGCCGGGCGTCGCCGAGACGGCACCGATGGCCGGGGAGGTGTGCAGCAGCGCACGGGTCTCGGCCTCTCCCTCCGAGATCGCGCCCGGCGAGACGGTGACGATGACCGGTGAGTGCTTCCCGGCGAACTCCCCGGGCACGATCAAGATCGCGGGCCCCTCCGGGACCGGCCCGCAGACCATCCCGGTCACCTCCGATCGCGACGGCACCCTCTCGTCCACGTACGGCCCCGAGGTGCCGGGCGACTACTCGTTCGTCGTCGAGGCGGGCGGAGACCAGGTCACCGGCCAGTTCACCGTGACCGGGGCGGACGCAGAAGAGCCGGCACCGGAGCCCGACCCGACGCAGGAACCGGAGCCGACGGAGCCGACAGAGGAGCCGGAGCCGACGGAACCGCCCGACGATTCGACGGAGCCGCCGGAGGACCCGTCCGCTTCACCGACTTCGGACCCCGAGCCGGAGCCGGAGCCGGAGCCGGAGCCTGAACCCACCAGCCCGGACCCGACCAGCCCGGATGATGCCGACGACACCGCGCCCGACCAGGGCGACGGGTCGGACGGGGCCGACGGGGACGATGCGACGGACGGCGATGACGGAGCCGGATCCGGCGCCGACGGCGATGACGCTCCCGATGATCCGGCCGGCAACGACGGAACTGATGGGGCCGACGGGGCTGACGGGAACGTCGGGGCCGACGACGGGCAGAACCCTGATGCGCCCAACGACGGCACCGGACCCGACGAGCCGGCCGAGGATGGCGGCACCTCGACGACCACTCCCCCGGCCGACCCCGCCCCCGGGAATGACGAGGGCCCAGAGGACAGCGAGGATCCCGCACCGAACGGGAGCGACGACCGACCCGCCCGGCCCGAGGAGCGACCCGCCTCGCCCGAGCCTGCCACGGACGATTTCCAGCCCGATCAGGCTCGGAACTCCTCGGCCCGGCAGGCCGCTGCCCAGGCCCTGCTGATCGGCGAACTGCTCAGCGGTGGCGGCTCGACCGGTTCCGATACGAACGACGACGGCGCGGCCGACGGCGACGCGTCCACCGGGGACAGCTCCGATGGCGGCACCTCGGACGGCCGCAGCGACGAACTCGCCGAGACCGGCACCGAGCCGGGCCGAGCAGCGGCACTGACGACCCTCGCGCTCGGTGGCGGAGCTGCCGCGCTGTGGGTCAGCCGGCGCCAGCGCGAGGAGTAAGGGCACCTCGGGCGGGACGCCGACCGTCGAGTCGGTTCACCCCGGTCAGCAATCCGGCCCGCCCCGGTCAGGAACGGAGAAGCACCCCTGCGACGCCGGTTCTATCCTGGAAGCACGTATCCGGTGCTCCTCATCCACCCCACCTCCCGTGACGGCACCGGCGCCCGAGGTAAGGAGAACTCTCATGGCTGCACGCACCGCGTCACAATCTGACTCCAAGGCGCCGGCCATCCAGGGCCACGCGCGTGTGCGCGCCATCGGCGAGCGCCTGATCCTCCCGCTGCCGGACGAGGCCAGCGCGCGGCTCCCCTCCCGCGGCCAGGTCGCGGTCACCGGCGAGCTGAACGGCGTCGCGCTGGAGACCGTGATCGAGCCGGACGGACGCAAAGGCCACTGGCTCTCCATCGACACGGACCTGCGGCAGTCCGCCGGCCTGCACGACGGCGATACCGTGGCCTTCACCCTGACACCGTCGGCCACCTGGCCCGAACCAGAGATCCCCGAGGACCTCGGCACGGCACTGTCCGAGGCGGAGGACCTCGAGCAGACCTGGGCGAGTATCACGCCCATGGCCCGCTGGGAGTGGGTGCGCTGGGTAGGCGCCACCAAGAACCCCGACACGCGTGCCCGGCGGGTGGACGTCTCCATCGACAAGCTCCGCTCCGGCAAGCGCCGCCCCTGCTGCTTCGACCTGGCCTCCTGCACCGACCCGGAACTCTCCAAGAGCGGCAAGCTGCTCGAGATCGAGTGACGTGGGGCCAGCCAGCGACAGGGGGCCAGCCGAGTGACGACAGGCCGACCCAGCTACATGGGGCCAATCGGCGATCTCGGGCCAGCTGAGTAACACGAAGCCTGCCATGATCCGGCGGCGGACCCGGATTGGAGCCAGCATGTGCACACGTAGGCGCTATATAGAGCTATCGGTGCATATGCTGGCTCCAATTTCGAGCGCGGCAACTAGGACCGGTTCCGCTCCCGCTTCCGCCGACCGGACGAGCCCTCCCGGCCGCGCCGGTCGGCGGAGCCCTCCCGGCCGCGCCGGTCGGCGGAGCCCTCCTGGCCGCGCCGGCCCGACGAGCCCTCCCGGCCACCGGACGGGTTCTCCTGGCTGCGGCCGGCGCTCTTGCGGAGGTTCCGGCCGCGCTCGACGTCCTCGGCGTACTTCCGCGCCCGCTTGTCGCTGGCCTTGGTGTCCCGCGGCGGCAGCTGCAACTCTTCCTCGGCGGGGATGCCGGCCTGGAGCTCGCGGCCCCGCTCGATCTCGCTGTCGACCTCGGCGCCGAACAGCAGGATCGAGTTGATGATGTAGATCCACAGCAGCAGCACGATCACGCCGGCCAGCGCCCCGTAGGTGGCGTTGTAGTTGCCGAAGTTCGAGACGTAGAGGAAGAAGCCGACGCTGGCCAGGACCGCGACGATGATGGCCAGCAGTGCGCCCATGCTGACCCACCGGAACTTCGGCTGCTGCACGTTCGGGGTGGCGTAGTACAGCAGCGCGATCGTGAACACGACGACGGCCGCCAGTACCACCCACTTCGCGATCGACCACACGGTGATCGCTACGCTGCCCAGCCCGATGGCGCTGCCCACGGCCTCGGCCACCGGTCCGGAGAGGACGACGATCAGCAGCCCCACCGCCCCGAGCAGGAGGAACAGCGCGGTCAGCAGGTACATCTGCAGGTTCAGCTTGATCGCCCCGCGCCCCTCGGGCACGTCGTGGATGGTGTTCATCGCGCGGGCGAAGGCCTTGGTGTAGCTCGAGGCGGACCACAGCGCGGTCAGCAGACCGATGATCAACCCGATTCCGGCGGCCGGCGCGGTGAGGATCGATTCCAGCGCGGGCCGCACCGTCTGCCACATGTCCGGCGGGACGATGCCCTGGGCCTGGTCGAGCACGGCGGTGACGGTGGATTCGCTCTGGCCCACCAGGCTCAGGAGGGAGACCAGGGCGATCAGGGCGGGGAAGATCGACAGAACGGTGCGGTAGGTCAGGCCGGCGGCGAGATCGCTGCAGCCGTCGGCAGAGTACTCGCGCATCGTGGTGCGCAGGACGTACCGCCAGGAGGGGGCCGTGACGTCGGCCGGGGTGTCCGGCTTCCGCGAGTCCTCGGGGTGCGGGGCATCGGCGGGGTGGCTGCCCGCGGACGTCTCGGTGCCCGCCGTGGGGCCCGTGCTCCTCGATGGCTCAGTGCTCGTCGGGGGATCTGTGCTCTTCGATGACATCGCCGAGTCCTTTCGCCGCATGACACCTCTCGCGCTTCGTGCGGCGATCGAACCATCCCGGCGGCGGGCAGAGAACACCCCGGCGCCCGCTCGGCGCGGTCCGGAGGGTTCCGGCGCACGTCAGCGGCCATCACGTCGGCCCGGCCGGATCGCGACCATGCGGTCGACCCCACCGTCCGTCCGGTCCGTCACCGAACGTGCAGGTCACTAGCTGGCTCGGCGGTGGGGGCCGACGCGACTTCTTGACGGGCGGCGACGCCTGCCGAAGGCTTTGGCCCATCACACAGCGTCCGCTGTGGCTGATGGCTCGTCCCACCGCTGGGGCCCGCGCGAACCGACTGGCCATGCGGGCCGGCCGCAGAGACCCGTACAGGGATATCCGCAGCTGAGGATCCGAAGGGAGTATCCGGTGACAGTCCCCGATCCATCGAGAGAACCATCCGTCGCCGATTTGGTCGATCGGCTCTCCGAGCAGACCTCGCGCCTGGTCCGCGATGAGCTCAAGCTCGCTCAGGCCGAGTACACCGAGAAGGCCAAGCAGGGCGGGACCGCCGCAGGTCTGGTGGGTGCCGGCGCCGTGCTCGCCTGGTTCGGTTTCGGCATGCTCCTGGCCACGCTGGTGCTGGTCCTGGCGCTGTTCCTGCCCGCCTGGGCCGCAGCGCTGATCGTGACCGTCGTGGTCTTCATCGCGGCCGGCATCGCCGCCCTGATGGGCAAGAAGAAGGCCGAGGACCTGTCCCCCACGCCCGAGCGGACCGTCTCCACGGTTCGTCAGGATGCCGACGAGATCAAGCAGAGGATCTGACATGACCACAGCCCTGCCCCCCGAGGACCGACACGACCAGCCCAACAAGCCCGACCAGCCCGGTACCGCCGCTGCGGGCAATCAAGCAGAGCACACCCCCAACACGCGCCCGGCCTCGCAGACCGACCCCAACCCCGGGCCCGCCACCGCCCCGGGCGCCGAGACCGGCCGCCGGGCCGCCGGCGACGGCTCACGGGCCGATTCCGAGTCCGACGCCGTCAAGGCGGAGGACGACTCCCCCGAGGCGCTCGAGGCGGACATCGCCCGCACCCGCGAGGAGATGGGCGAGACCGTCGAGGCGCTGTCCAAGAAGCTCGATCCCAAGGCGCAGACCGAGCAGCTCAAGAACGAGGCGGGCCAGAAGGCCGAGGAGCTCCAGACGCGCGCCCGCGAGCAGGTCGAGCTTGCCCGGACCAAGGCCCAGACGTCCGTGGCCCAGGCGCGGGAGGCGCTCACCGATGCCGAGGGTCTTCCCAACCGCAACGGCTGGACGGCTCTGGGCGCAGCCGGCGCGGTGGCCCTGGCAACTGTCGCCGCGATTATCGTGCGCGCCTCGGGCGGGAAGCGCTCGAAACCCGCGCCCACTGCCGGTCGGGTGGGCGCGACCGGGATGGGCCGCGCCGCCCGGGCAGGGCGCGTGGCCGGCGCAGCGCGCGCCGAGGCCAAGGCCCGCGCCGCGTCCCCGCAGCGGCTGAAGCGCAAGGCCCGCACCGCCGCGCCGACGCCCCTGCAGAACAAGGCCCGCGCCACCGTCCCGGCACGCCTCACGCGCAAGGCCGGCGCCAGCCGCGGGCTTCGCGCAGCGCGCTGACCCGAGGTCGCGCCGGAATCGGCTCGAGCTGGGAAGCCCGGGCCCGTCGATCCCGGCCGCCGGCATCGCCCGCACGTCCAGCACCGCCAGTCCGGAAGGAGCACGTTCATGCCTCACAAGAAGTCGACGCATACGTCCGCGAAGATCCTCTACCGCCCCATCGGGCTGCTCAGCGGTGTCGTTAGCGGCGCCCTCGCGGGCGTGCTGTTCAAGCAGGCCTGGAAGCTCGTCACCCCGAAGGAGGCCGGTCAGGCGCCCAAGGCGCTGGAGTCCGACTTCCCGCTGCGGGAGGTGCTTCTGGCCTCGGCCCTGCAGGGCGCCATCTACGCGGCGATCAAGGCGGCCGTGGACCGCGGCGGGGCGCGCACGTTCGAGCGCCTCGTCGGCGAATGGCCCGGCGACTGAGCGCTCAGTCGCCAGGCCATCCCCTGCTCAGGCCGACGGGCCGGCCGCGGTCAACCCCGTAGACCGGTGCCCGACGGGGCGACGGGCCAGGTCACCGTGGCCATGAGCCCCGACGGGGCCGTGCCCCGGACCGCCCGGCCCGGGACCTCAGCTGCCGCCGTTGCCCTTGCCATGCCCATTGCCATGGCCATTGCCGTTGCCGTGGCCGTTGCCGTGGCCCTTGCCATGACCGTTGCCGTGGCCGTGGCCCTTGCCATGACCGTTGCCATGACCGTTGCCGTGGCCGTCGGCCTCGACCGGGATGGTCACCTCTATGGCCTCGGAACGGCGCTCACCGAAACCCTGGTCCAGGGTCAGCACCGTCTCGGCGTCGGAGAGCCGGTCGCCGGGAACGGTGAGAGTCCAGGTGCCGTCGCCCGCCACCTCGGCGCTGAGTGTCTCGCCGCTGCCGGGCAGCACGGCGCGCACCTCGGCGCCCGGGGTTCCGGTGCCCTCGAGCACAGCGTCCTCACCGGCCACGACCGCGGTCTCGGGCTGCTGGGTCACCGTGAGCGTGCCCAGATCGGGGCGAGCGGTCAGCCACTGGTCCTGGTCCAGGGGACGATCCGAGATGCGGGTCTCGCCCACGCAGCCGTGCCAGCCGTTGGTGGCCGCGTCGTCGACCCAGTCCGAACCGATGATCCAGGGCATGGACTCGTTGAAGGACTGGCCGAGCACGTCCTGGGAGGTGCGCAGCACGGGCGCGCCGTTGACGTACATGACGATGTCCTCGGTGGCCGGGTCGTTGACGATCGCGACGTGGTTCCAGGTGCCCGGGAGGATTTCCCCGGACCACGCGGTCTTGTCCCCGGCGGTCGCGTCCTGGCCGACGGTGGTGAACTGGTACTCGCGCAGGTTCGAGACGCCGAGGGCGGTGGGCGAGGCGGTGTAGTCCCACTGCGACCAGGGCATGCCCTCGATCTGGGAGCGGTTGCCGCTGCGCACCAGAGCCTTGCTCCAGCCGTTGGCGGACTCACTCCAGTCCTCGTCGATCTTCAGGAACGTCTCGATGGTGTAGCCACCGGAGAGGTCCGCGTTGTTGACCGCGGCCTCCGGGTCGGTGCTGAGGTAGCTGAAGCGCTCCCGGCTGGAGTCGTCGAAGCACACCGAGCTGCCCGAAGCCGAGTACCGCTGGGACTCGCGCTCGATGCTGACGTCCTCGACCTGGGCCTCGCTGGACCCTGACTCCTCGAGGCTCACGCGGTGCAGGTCGCTGTCGCCGGCGGCATCCTCGATCACCGCGCCTTCCTCGAGGGTGCCCTCGGGGGCATCCATCCGCCAGTGGGCGAGGGTGCCCGGGGCGCGCACGTAGTCCTGGGCCGATCCCGGCTCCTGCGTGCTGTTCTCGGGGACGCCGCTGAAGCCGTCGGTGACGAGGTCGACGGCGCGCTGGGACAGCGAGGGGTACAGCCCCTCCCCCGGACCGAAGTCCGGCGCGAAGCCGGCGAAGCGCTCGGCGAAGTCGATGTCGACGTCGAAGCTCTGCGCCGGTCCGGTCAGCGCGGGCTGGTCGAACTGGGTGAGCTGGTCCTGGGACTTCTCACGCACCCACGGGGAGACGGTCTCGCCGTGGATGCCGCCGCCGGTGAGGTCGAACTCGAGCAGGCCGAGGTAGCCGTTGCCGCCGTCCTGGGCCATCTGGTAGTCGATGAGGATCTGGGTGACGTCGTGGCCGGCGTCGTTGGCGCGGGTGGTGACCGCGGCGCCGTGGTAGTGCCCGTTCAGGGTGAGGAAGATCTGGTCGTTGCCGGCGATCAGGCCGTCCCAGAGCTGCTCGCCGTAGTCGCTGGAGAACCCCTGGCCCTCGGTGTCGATGGCGATGGTGTCGTGGGTGGTGAGGATGGCGGGCACGGTGGGGTGTGCATCCAGCACGCCCTGGGCCCACTGGAGGGTCTGCTCGGAGGCTCGCCAGGGCAGGGCGAGGACCAGGAACTGCTGGCCCTCGGCTTCGAAGAGGTGGAACTGGCTGAGGCCGGTGGGGTCGCTGCCGCCGTAGGTGGACTGCTGGGCGGCGCGCTCGGGGCCGAACCACTGGGCGAACGGCTCGGCGGCGAGGTCGTAGTCGGTGTCGGTGAGCTGGTCGTTCGAGTCCAGCACGTCGTGGTTGCCGGGGAGGATGGAGTAGGGCATGCCCGCCTCCTCCAGGGTGGCCATGGCCTGGTCGGCCACTTCCCACTACTCCTGGACGCCGGCCTGGTCCACGACGTCGCCGAGGTGCGCGGTGAAGGGGATGTTCAGCTCGTCGGCGTGATCGGCCAGCCACTGGGTCTGGACGTTGAAGGGATCGGTGCCGTAGTCGGGGATGAAGTTCGACTGGGCGTAGCGGGAGTAGAACTGCGTATCGGGCAGCACGGCGAGGCTGAAGCGGGAGCCCTCCTCCCCGTCCGCGTGCGCCGACGGAGCGGTCGGCGACCACAGCAGCGAGGTGGCGGCGAGGGCGAGGGCCAGCAGCAGCCAGCTGCTGCGGCGCATCGGGGAGGCAGGCACGGCGGCGCGCGCCGAGGGCGGCGAGGAGGGACTCATGGGGCGGGGACCTTTCGCGGGGATGCGCGTCGCCGGGGGCGACGCCGGGGATCGGGCCGCTCGACGGTATGAGCCCCACGTCACCGGGCCGTAGCCTCCCGATGACGCTCAGGGTTCAGCCGGGTTAATTTGTTGATTCCCGTGCACCCTTCGCGGCACGCCACGCGCTTCCCCGCCCCGGTCCCGTCCGGTCAGTTCTCGCAGCCGACTCCGTCGCCGTCCCTGTCGAGCTTGCGTGAGTAGCCGGGGTCGCCGACGCGCACCGGCGCCGCCCCGGCCGCTCGTGCCGCATCACAGTTCTTGTAGTGGACGCTGCCGCCGGCCGGTTCTTCGGGCTCGGGTGCGGGAGCCGGTTCGGGGGCAGGCTCGGGTTCCGGTGCGGGCTCGGGTTCCGGTGCAGGCTCGGGTTCCGGGGCGGGCTCGGGTTCCGGGGCGGCCTCTTCGCGCGCACCATCGCCCTCCCAGCGGTCCGGCGTGACCTCGTCGTCAGCGAATGCGGCGAAGCCCTCACAATCACCAAGGACCTGTTCGATGGCGTCCTTCTCGGCCGGCTTGACCCACAGGCCGTACTTGTCCTTCACCGCTAGTTGCCGAGAGACGTATTCGCACCGGTACGACTTGTTCGGCGGAAGCCACGTCGCGGCGTCCCCATCACCCTTCTGCTGGTTCAGGGAGTCTTCCACGGCAAGCAGATTGAGTGGGTCGTTGCCGAACTCCACCCGCTTCTCCTCATCCCACTGCGCGGCGCCGGTCTGCCAGGCGTCGGAAAGAGCCACGACGTGATCGATATCGAGAGAGTTGTCGTCCTCCTGGTGGAAGGAGACGTCCGCACCGCTGTAGGGCGAAGGCGCGAGAACGCCGGAGAGGACGACGCACCCCTCGGTGCCGTACTCGAGCACGATGTCGCTGAGGTCGCGGCGCAGGATGTCGTTGCGGGTGTCGCACCCGTTGCGGTCGATGTCATCGCGCCATCCGAAGGAATCGCGGTCATAGCCCGTCTTCGGCGCGCGGCCCTTGACCTCGAGCCCGGCGAGAACGCCGAGGGCGCTTGAGCGGTCAGGCGTCGGCTCGGGCGCGGCGGTCGGCGTAGGGGTCGGTGTCGGCGTGCTGGTCGGCGAGGGGGTGGCGGTCTCCGTCGCCGCTTCGGGCGCGACCGTCTCAGCGTCGGCCTCGCGGGCAGCGACCGTGGGCTGATCGGACGGCGTCTCGTCCACGGGAGGAGCGAAGACCGCTCCCAGGACGCCGGTGATCATCACCAGGAGAAACGCGAGCCCACCGCATCCGCAACATGACAGGGCGGAGATGACGCCGACCTTCTTCTTACCTTTGAGCGCGCCGAGCTGAGGAGCCATCGTGACCCTTACCTAGAACCTGAGGAGGAGAAGACACCGCTCGGCCTGTTCGGCCGCCCGCCGTTCACTATGGACTCGGGTGGTGTTCCATGGATGATTGAACACCACGCCACGCCTCTGGATACCTCGAAATCCGCCTCCGGAATGTCTCGAGACGGTCACAGGAATCGTCTCTTTCGACCCCGCGGCAAGGCCCCTACGGGCCCTGGCAGAACCAGCCGCGGCACCTACACTTCACGGCCTGATACGCCGCAGAGCCGCCTCTCGCTCCGCCTACCGGCAAGAGCCCCTCGAGCAGCCCGCGCGAGCAGAAGTCCTCGGCCGGGCGGACCTCGGTGCACGGTGGACGATGGCGAAACGCGACATGGAGCGGACGAGGCCCACGGCCTCGCCCGCTCCATGTCGTGCTGCTGTGCTGGATGCGGCAGCGCTGCCGCGAGCTGCGCTGCCGCGACTCGCACGACTCCGCGGCGTCAGGCGCAGGTGGCCCACACCTGGTCGATGTGGTCGTTCCACGCGCTGACCGGCTGGCTGCCTGCGACCGCGTCAGCAGGTGACGGACGACGGCTCCGCGGGCCTCACTGGCTCACGGAGGCCCGTGACGCGTCGGAGTCCGCGGCGGTGCCGCTCTCCTCGTCGGCGCCGGCCCCCTTTCCCGCTCGCCGGCGGCGGACTCGTGCTCGGAGTCCGCGTGCGAAGCGATTGCCGGTCACGGTGGTCCGCAGCCAGGTGACGATCGTGATCCAGGTGGCGCCGGAGACGAGCACGGCGTCGGCCGAGGCCATGATCCCGGAGAAGAACGGCAGTCCCATCGTCACCGCGATCGTGAGGTGCATGCCCAGCAGCATGAGCAGCGCGATCCGCCGGGTGATGGTGTTGAACAGCAGGAACGGGAAGGCGATCTGGGCGAGCACGGTCACGTAGGTCGCGATCACCACGGGCGCGGCCCAGTGGGTCATGAGGTCCGCCAGCGGCGGGAAGACGCCGTAGGCCTCGGACTGCAGCGGGTAGTAGACCGCGGTGCCCTCCTGCCACAGCGAGCCCTGGACCTTGTAGAGTCCCGCCTCGAGGTAGACGATGCAGATCTGCGCGACCACCAGGCACAACCCGATGTTGTGCAGCACGGATCCGGTCTGCGTCTCCGGGGCGTCCTTCGCGGCGCGGCGCCGGGCATCCAGCGACCAGCGACGGGAGATGTCTACCAGGATCAGGTAGATCAGCATGACCCGGATGAAGTAGTTGCCACCGTCGGAGATGGGCGTGTTCTGCCCGTTCAGCGTGGTGTAGGCGATGAACAGCAGCGGGGTGACGATCCGGGTGCGCCAGCCCAGGGTGAAGGCGACGACCAGGGCGATGGTGACGATGTACCAGGCCCAGAACAGCCCGGGCCCGGCCTTTTGGAGCAGGTCGAAGGGGAAGTTGTAGCCGAGGATCTCCCGGTAGGGCTGCCAGTATCCGGAGCCCGGGCCCCAGATGCGCGAGGCGATCGGGAGGTTCAGCAATAGCCACCCGAGCAGGAAGCTGCCGGAGGCGATGCGCATGATCGCGAAGCCGTAATCGGCGTGGCGGTCGGCGATGAACCAGGTGATCAGCCGATCGAACAGGCGCATCGGGGCGTCGCGGTGGGTGCGCAGCCAGTCCCGGACCGGGGCGGAGGTGCTGGAGTCCTTCACGACCATGCTGCGTACACCTCCTCGTCGAACTCCATCGCCGGGCGCCAGCCGATGTTCACCCACGACTGCGAGGGCTCCTCCGGCGGGTCGTGGCGCTGGTCGAAGTCGGGGACCGCGTCGCGGCGCATGCGCACTTCGACCAGGGTGACGTCCTCGCCGTACTCCTCGTACATGTACAGCGTCCCCAGGCCCACGGCGGAGTCCTCGAGCCGCTGATAGACGCGGAGGTCGCTGAGCTGGGCAGGGCTGTAGGTCTCCTCGGCCTCGGCGGAGTAGAGGTCGACGCCGAAGACGGGCTCCCCGTCGATGTGGTTGTTCTCCGCCATGGCCTGCTGGTCCTGGGAAAGGTCGCGCGC
Organism: Brachybacterium sp. GCM10030252; assembly: GCF_042666535.1. Taxonomy (NCBI): domain Bacteria; kingdom Bacillati; phylum Actinomycetota; class Actinomycetes; order Micrococcales; family Dermabacteraceae; genus Brachybacterium; species Brachybacterium sp. GCM10030252. The sequence goes on along the minus strand of NZ_JBHTDM010000011.1, from coordinate 34,884 downwards.
GGCGGGCCAGAGCCGGCCGTGGACCACCTTGGACTGGCGGGATTCGCGATTGGCGAAGATGTTGTAGTCGACCGCTTCGAGCTCCTCGGCGGTGACGTTGCGCCATGGGGTGAACTCGGCCCCGGCGTCGCTGCCGCCGGCGCAGACCTCATGGGAGCTGATGCAGGCGCGCACCAGCATGTTCTCGTCCTGGGAGTAGGGGCCGGGGGCGAAGAGGTTCCAGCCCTGATCGAGCGGGCCGAGGAAGTACCGGTTCAGAGCCGGCTGCAGGGACTGCTTGATCGGGGTGTCCGGACCGGTGTAGGCGAGGGTGGCGCCGATGTGGCCGGCGGCGAGGAGCCCGACGATCGCCAGGACCACCGCGGGAAGACGGCGGATGCGGGGCTTAGCCATGCGAGGAGAGTCCGTTCTGCGAACTATGTGGAGAAGAGAGGGGGTCTGCGAAGAAGCGGTTACGACGGGCCGATGGCCGCCGGGCGCGGCACCGAGGTGCCGGCCCGACGGCCATCAGTGTGTGTACTGCGAGTCGGTCAGCGACCAGCCCGACGACGGGTGATCAGCGCCGCGCTGCCCGCGAGGAGCAGCAGGGCAGCCAGCCCGGCCATGGCGGCGGTGCCGGCCGCACCGGTCTGGGCGAGCGAGCCGCCCCCACCGTTGCCGCTGGTGCCACCATCGTACGAACCACCGGAGCCGTTTCCGCCCCAGCCGCCCGGGGTGCCGCTGCCACCGGTGTTGGCGGACGTGTTGTCCGCACCATTGTCACCGGCATCGTCGGCAGTGTTGTCCCCGCCGTTGTCAGCGGTGTTGTCTCCACCGTTGGCAGCGCCGTTGTCCGCACCCGAACCGTCGGTGACGGGCAGGGTCACGGTCGCGGACTCACCGGTCTCGGCTTCGGCGACGATCTCGTAGTCGCCGGGAGCGGAACCCTCGGGAACCGTGATCTCGGCGGTGAAGCCACCGTCGTCATCGGTGGTGACGGTGACCGGGTCCCCGACGGGGTTGCCCTCGGGATCGGTCAGCTGCACCTCGACCTCGGTGTTCGGCGGGAAGTTCTCGCCGGTCACCGTGGTGGACTCACCGTCATTGACGGTGCTCGGATCGACCGAGATCGCCGGGTCCTCAGCAGGAGCATCGGCAGCGACCAGCGTGAACAGCTCGTACGCCTCCAGCTCCGGATCCGTCTGATCGATGGCGGTCACCGCGTAGTCACCGAGCTCGATGTCATCCGTGGCGATACGGAAGACCAGCTCGCCGTCCGCATCCACGTCAACGGTACCGATGTTCTCGCCGGGGTTCGCCAGCGCGAGCGTGGTGAATCCCTGGTTGGCGAGCTCGACCATCGGCTCGACCTCGGCAGCTTCCTCCTCGTTGATGACGTCTCCGTCCATCGGGCGGAGGAAGATGTCGGCGGTCCCGTTCGGGGTGTAGCCCGAACCGTGCACCAGCACGGTGTCGACACCCTGCACAGCGCGCTTCGGCGTGACGTCCAGCTCCGCAGTCGCGGTGTTGTCCGCCGTGTTGTCACCGGTGTTGTCGGCCGTGTTCACCTCGGTGTTGTCCGCATCGTTCTCCGCCGTGTTCACGTCCGTGTTGTCAGCGGTGTTCACCTCGGTGTTGTCCGCATCGTTCTCGGTCGTGTTCACGTCCGTGTTGTCAGCGGTGTTGTCCGCGGCGTTCACCGACGTATTGTCTCCGGTGTTGTCCGCCGTGTTCACCGACGTGTTGTCACCCGTGTTCACGGAGGTGTTGTCTGTCGTGTTCACAGACGTGTTTACCGACGTGTTGTCACTCGTGTTCACCGAAGTGTTCTCACCGGTGTTGTCCGCGGTGTTCACCGACGTGTTGTCAGCCGTGTTCACCGAAGTGTTCACCTCGGTGTTGTCCGCGGTGTTGTCGTCCGTGGGCTCGTCCGCGTTGGTCACTGCCAGCGGGGCGGTCGCCGTCTCACCGGAGGTGGCGGTGCCCTCGACGAGGTAGTCGCCGGCCTCCGTGCCCTCGGGAACGGTCAGGTCCGTCGTGAACGAGCCGGTGTCGTCCGTGGTGACCGGGACGGGCTCGCCGATGGGGTTGCCATCGAGATCGGTCAACTGGACGGCCACATCGGTGTTCGGCGGGTAGTTCTCACCCGTCACCGTGGTGACGCCGCCGTCCTCTACCGTGCCCGGAGTCACCGAGACGGTGGGATCCACGGCAGCTGCATCCGCGGCGCGCACCGTGGAGGACCCGAGGTTCAGGTCAACCGCGTCGGCGTTGGGCAGAAGCTCCAAGCTCAGAGCGTTGACCGTGAAGGACTCTGCACCGAGCAGGCCCGGCTCGGGCTGCTCGTTGAGCGTGATGGAGACGACCTGGGCCAGAACACCCGAGAGAACGGGCGAGAGGCTGTCGACCACCGGGTTCACAACTCCATTGAGAGTCGTGGTCAGGCCGCTGGTGGCGGTGTCGAGCACGCCGCCGACGACGCCCTGCAGCGGAGTGATCAGCGCGCTCTGGACGATCGGGTCCAACGCGCCGAGCAGCGCGTCCAGCGAAATGACGCCGCCCAGGCTGCCCTGAATATCGATCGTCGGATCGCCTTCGGTGGTGCCTGCGAGCTGGCCCAGCGTGGTCTCCACGAGGATGCTGACGTCAACAAGCGGCACGCCGGCCGAAGTGACGGAAGCAGGAACCTCGATGGTCAGCGCCGCGTTGTTGAGCACCTCGGTCACGGCCTCGCCGGCCTTGGTGGTGATGGTACCGAGCGCTTCACTGACAGCGCCCGTAATCTCCATGATGGTCTCCGAGCTGAGCAGCTCGGTGTTCGGATCCTGCCCGTTCAGCCCCTCCGGGCCGCCGAGCGCCTGCAGATCCACGGCGATGGTGCCCTCAGCCAGGTTGATGGAGACGAGCTCGTTCGCATCGACCAGCGGCTCGGACAGCAGCGTGGTACCTGCCTCGTCGAGCGCAGCCTGAAGTCCGTCGACCCCGATGGTGCCGCCGCCGGCGTCCAGCGCGAGGAGCCCGGCGAGGTCGGCGTCGAGATTCGCGGTCGCCGCAATTGCGCCGAGCGCCCCCTCGGTACTCACGGCCGAGTCGATCGTCGTTCCGACGCCGTCCAGCGCCGTATCCAGCTCGGTCGCGAGCGCCCCGACTGCGGGCGAGCTGAGAACGAGCCGGCCATCGGCGACCATGTACTCCGAGGAGACGTCGGTGCCGTCTGCCGTCGCCGTGGAGCCGACGGCTCCGAGCTGAAGCGTGAGCTCGTCGATGATGTCGTCGGTGAGTCCGTCCACTCCGGCCTGGCCGAGCAGCTGGGTCAGGTTGACCTCGGCGCTGCCGAATTCGCCCACGCCGCCCGGGTCCACGGTCAGCGCGCCGTCCTCGCCGAGCACGCCGGCGCTCGCGGTCGAGGAGTTGGGCGAGGGGGAGGTCGCGTAGCTGGAGAGGGTGCCGGCCTCGCCGAGGTAGAGCAGCCCGCTTCCCTCGGCGTCGCTGATCAGCGGCAGCGAGATCGAGCCGAGATCGAGGTTCACAGTTTCGAGCGCGGCGACGTTCAGCGGGTTCGCGTACGGGCCGGGGTCACTGGGGTTGCCGGACTGACTGGTGCCCAGATCGGCGGCATCGAGGCCCAGGGCATCGGCATTGATGACCTGACCGAGTGCCTCGGAATCATCGGTCGGTGCGGCGAGCGCCGGAGGCGCGGATAGAAGGGCAAGGCCTGCCGTGGCGACCGAGGCGACGACACCCTTGAACAGGGATGACCGGCGGCGGCGCGGGCGGTGGTGGGGACTTCAGACGTTCCACAATCGCTCCATCGTGAGTCGGGGGAGGGGCGTTGTGCGCGCCGGGTGGGGGCCCGGAACGCGAGACTGCCGTCACACTGGTGACTGTGGGAGGTTCGCAGACGAAATGCCCGCGCACATGCGCTTTCCCGGCCTCGAGGAGACCTGTATCCCGATCGTTACGAAGGCCGCAAAAGCGGACGGGTCCGACATGCCCGGTACGACCTGCACTGTCGTCTTATGACCCCTCAGTAGAGGCGTCACTCCCCTCACAATTGGTACGACCACTCCGTCCACCCCAACCAGTCGGTCGTTGAAAGTACAGCTAAAAGTGCAGGTGCGAGCGCCGGACCGGGTCGCGGGCCGGGGTCGCGCTCCGGCGCGCGCAGATGCCGGCACCCGACGCGACCCGGCCGGCACGCAAACCCCGGGAATGCGTGCCGGCCGACGGGCGTTGCGCCGCCAGTGACCGATACCGCGAATCCCGCCCTGTCCGTCCTCGATCTGGTGCCGGTGCGCACCGGTCAGAGCTCCGCCCATGCCGTGGCCTCATCCATGGCCCTGGCGCAGAGAGCCGACGAGCTCGGGTATCGCCGCTACTGGTTCGCCGAGCACCACAACATGGCGGCCGTCGCCTCCACGACGCCGCCGGTGCTGATCTCGGCGGCCGCCTCGCGCACCTCACGGATCCGTCTCGGCTCGGGCGGGGTGATGCTGCCCAACCACGCCCCGCTGATCGTGGCCGAGCAGTTCGCAGCGCTGGAGGCGATCGCCCCGGGCCGGATCGACCTGGGCCTGGGCCGCGCGCCGGGGAGCGATCCGGTGATCACGCAGCTGCTGCGCCGCTCCGGCACCACCAGTGAGGCCCAGGAGTTCCCGCAGAACGTCCAGGAGATCATGGAGATCATGAGCCCGGACGGGGCGAGCTTCTCCTTCAGCAACGGTGGCACCTACGAGGCCCGCGCGACCCCGGCCGCGACCGCCTCGCCCGAGGTGTGGCTGCTGGGCTCGAGCGACTTCTCCGCCCGCCTCGCGGCGCAGCTGGGCCTGCCCTACGTGTTCGCCAACCACTTCGGTGCCCCGGGCCTCGAGCAGGCGATGACGCTGTATCGCGAGACGTACCAGCCCAGCGAGCGCCATCCCCAGCCGCAGTCTTTCCTCACGGCCAACGTCTCCGTCGCACCCACCGAGGAGGAGGCCCACCAGCGCGCCCTGCCGATGCTGCGACAGTTCGCCCGGATGCGCACCAGCGCTCCGATGCGGCCGCTGGAGACCATCGAGGAGGTCCTGGCAGCGCCCTCCGAGGGCGCCGAGGCGCAGGCGCTGGAGCAGGTGCGCTCCTCGTGGTTCATCGGCACCCCGGAGCAGGTCGCTCCGCGGCTGCGCGAGTTCGCCGCCGCCAGCGGGGTGGACGAGATCATGGTCTCCGGCTCCCTGGGCGCCTACGAGTCCGAGCCCCTCGATGAGCCGACGGGCAATGCCCAGACGCTCCAACTGCTGGCCGAGGCGATGTTCACCGTCTGACCGCCCCGCGCAGCTGGAGCCCCGCCTCGTCGCCACGGGCCTCCGCGCCGCACCGAGCGAGCCTGAACTCCGGCGCCGGGAGCTTCACGATGCGTGCCACGAGCCACCCACAGCGCCCTCGGCGCACAACGATCGCATTACATCGGCGACGCGCAGGCACAGGACCCGTGGTTGAACCTTCCGCGGTCGCATGTGCCCGCCATACCCTGGAAACATGGCCAGCACTCCGTCCACTTCCCCGTCCGGACGCCCTCTTCCCGTCGCTATGTTGCAGTTCCTGTACCTGCTGCTGGGGATGATCGCCGTCTCGGCGCTGGGGGGCGTGCTGCTCGCCGCCTTCTTCCTGCCGGCGGTCTCGGCCGCCTCCGCGGTCGCCGAGGACGGGGTGGAGCTGTTCGAGTCCTACCCGACCGAGCTCGAGGTCCAGCCCTTGAACGAGGCCAGCCGGATCGAGGCGGCCGACGGATCATTGCTGGCGACGTTCTACACCGAGAACCGCATCATGGTGCCGCTGGAGAAGATCTCGCCGCACATGCAGCATGCGGTGATCGCGGTCGAGGACCGCCGGTTCTACGAGCACGGCGGCGTGGACCTCAAGGGGACCGCGCGCGCCTTCCTCAGCAACATGGGAGGCGGCCCCACGCAGGGCGGGTCGACTCTGACCCAGCAGTACGTCAAGAACGCCCTGCTGATGGATGCGGTCCAGCGCGGCGACCAGGAAGACATCAAGGAAGCCACGGAACAGACCTACGGGCGCAAGGCGCGTGAGGCGAAGCTGGCGATCTCGCTGGAGAAGCGCTGGAGCAAGGACGAGATCCTCAACGCCTATCTCAACGTCGCCCAGTTCGGCCCCTCGCAGTACGGGGTCGAGACCGGCTCGCGGCACTATTTCTCCAAGAACGCTGCGGATCTGAATCCGGGCGAGGCCGCCCTCCTGGCGGGTATCACCAACGGCCCGAACCAGTACGACCCGGTCGACCACCCCGAAGCCGGCGAGAAGCGCCGCAACGAGGTGCTCGCCGACATGCACAGCGAGGGCTACATCACCGACGAGGAGTACACGAAGTACACCGAGCAGCCGGTGGAGGACATGCTGCAGATCCAGAACGTGCGGGCGGGCTGCGCCGACGCGGGCCGCAGCGGGTTCTTCTGCGATTACGTCACCCGCACCCTGCTCAGTGACCCCGAGTTCGCCCCGACGTACGAGGAGCGCCAGAAGCTGCTCTACGGGGGCGGGCTGACCATCCGCACCACGCTGGATCCGGCCAAGCAGAAGATCGCCGGCGAGATCCTCGAACGCCGCGTGCCCGGGGATGCGCAGCACGGCTTCGGCCACTCGATCGTGACCGTGGAGCCGGGCACCGGCAACATCCTCACGATGGCCGAGAACCGCTCGTTCAACCCGTATCAAGAGGTCAATCCGGGCGAGACGGCGATCAACTACAACGTCCCCAAGGCCCTCGGCGGCTCCAGCGGCTTCCCCGTCGGCTCGACGTTCAAGCCCTTCGTGCTCCAGGAATGGCTGGAGACGAACCACAGCATCACCGACAGGGTGAGCACGGTGCGCGAGCCCATGTCCCGCTTCCCCGCGAAGTGCCTGCCTCGCGGCGCGTGGCGGGAGAACCCCGGGTACAACCCCGACAACGCCGTCTCGGTGCGGATCTCCCCCATGGAGACCGCGCTGAACGCCACGAAGTTCTCGATCAACACCGCGTACGCGAACATGGCCCGGCAGCTGGATCTGTGCGACATCGCCGAGGGCGCCCGGGAGCTCGGCGTGGTCCCCGCGACCCACGACCCCGCGGATCCGCAGACGTGGGACGCCAGCATCGAGGACATCTACGGCACCGAACTGGCCCCGGCCGTGATCGTGCTCGGCGAGGTGCGCATCTCCGCACTGGACATGGCAGGCGCCTACGCGACGTACGCCGCCGGCGGGACGTACTGCAAGCCGCAGGCGGTCACCGAGGTCATCGACCGCAACGGCGAGGCCATGCCGATCTCCGGGGCCGAATGCCACCAGGCGGTCGACAAGAAGGTCGCCGACACCATGGCCTGGACGNAAGGGCAAGATCATCGAGGGCCACCCCGCCGGCGGCAAGACCGGCACCTCCGGCTCCCAGTTCCACACCTGGTACGTCGGCTTCACCCGCCAGATGTCCACCGCCGTCTGGTTCGGCCACCCCCAGGCCAACATCTCCCCCGGCGGCTTCCCGGTCGACGGCCAGATGCTCCGCCACGGCCACGTGTGGGGCAACACGGTCTCCCTGCCCACCTGGCAGGAGTACATGAGCCGCGTCCACGAGGGCCTGCCCAGCGAACCCTTCCCGTCCGCACCGGCAGCGACCAAGGCGCCCCCGCCGCAGGCGGATCAGAACGGCGGGGTCCCCTCCGTCTCCGGCATGTATCTCTCCCAGGCCAAAGCCACGCTGCAGGCAGCCGGCTACAACTACGAGGTGCGCAACGAGCCCTCGAGCACGGTGGGCAAGTGGTACGTGATCGGCACTGATCCGCCTGCCGGCACGCCGCTGCCCCAGGGCGAGACGGTGGTCATCCGCCAGTCCACCGGGTAAGGGGCCGACGGTCCGGGCTCCGGGGCGAGGCACCCCGGCGCTGGGGCCCGCCCGCGCGCCTCGCCCGCCCGCGAGCCACGTCCGCCCGCGAGCGTCGCCCGCCGGCGGGTCTCGCCTGCCGGCGGGTCTCGCCGCGGCTCCTCGCCCCGGCCTGGAGCGGAGGCCTCAGCTCTCGACGCGTCCGCGGGTGTAGCGGGATTCGCGCTTGTAGGAGGTCAGCTCGCCTCGGTCGTCGACGTACACGCTGTACTCGGCCAGGATGTCCGTGGTGTCCGGGACCCGGCGGCATTCGAGGAACTCGAGACTCACCTTCCAGCCGTCCTCCTGGCGTTCGACCGCGATGACGGACTCGGGAACCCGACCGGTCAGCTCCGCGAGGTGACCGGTCGAGCGGCGAACCGCACCCTTGGCCGTCAGCACCTTCTTCCGTCGGCGCCGGCCGGAAGGCTTCTTCTCAGCGCGGGACCCTCTGTCCTGACGGCCCTGCTCCTTCTCGTCCTCAGTCCCGTCGCCGCCCGGATCGTTGTTCTGCGAGGCCTGTGCCATCACGAGGAACCGCTGGTGTCGTCGGAGTCGACCTCGACGTACTCGAAGTCGCCGTCCTCCTCCTGGGCAGGCTCGTCGGGCTCGGTGCTGGCGTCCTGCTCGGTGCTGCTGCCCTCCGCGTCGGCGGTGCCGCCGGCTTCCTCGGTGCCGTCACCCTCAGCGCCGCCGCTTTGGTCGCCGCCCTCGTCGGTGCCGCCGTCCTGGCCGTCGTCACCGTTCTCGTCGCCACCGTTCTGGCCGTCGCCACCGTTCTCGGCGTCGCCGCCCTGCCCAGCGCCGCCGCCTTCGCCGGTGCCGCCGCCCTGGCCGTCGCCACCGTCGCTCTGGCCGCCCTCGCTGTCCTGCTCAGTGCTGGCAGACTCCGGCTCCGCGTCGGCTGATTCCGGCTCGGCATCTGCAGCGTCGGAGCACTCGCCAGCATCGGCCTCGGAGGTCCCGTCGCCGTCCGTGGACTCGTCGGGCTGGTCGCGGCTCTCATCGTCGGCGTCGGCCGATTCGTCCTGCGGACTCTCCTCGTCGTCCTGAGCCTGCTGATCCTGCTGTTCCTTGCCTTGCTGACTCGGCTGGTCCTGTTCGCCCTGCTGGTCCTGGGCAGCGCGTTCGGCCTCGAGGGCCTCCTCGTGCGTGCGCACCACTTCGCTGTCGCGGATCTCCCCGCGCCAGCCCTCGACGGCGTCCTCGTCCAGGATCGTCTGCGTCATGACGTAGCGGGCGAAGAGCCGGGCCTCGACGCGGATGCGCCGGCCCACCGGGCGTCCCATGTTGCCGACCTTCTCGACGAAGCCCTGGGGGTAGTAGTTGACGACGATGAGGATGCGCGTCAGGCGCGGGCCGAGCTCGTGGAACGTGACCGCGCCGTCGAGGTGCCCCTTCTCGCCCTTCGAGCGCCAGACGATCTGCTCATCGGGAACCTGCTGGACGATGGTGGATTTCCAGGTGCGGTGCGAGAGGAACACCTGGCCCTTGAACTCCACCTTCTCCTCGGACTGCTGCTCCGCGTTCTCGACCTTCTTCATGAAGCCGGTCCAGTCCTGGAACTGCGTCCACTGGTTGTAGGCGACCCTGACGGGCACCCCAACCTCGACCGTCTCGACGATGTTGGAGAACTTCTTGACCTCCGAGGATCCACCCGAGGACGACCCACCGGATGATCCGGGGGTCAGTTTCTCCTTGGCTCCCGCAGCCAGCGCGGAGGCGCCTGCGGTCGCCGGGTTCTTGCCTTCGCCGAGCTTCTCGGCGCCCTTCTTCAGGCCCTCGCCGGCGGCGCCGCCCTCCCCCGGTGTCATGGACTCCGCGAAGTCGTTGAGCTTGTCGGTCAGGGCGGAGGTGCCCTTCTCGGCGAGCGCCGAGGCGTACTCGGTCAGGTCCGATCTCAGGTCATCGAGGGGAAGCTGCTCCAGGGCGCTCTTCCACCACGGCGTGGTCGAGGTGTCCTCGGCGGTGCGCTCACTCATCGGACTCATCCTTCCGGTCCGTGCTCTCAGGCTGGTCGGTGTTCTCAGCGCTGCCGCTCGCCTCGCTCTCGCTCGACGAACCGCCCTCGGCCGGCTTGTCGGACGAGTTCTCCGTGCCGCTCGCGGCCGACTCGGAGGAGTCGGAGGAATCCGAGGCCTCTGACGAGTCGGAGGATTCGGAAGACTCTGATGACTCGGGCTGGGAGGATTCGGCGGCCTCGGAGGCGGACCCGTCGCGCAGCTGCGCCGTGCGCTGCTGGAGGTTCTCGCTGAGGGTGTGGATGCCCTTGCCTGCCGCTGCGGTCGCGGCTCCGGTCGCGGCCGTGGCCAGGCCTGTGGTGATCTGCTGGGTGAGCGCCTTGGCCTCGTCGGACTCCATCAGAGTCGAGCGGACCGACTCCAGGCCGCGACCACCCTGCTTGACGGCGATGTATCCCAGCACAAGTGCTGCGAGTTTCGCCTGCCGTCCGCGACCCAGGACGTACCCGCCCAGCAGTCCGAGCGCTATCTTCGATCTCGCGTTCATGGATCTACTCCTCACGGGAGGATCGGCGCCGTCGGCCGATGATGCGGCAAGTGTTATCCCGCCCTCGCAGGCGGTCAATGCCTCGCCGCTCCCGGGGCCGCGGGGACGGCTGCGGCGCAGGCTTCGCCCCTGATAGCGGGGCTGTTCGCCGTCCTGCCGAGGAGGCGAACACTCGGTCAGTCGGCGGTCCGGTGATCTCGGCGGCAGGGCTGCGCGGCGTTGGCCTACCCTGTGCGGATGCCGAACGCCCGCCCCTCCCTGCCGTCACCGGACCCGGGCGCGGAGACCCGGCGCGTCGATCTCGTGCTGGAGGGCGGCGGGGTCAGGGGGATCGCGCTGGCCGGCGCGATCGAGGTGCTCGAGGAGCACGGGTATCGCATCAACCGGGTCGCCGGCTCCTCCGCCGGGGCGATCGCCGGCGCACTGGTCACCGCGGGGGTCCCGGCGAGGACGATGGTCCAGATCCTCCGCGAGACCGACTACTCGCGATTCGCCGACGGCCCGTGGTGGACCCGGTTCCTTCTCGGCAAGGCTCTGGCCATCCTGCTGCACCTCGGGGTGCACCGCGGCGACACCCTCGCCAGCTGGCTCGAGGAACAGCTGGCCGAGCACGGCGGCCCCGACCGCACCGGCACCTTCGCCGATCTCCTCTGCCACGATCCACACCTCGGCAGCGAGGGGCAGGGCGAGCAGCAGTTCCGCCTGGTCGTGACCGCCTCGGATCTCTCCGCCGGTCGCCTGCGCTTCCTGCCGACGGACGGCGCCGGGTTCGGGACCGATCCCGCGCAGCTGCGGGTCGTCGATGCCGTCCGCGCCTCGGTGGCGATCCCGCTGTTCTTCCGGCCGGTGCGGTGGCGCAACCGGCGGGGCGGGCCGGCGTGGCTGGTCGACGGCGGGATGCTGTCGAACTTCCCGGTCTCCGTCTTCGACCTGCCCGAGGGGCAGGTGCCGCGCTGGCCCACGTTCGGCATCAAGCTCTCGGCGCGGCCGCCGGACGGGACCGGCACGGTCAACCGGATCACGGGCCCGCTGTCCTACGGCAAGGCGGTCGTGGACACCGTCACCGGGTTCTACGACCGCCAGCACATCGAGGATTCGCACGCGCAGGCGCGCACGATCTTCATCGACACCGACGCCGTCGGCCCCACCAAGTTCTCCCTCTCGGACGAGGAGTGCGAGCTGCTGTACGCGCGGGGCCGGCAGGCTGCGACCGATTTCCTCGAAGGTACGGCCGACCAGCCGGCGTGGGACTTCCAGGAGTACCTCGCGAGGTACCGCTCCCCCGTAAGGGCGTGACGCTCCCCGCCCCGCCTTGCTCCCCGCTCCCCTACTGCGCTCCGACCCGCCACCGAGGCTGACGCTCAGCCGAGGATGAGCGGCGCGATCAGGCCCGGGTCGGTGCGGTCGACGGTGCGGGTGTTGTTGACCCGGCGATCCACCGGGTGGGTGACCAGGGCCTGCGCCTGGCGCTCGGAGACATCCCCGAGCTCGCCATGCAGGCGCTCCCTGCCGGTGGCGTCGAGCTTGCCGGGGGCGAGCCAGTCCGCCAGCAGATCCTCGTCGAGGAAGGCGGGCATGCGGTCATGGACGTCCCCGGCGGCGTCGCGGGCCTCCCGGGTGATGATCGTGAAGCTCACGTCCCACTCGCCGTCCGCGTTCTGCGCGGCCGTGGTGAGGCCGGCCGCGTGCAGCAGGCGCTCATCGGTGGGGTGGACGTAGTAGGGCTGCTTGCCGGTCTCGGTCTCGACCCATTCGTAGTACCCGGACATCGGCACCACCGCCCGGGAGGAGGCGAAGGCCGCGCGGAACATGCCGTTGGTCGCGGCGGTCTCGAAGCGGGCGTTGATCGGCCGCGGCCCCTTCTCCTTCGCCCAGGAGGGCTGGAAGCCCCAGCGGGCGAGTTCGAGGGTGCGCTGCAGCTGCCCGCTCTCGTCGACGTACTCGCGGACGACGGGGGCCTTGGTGCGCGGCGCGATGGAGAAGATCGGGTACCAGTCCAGCTCACGCGCGGGCTGGGCCGCATAGGCGCGCATCTGCCCCTCGGCATCGATTTCGAGCACATAGCGTCCGCACATGGTGGCGTCTCCTCCGACTCGGTGGGCACGATCGTACTCGGCGAGAGTGGGCACGCACTTAGGGAGTCGAGGGCAGCGAACTCAAGACTCCAGCGCGTCTCGAGCGCGCGCGTCCTCCTCTTGCTCGATAATGAAAGCATTTAGAATGTCGGAACGGAGGGCCTCAACTCTTGTCTTCAGTGCAGACCGCTCCGACTTGGAAGAACCCGGCGTTTTCAGAAGCCTAGCGGCATGGTCACACTTATCCAGCTGCTTGCCCCATGCCTTAGCGCGCCGCAATTCGTCCTCATCGTCCGCAGACTCCACGAGGTACGAAACTTGCTCCCGAAGTGTTTCAATCGTGGACAGCATGTCGTCGACACTGTTGCCACCATGGTGGACCAACCGAGCGAATTGATCCTTAACCATCTTCCACAGATCCGGGTCGTTGTAGATCCTCATGATGGCAGGTAGTGCTACAGGACCGATCCACTTGAGAGCCTTAACTACCACGTCAACTTTCCCAGCCATGCCCATCCCCTATCTTCGTGTGCTTGAACCCCACATACATTGCGGCAGCGCGTACCTTGCCCTACCCGCCGGCTCATCCAACACCGAGCGCATCACCCCTGACCAGCAGAGGGAAGCTCAGCGGTCCTCGGTACCAGTGCTTACCGGATGAGAAACTGTCCGGCGCGACGCAAGCGTACAGACGAGATCGGACAGACCGTGGACCACCGAGGAAGCTCGGCAACGGCGAGGCTTCCGCTCAGGACCGCGTTTGGGACGCACGTGCCCCGAGCCTCAGAGGGTCCCCGCACTCCGGCAAGCGTTACGCACGGGCCACCTGCTTTTGGCAAACCTTCAGAACTGGTGTCACCACGGTGAGTTTAATCCGGCACTCTCTCAGTGATCATCCTGCCACGGAGAAGCCGGGCTGATCCTCATCGTTCTGCGCCGTCTGGGACGAGCAGAATAATTCTCCCCTGTCGAGGCCGGCCCAAGACTGACCCGGGGCCGGGTCGCCACGTACCACTGGTGCAGCAGCAGCACGATGAGCGCGACATCGATGGCGTCACCGCCGTAGTACATGAGCTGCGCGCCTGCCCGGCCGTCATCGGGCGCGACGCCGGCCGGCGGACTGGCCCAGAGCCATTTCGCGAGGATCGAGTGCCCCGCGATGAATGCGACGAGCACCGCCGAGCGGACCCGGATCGAGGCCCGGTGGGGAGTCGGATCCGCCCCGACCAGCGACGCGGTGAAGAGATAGCCGGCAAGCACGATGTGGGCATGCACGAGAGCGTGGACCAGCGCCGAGGAGTGCATCAGCGGGTAAAGGCCTGTGGCGTACAGCAGCCACAGCCCGCCGAGGTTGAGGACACCGGCGACCGCCGGATGGGTGAGAGCCCGGATCACCGCCGTGCGCAGCAGCCGCGACAGTCTCCGGGCACCCGTCACCGGGAGCGCCCGCAGCGCCAGGGAGACCGGCGAGCCGAGCACCAGCAGCAACGGGCCGAGCATCCCTGCCAGCAGGTGCCCGGCCATGTGCGCGGTGAAGCTGGTGTGGGCGGCCGCGGCGAGCGGGCCGACGAGCCCTGCTGCGGCACATCCCAGTCCGGCGAACCAAGCCGCGCTGCGCCGGGCCGGCCACGGGCTGCGGTCGCGAGCCGCCCACAGCGCGAGCGCGTACCCCGCCGCGGCCACGAGGAGGACAGCCCCGACGGCGCTCTCGAACAGCGCCCATCCGGCAACATCCGGCGCGGGGACCGGGCCGAGGTCGTGCTCGTGGTCCATGGCCGTCAGCCGGCAGTGCCGGTCGAGCGCACCGGGCGGGTGCGCCACAGCATCACCACGCCGATCACCAGCACGAGCGCGGAGGAGCCGATCCACACGGCGTCGTAGGGCAGCAGGTCCACGCCGTAGCGGATCTGGTGGATCCGCAGCAGCTTGTGGTCCACGATCCCGTCGAAGAGCTGGAACGCGCCGACGCCGGTGATCACGGCCGCGATCCAGCGCGACCACCTGACCGTGGCGCGGCGGCGGACGTCGGTCAGGAGGAACAGTCCCCACACGGTGATGAACCAGGCGATGGCATGGAAGAAGCCGTCGGCGGTCAGCGCCACGCGCGTGGTGGAGAGGTCATAGAAGTGGTGCCACTGCAGGACGAGGTGGAAGATGAACAGGTCGATGATCGAGGCCGCGATCCCGCAGCCGAACAGGACTCCCGAGGCCACGGTCCGACGGTCCGGATCGGGCGCCGCGTGGCGTCGCACGCCGGTGTTGCCGCGTCGTGCGCCCGGCTCTGCAGCGCTCATCGTGGCCTCCTCCGCTCGCCGGCGCTCGGCGATGCGCCCATTGTTCTGGTCGCCCACACCGCGGGCAACGGTCATGACCGAGCGGTTCCGCGCCGATGCCGCAGATGGCGACGCACCGACACCCAACCGTGACCGAATGCCCTGCCGGCGGGCGGACGGGGCCATTACTGTTCGTTCTGTCGGCTGGCCCCCTGTGGCGCCCCGGCCCCTCCCCCACCTCGGTGCGCTGCGCCCATCTCGGAATGATGCCCTTATGCCTCTGGCCTCCCCTGCCCAGATCTTCCGTCTCCGCCCCGTTCGTGTCGTCGGCTGGACCGCTCTGGCCTTCGCCGGGCTGACCATCACCGCCGGTGTCGCCCACGCCGAGGAGGCATCCCCGCCCGCGCCCTCCGTCGCTGCTGACACCGTCGCCGCGCCGGAGGCGCAGCACGCCCCGACCGAAGCCCACGACGCCCCGGCCACCCCGAGCGAGGCACCGCCCGAGGTCCCGGCGAGCGCAGCCGACGCCCAGGACATCCCGCCTGCCCCGCCGAGCCCGACGGATAAGAGCGAGGACGAGCAGACGGCGTCTGCCGACGAGCACGCAGCCGCGGACACCGACGGCCAGGCCGCGGCACGAGCCGACGAGGTGCCGCCGAGCGAAGCCGGTCAGGCTGCCCCGCAGGTCGCCGCAGAAGAGTCCGGCCAGGCTCCGCCGGAGGACGCCTCGGGCGAGGCTGATCAGGCGCTCCCGCGGGATTCTGAGAGCGAGACCGACCAGGACGCTCCGGCCGGCACTGCGGATGAGACCGGCCAGGACGTTCCGGCCCAGTCCCCAGAGGGCGAGGAGAACGACACCGTCCCCGCCGCCGGCGCGGACTCCGCTACCGCCCCGGTCGACCCCGCGGATCCGCGGCACGACAATGCCGACGGGGACCTCGCGGCGGAGCTCGAGAACGCCGACGAAGACCCCGCGGCCGACGCCGAGACGGAGAACGCCGGCGAAAACCCCACGACAGACGGCGAGGACGAGAACCCTGCCGAGGAGCTCGTGGCGGACGTCGAGGATGAGGGGGCGCAGAGCGACACCGACACCATCGATGACGCCGCCGCGGACGCCGCCGACGCCCCCGAGGCTGTCGGCGACCTGCTCCTGGACGGGCCGGGCGCACTGCCCGCCTCGATGCTCGTCGAGCAGCAGCGAGTCTTCAGCGCCACCGCGACCAGCTCGCGCCGCGGGTTCACGGACGTGCCGGCCGGGATGATGTATGCCGACGAGATCCTGTGGATGCAACGCGAGGGCTACGCGACCGGGTGGCCCGACGGCACGTACCGCCCGCTCGAGGACATCAATCGCGACGCGTTCGTGGCGATGATCTACCGCGTCCACGCCCCCACGAGGTACGTGGCTCCTCAGCGCAGCCGCTTCGTCGACGTCGGCACGGACAACATGTACTACCGCGAGATCTCCTGGGCCGCCGAGCAGGGGATCACCACCGGGTGGTCCGACGGCACCTTCCGCCCGCTGGACTCGATCGACCGCGACGCCGCCCTGGCGATGATGCAGCGCTCCTTCGGCGGAGGCGTGCCTGCCCCGTCCCGCTCACCGTTCACGGACGTCACCCCGCGAACACAGCACTACGGGGCGATGGCCTGGGGCTACGCCAACGGCGTCACCACCGGCTGGTCCGACGGCAGCTTCCGCCCGCAGGACGGCATCCACCGTGACGCGATGGCGGTGATGATGCACCGCCTGGTCGTGCTGGGCCCGGATTCCCAGCGCGGCCTGACCAGCGGCCCCACCGGCACGCATTGGGCCTCGCACGGCGGCAGATCACTGATCGGCAAGCCCTCCGGGTGCCAGTACCGCTACGGCTCCGGGCTGCGGCAGGATTTCGCCGGCGGTTCGGTGCTGTACTCCCCGTCGTCGAACTCCGCCGTGATCATCCGCGGTGAGGCGAAGCGGGTCTACGACGCCCGGGGCGGGCAGGCCGCCTTCGGCATGCCCATCACCCCGCAGATCTCCGCGGCGGGCAGCACCGCCCTGCAGTTCGCCGAGGGCGGGATCTACTCCACCGACGGGTTCACGTTCGTCGTCACCGGAGCGATGTACGACAACTACCGGTCCCTCGGCGGCATCCGCAGCTACCTCGGCGCACCGATCGGCAACCAGCGCACCGGCAGCTCCGGCATCACCTACCAGAGCTTCAAGGGCGGCCAGCTCACCTCCCCCACCTTCCGGGACACGCCCCCGCCGACCACCGTCTCGGGCGGGACCCGCATCAGCTACCGCACCCTGGCCAGCGGCGCCCGCGGTGATGACGTGTACGCGGTCCAGGTGAAGGTCGGCGCCACGCCCGACGGGAAGTTCGGCCCCCAGACCCGCGCGGCCGTGATGCGCTACCAGCGTGAGCAGGGCCTGCCGGCCACCGGCATCGTCGACATGCGCACGTGGGCGAGGATCATGTCGGTCCCCAATCAGCGCTTCGACGGCAGCAACGGGCGGCTGGCCGCGAACCAGCTGACGGTGATCGCTCCGAACTGGACGCTGCCGAACCAGGCCGCCGCCGCATTCACCGCGATGCAGCGCGCCTTCACCGCCGCCACGGGCCGCACGTTCACCCTCAACGACGCCTACCGTCCGATCGACCGGCAGATCCAGCTGCTGGTGGCGCTGGGCCGGCCCACCGCCGCCTTCGCGGGCACCTCGCCGCACGGCGATGCCCGCCGGGGCGCGGTGGATATCCAGGTCACCCGCGGGGATGTCACCCACCGGTGGTTGGTCGCCAACGCCTCCCGCTACGGTTTCGGGCAGACCTCCTGGCAGGCGAGGAACGAGCCTTGGCACTGGGAGCGGCGGTAAAGATCGCACCTCCGCGTGAGGTCCTGGCGCGCCCGAGAGCCGCGAATGGCTCGCGGTGCTCGCGCGCGCCTTCCAGCTGCTCGACGTGAAGGATGTCCTCGAGTTCGACCGGGTGCTGGAGACAACGCCGGAGGACATGGAGAGCCACCGTCTTGTCCTGCGAGCGGCGCGCCAGCACCGGTGGAGGAGATCGCCTCGTGCACGGTACGGGCGGTGGAGCGTGCGGAGTCCGCTGCCTCCACGGCGAACTCGAAGGTGCTTCTGCATCCCAGTTCGGCGAAATCGGTGGTGCGTTCGAGCAACGCAGTCTCTGGCGGTGTGATCCAGTTCCGAGGTCATCTCGGATCGATGCCGATCATGAGGCCGTCACGGCGCGGCGGTGGATCGATGCCGCCGGCGAGCTCCGCGACGGGGTGAAGCAGACCGGCGGCGCCGGCGTCGATGCCGCCCAGCGGTTCGGCGGCAGCACGGTGGAACGGGCTCGCTCCGCGCGCGGCGGAGTCTCCCACGGGATCGGCGATCGGCTCCGGCCGCGCGGGAGAGGCAGCGCGGAGGAAGACGTCTAGGACGGCGTCGCGAGGCTGTCATGCGGGCGTACTGGAAAGGCATCTCCACGTGCTGGTGAGACGGCACGTATCGGCCGTTCAATCCCGTCAAGCGGGACGCCATGGCGGCGCTCCGGCAGCGATTCGATGGGATGGGCTCGGACCGCGACAGGGCCGTCCGAGCTATTCGAGCGGTCCTGATCTCGCGGGAAACCTATTCTTCGTTATCCGCGTCGCTCGATGACGCAGCCGACGGGTTCGCGTCGTGCCTGCCGCCATCTGACTCATCCTCAGCCGGCGCTGACCCGGCAGCAGGACCGCTCGCCGCCACGCCGTCCTCCGCGGTCGCACCAGACGTCGACTCGCCGCGGCCGAGCTGTGCGAGCAGCCTGTCGACGATCTCCTCGTACACATCCTGCGTGTAGTGGAAAGGTGCCAGCCCCCAGCGGTGCTCGGGATCGGCGAGCACCTTGTCCTCGGGGAACTCGAGCATGGAGAAGCCGATGTTGCGCAGGTGGTCGTAGTAGCGGCGGTACGCCTCGTTCGCCTCGTCGGCGCTGGTCCCCATGCTGGCCGGCGTCGGCTGTCCGGCGACGGTGGTCCGCGCCCACGGCACGTGCAGCACGACGGTCCGTCCGAACAGACCCATCGAGCGCAAGTTCCTGCGGAACTCATCGGCACGCTCGGCCCACGCCGCGAAGTGCTCATCCGTCCCGAAGGCGATGTGGCGGGCGTCCTCGACCACGGCGAGCGCCTCCGGCACGGCGATCAGATCGATGCTGCGGGTGACCACGGTGCCGTCGTCGAACACGTGCACCCCGTGCCGCTCGTCCGTGAGGTCCCACAGCAGGATGTCGGTGCGGCCGCGGACGCTCCTGAGGCGGGCCTCGACGTCACCGGCGAAGTCGGCGGCCATCATCCGCTTCTGGAACCGGTGGGCGACGTGCGCATCGGCCGGGAATTTGGCGGAGAGGTCGTGGCCGGCCGAGAGGAGTGACTGGCGGGCGATGTAGTCGATGACCGCGAGGCGGCCGTGCCCGGCGAGGTCCACGGAATCGCGCGCGACACAGCTGCCGTACACGGTGACGCGCACGGGCGTTCTGTCGGCCGGCTGCTGGGTCACGGTTCTCCTCCCGCGTCTTCTGACGCCCCGGCCTGGCCGGAGCAGACGCCAGGGTACCGCCGCCACTTCCGGCCGCCCCCCGACCAACCCCCGCCCTGTGGCGCTCCCGACAGCCCATCCCGACCGCCCGCCTACGCTTTGCGAGGCAGGTCACCGTGGGACCATGAGACGCCCGTCCGTCCGCTCCCCAACCCAGAGGTGCCCATGCCCGCGCAGTCCCCGTCCCGTCTGCAGACCATCCGCACCGGCCTGTGGCATCTGCGAAAGGGCGGGATCAGCCAGCTGCGCACGTGGCAGCAGCGTCGGCGCACCGTCACCTACGGAGTGGGGGATGGCGTGGGGAGCTTCGACGGTGAAGGGCGCCTGTCCTTCCCACCCCTGAAGCTCCCGGAGCGCGCCCCGCACCTGGCCGGCCTGCGTGCCGCGGTGATTCTCGACGACTTCTCGATGCTCGCCTGGAGCCACGAGTTCGAGACGGTCGCCGTCACCCCGCAGCGGTGGCGTGAGCAGCTCTCCGAAACTCCCGTGGACCTGCTGCTGGTGGAGTCCGCCTGGCACGGCAACCGGGACCTCTGGCAGTACCAGCTCACCGGTTCGAAGGCCCCGACCCAGCCGCTGCGCGAGCTCGTGGACCACTGCCGGGAGCACGCCATCCCCACGGTCTTCTGGAACAAGGAGGATCCGCCGCACTTCGAGGACTTCCTGCCCACCGCGAAGCTGTTCGATCAGGTCTTCACCACCGACGTGACGCTCCTGCCGCGCTACCGGCAGGAGCTGGGCCATGACCGGGTCGCGGTGCTGCCGTTCGCGGCGCAGTCCGCGGTGCACAACCCGATCCGCCTCAAGCACGGCCACCAGGCGCGCGACGTCGCCTTCGCCGGCATGTACTTCGCGCACAAGTTCCCCGAGCGCCGCGAGCAGATGGACATGCTGCTCGGCGGGGCGCTGGACGCCTCGGCGCGGATGGGCAAGGGCCTGGAGATCTTCTCCCGTTTCCTCGGCGACGACGAGCGCTACCAGTTTCCCGGCGCGCTGGCCGACCGCGTCGTGGGATCCCTCAGCTACGACCGGATGCTCACCGCCTACAAGGCGTACAAGGTGTTCCTCAACGTGAACTCCGTGACCACGAGCCCGTCGATGTGCGCCCGCCGGATCTTCGAGATCACCGCCTCCGGCACGCCCGTGGTCTCGGCGCCCTCCCCCGCCATCGGCGAGTTCTTCACCGAGGACGAGGTCCCCGTGGTCAGCGAACGGGAGGAGGCCGCGCAGGTGGTGCGGGCGCTGGTGCGCTCCCCCGAGCTGCGCGACCGCACCGTGCACCTCGCCCAGCGCCGCGTCTGGCATGAGCACACATACACCCACCGCGCCCGCCAGGTGCTCGATACCGTCGGCCTCGGGGGGAGGGCCGGGAAGATTGGATTGCCCGGCGGGGCGGGTCTGCCGACTGTGAGCGTCATGGCCGCGACCAACCGGCCCGAGCAGCTCGAACATCTCGTCTCCCAGGTGGCCGGGCAAGCGGGCGTGGAGCGTCAGCTGCTGCTGGTCACCCACGGCTTCGCGTCCCCCGCTGCGACCGCCGAGCGGACGCGGGAGCTCGGCGTCGAGAACGTGGTGGTCCTCGAGGCCCCCGGCAGTTGGAGCCTCGGCGCGTGCCTGAACGCCGCGATCGAGCGGGCCGACGGGGAGGTCGTGGCCAAGATGGACGACGACGACCTCTACGGCCAGTTCTACCTGCACGATCTGCTGCGGGCGCGCGAGTTCTCCGGGGCCGACGTGGTGGGCAAGCACGCCCACTACATGTATCTGGCCGGGACCGATGCGACGCTGCTGCGCTTTCCCTGGATGGAGCATCGCTTCACCGACCGGGTGATGGGACCGACGGTCACCGCCGGCCGCGACGTCTTCGTGACCCACCCCTTCGCGGACGTCTCCCGTGGGGAGGACACCGGTTTCCTCGAGGCCGTCGTCGCGGCGGGTGGCCGCGTCTACTCCGCGGACCGCTTCAACTTCACCCAGATGCGCCACGGCGAGGTGGGTGGCCACGCGTGGTCCGCGAGCGACCGGGAGCTGCTGGCGACCGGCGATGTGGCGTGGTTCGGGCGCAACGACGCCCATGTGATGGTTTGAGGTCTCCCGGCCTCGGGCTCCCCGACGAGCGGTGCTCTCGCCAGTTTGTGCATGACCCGCCAGGGAGCGGTCTCCGAGAACGGCGGCACCAACGTCCGCTCGCAGAGGCCGACCTACGTCGAGTCGGCGAGCAGCATCTCGTACGGTGAGAGAGTGACCAGCAGGCCGGCGTCGCGCATGGCGGCGATGTAGTCGAGAACCTCAAGGAACTGCGCCGTCGAAAGGTTCCCTGTCGCGTCGAGCTGGGAGGGGTGCAGCATTAGCTGCAGGCCCGTCCGATTGGTGATCGCCTGGTCGATCGATGCCTTCAGGCCGGCGACGCTCTGCCGGTTCATCGTGACGTGCCCCTGTCCGTCGCGCGGGGTGCCGTCGATGACGCGCTGCGAGGTGCCTGCCAGATAACCGAATCCGATCGCGTGGTGCTGGAGGATCAGGCGCCCCGCGTAGGTGCCCCAGCGCTTCGGGGTGCGCCCGTCATTGAACCCGCCATAGTTGCCGGAGGACACGCCGGGCGGGGCGAATCCCCACACCGTGCCGGCGGCAGCGGGGACCTCGGCCTCGATCTCGGCGAGGCCGTTCACAATCTGATCGAACAGCGCGGCCTGCGTGTCGGCGGGCAGGTGATTCGCCGAGTGGTTGATGATCTCCACGTCGCCGGCGGCGACCCACCCGTTCAGGTCATCAGCGGTCACACCTTCGTTCTCAGCACGGTGCCAGTTGCGGGGGTTGTACGCCTGGGCGACCTTGATGCCACGGGCCCGAACGGCGGGCAGCACCTTGGCGGCGAAGCCAGTGCACCCGTGGTCACAGCGGAGGGCCACCGCGGCACGGCCGCCGGTGCTGATCGGTCCTCCCATCGAGCTGGTGAACTGGGCGCGCCGGATCTCGTGCTGCGCCACGGCAGTGAAGTCGTCTCCGCTGGTCGGCTCCCACGGCGACCATTCGCTCCACTCGTCGGTCACAGCGTCCAGCAGCTTGCGGACGTATCCGCACGAGGCGCCGTCGCAGCCGTACGGAAAGAACATCTGCATGCCGGTGGTGCTCTGAAGGACCAGGAATTCTCCCTGCTGCCCGGAGGCGTCGGCAGGCAGCCCGATCACGGACTCGGCGACGGCCGAGTCGATGTGCCACAGGCCCGCGTGCCGCGCGGAGATGAAGTGATCAGCGTCGGCACCCGGCGGCAGCGTGCCACGGTTCATCCGGGACGCGTTCAACAGCTCTGTTGCCACACGAGCATTCTCGCTGATCGCCGCCCGGCTCGCGTCTCGTTGCGCCACGAATAGGTCACCGATCCTGAGACGACCGCCCTTCCCCTCACACCGGCAGTAGAGGCGAATCGCTCACTCGAGGCCGTCTCGGTCTCCGGCTCTGCCATCCTTGGTGGTCGTGCCCCGGGGCGGGGCTGGCTCACCGCGCACCAGGGGAAGGGACGAGATGACTCGACGCCGTTGGCTCATGAGCGGGGCCGGGGCCCTCGTCGTCGTCCTCCTCCTGGTGATCGGTGCCCTCGCCCTGCGCCCGACGCTGCCGTCGTCAGACCCCGGAAGCACAGCGACGACCGCCCCGCAGCCGCCGGACTCCGAGACCCTGTTCCTCCCCGGTCACGACCCCTCCCCTGGCGGATTCACGATGACAGACCCGGCCGACGCCCAGGGCAGCGCGGTCTCGACGCGGCTGGTGCTCGAGGACGGCGCCGCCCGCACGGGCGGAACCGTCGGCCTCAGCTTCGACGCCCGCGAGCTGGCCTCCCCGATGTGGGACTCGGAGGACTCAAACCTCGCCCTGACCCTGGACGAACTGGGCAGTCCTGCCCTGCGCTTCGGGGGTAACGGCATCGACCGGCACGTGTGGTGGACCTCCTCCGACGAGCCCGCCCCGGAATGGGCCCAGGCGACCGTCACCCCGGAAGACCTCGAGCGCGTCGCCGCGGTCGCCGAAGACGTCGACGCGACCGTGACGATCGACCTCGATCTCGGGCACGACGACCCCGCGCGCGCAGCCGACATGGCCGCCCACGCCCAGAAGGCGTTCGGGGACCGCCTGCTGGCGGTCGCGATCGGCAACGAGCCCAACGGGTTCTTCCACGCGAACCAGCCCCAACTCGCGGTCCGCGACGCGACGTGGACCCCGGAGACGTACCAGCGCTCGCTCACCGAGTACTCCGCGGCCCTCGAGACGGCGGCCCCGGGTCTGCCGGTCGCCGGACCCGGCGCCTACGACGCGCCGTGGTGGCGCGCGTTCGCGGAGTCCGGCATCCCGAACCAGCGGGCCCTGAGCCTGCACTGGTACCCGCTGTGGAACTGCGAGGGGCCGGCGTCCTCCATCGCGAACCCCACCGTCGAGGATCTCACCTCCCCCGCGATCCGCGAGCGCGCCCGCAGCATCGTCGGGATGGGCGCCGAGGTCGCAGAGCAGCACGGCCTGCCGCTGTGGATGGAGGAGACCGGCCCGACCTCGTGTCCTGGCGCCAACGACACCTCCCGCACCCACGCCCAAGCACTGTGGACCGTGGACTACGCGATGACGCTCGCCGAGCTCGGGGTGGAGCGCACCGCCTTCCACTCGACGTTGAAGGCCTGCGAGGGTGGTGCCCCGATGAGCCCGATCTGCGCCCGCGGGACCCTCGAGGAGCCGGGAAAGATCGTCCAGGGCCGCACGAGCTATCTGGCGCTCATGATGCTCGGCGGGCTCCCCGAGGGCACGGTGCTGAGGCCGACGGTCAGCGGTGACGGGCTGGTCTCCGTGCACGCCGTCCTGGGGGACGACGGCGAACTGGCGATCATGATCGTCGACCTGCGAGATCCGTCAAACGGTGCATACATGACACGACCGGTCGAGATCAGCGCGCCGGAGGGCGCCGAGGCCATCGCCCCGAACGGATGGGAGCTCACGCTCGGGTCCCGCCTCTCCGGCGAATCGCTCGACGCGACGCGCAGCCGGCTGGCGGATCCCGTGCCCGTCACGGGGGAATTCGCCGGCGCCCCGCTTGCCCGCTCGCAGCCACTCACGGTGCCGAGCGACCCGGGGACGGTCACGATGCTGAAGCTCGATGCGGCCGACGCGCCGTCGCCCGCGCCGTCGGACGGAGGCGGGGCCGACGCGCCCGTCTCGTGACCGCGAGCACGCCCCCGACCGTGGTGACGACCACTCCGACCGTCCACGAACCATCAAGTGTTGCCTGGCCGACAACCACGCCGCTCCTAGTTCCTCGTCACACGTCGAGGCGATACCGTGAGCGAGGCCCTCGGGTCCCCCACGTCCCCGTCCCCGTCCCCGCGCCCAGGAGAACTTGATGAGTCCGAACGTCCCCCTCGACACCGTCAGCGTGATCGGCCTCGGCTACATCGGACTGCCGACCGCCGCGGTGCTGGCCCAGGCCGGCAAGACGGTGATCGGCGTCGACGTCAAGCAGGCCAACGTGGACGCGATCAATGCCGGCACGGTGCCGTTCGTCGAGGAGGGGCTCGAGGCGGTCGTCGCGGGCGTCGTCGCCCAGGGCAAGCTCTCCGCCCAGACCGAGACCCCCGAGGCCGACGCGTACATCGTCTCGGTCCCCACCCCGTTCACCGGTGACCACGACGCCGACCTCTCCTACATCGAGGCCGCCGCCCGAGGCATCGCGCCCCAGCTCTCGGGCGGTGAGCTGGTCGTGCTCGAGTCGACTGCCCCTCCCGGAGCGACCGAGCGCATGGCCGAGGTGATCCTCGAGGCCCGCCCCGAGTTCACCCTCGAGCCGAACCTCCGCAGCTCCCTGTACTTCTCCCATGCCCCCGAGCGCGTCCTGCCCGGCCGCATCATGATCGAGATGGTCGACAACGACCGCATCATCGGCGGCATGACGCCGGAGGCCGCGGAGCTGAACCGTGACCTCTACGCGAGCTTCTGCAAGGGCGACCTGCTCATCACTGACGCCCGCACCGCGGAGATGGCGAAGCTGACCGAGAACGCCTTCCGCGACGTGAACATCGCCTTCGCCAACGAGCTGTCGATCATCGCGGACCGGCAGGGCATCGACGTGTGGGAGCTCATCGAGCTCGCTAACCACCACCCGCGCGTGAACATCCTCCAGCCCGGCCCGGGCGTCGGCGGCCACTGTATCGCCGTGGACCCGTGGTTCATCGTTTCGGCGGACCGCGAGTTCTCGAACCTGATCCGCACGGCTCGCGAGGTCAACGACTCCAAGCCCCAGCTCGTGCTCGAAAAGGTCCTGGAGAAGGCGGACCGCTTCAAGGACCCCACCGTCGCCGCCCTCGGCATCGCCTTCAAGGCGAACATCGACGACCTGCGCGAGTCTCCCAGCCGCACCATCGTCGGCGATCTCGCCGAGAAGCTCACCGACGGCACCGTGCTCGTGGTCGAGCCCAACGTCGAGGAGCTCCCGAAGGAGCTGGCCGAGCGCGACAACGTCGAGCTGGCCGATCTCGACTCGGCCCTCGAGCGCGCCGACATCGTCCTCCTGCTGGTGGACCACGACCCCTTCAAGGAGCTCGGCCGCGAGCTCCTGCGGGAGAAGATCGTCATCGACACCAAGGGGCTGTGGCGGTGAACGTGGGCATCTCGAACAGGTACCGACGACTCCGTGCCGCCGCCCGCGGGACGACAGCTGCGCCCGGGCCGGCCACGCTGTCGGAGGCTCACGCGGCCGACGCCGTGAACGAGACCCGTACGGCGGAAGCCCTGAACGAGGCCCGCGCGGCGGCCGAGCGCCCCGACAGGCCCGAGACCGCTCTCGCGGCTTTCCGTGAGGCGTCCGCGGCCTCCGGCTTCGACGACGCCGTGATGCTCGAGTACGCGCGCTTCCTGATCCGGAAGTCGCGCGGCAGCACCGCCGAGGAGGTGCTCGGGCTGGCCCTGGCCCGCAACGGCGCACAGATCGATGCCCTTGAGCTCTATCTCGAGCTGGTCCGCGAGCTCGACCTTCCCACCGCCCGCAGCGCGTGGGCGCTCCGCCGCCTGGAAGAGGATCTGTCGGGCCACCCGGAGGCGCATCGCGCCGCCCTGGACTACGCGATCCCACATCAGCTCGACCGGGCGCTGGACGCTGTCGCGGCTTCGAGCGATCCCGTGAACCAGGCGATTCTCGCCCTCAACGCGGCCTATGCCGAGAAGTCGTTCTCCGAGGAGATCCTGGCCGCAGCGGGGCGCGGGCTCGGCGCGAACGATCTCCTGCGCGCTCACCTGACCGTGGCGCTCGCCCGGGGGAACCGCACGGTGGCCTCCGCGCTGCTGAAGGACGCCGACCCGCGCGCGGTGCCGATGAACGCGCTGCGGCGAGCGATCCGTCGTGCCCGCGCCGCCGGCAAGCAGAAGCAGCTCATCGAGTACCTGCGGGCCTACCGCACGCTCGTCCCGAACGACTCCTGGGCGAAGAACCTCGATAACGAGGTGCAGCGCAATGCCGTGAGCAACTACCAGCTCGGCAAGACCGGCTTCCCCTTCCCCGCGATGCGAAAGACCCCGGCGTACCAGGCCGAGCAGCACCGGGTCTTCTATCTCTTGCACAACTCCCTGCCGCACAACTCCGCGGGCTACGCGACCCGCACTCACGGGCTGCTCTCGGAGCTCAACCACATCGGCTGGGATGTCGACGGTGTGACCCGCCTGGGATACCCGTACGACATGCCCGGCAAGGCCGAGATCCCCGACGTTCCCGTGCACGAAGTGGTCGGCAACGTCGACTACCGCCGCCTGCTGCGCAGCCGCGAGATCGAGAAGAAGAACCCTCTGTTCCACTACACGGAGCGGTATTCGGGAGCCCTACTGGACCTCGCGAAGCGCGAACGGCCCGCGATCCTCCATGCGGCGTCGAATCACTGGAACGGCCTCACCGCTGTGAAGACGGCGCGCCAGCTGGGCCTTCCCTCGATCTACGAGGTGCGCGGGCTCTGGGAGGTCACGCGCGGCTCGCGGAACCCCGAGTGGGCACGCAGCAACATGTTCCAGTACATCGCGCGCATGGAGGCCGACGCCGCCAAGGGCGCGACGAGGGTCTTCACCATCACCGAGGCGCTGCGCGAGGAGATGATCTCCCGGGGTGTCGACGCGGAGAAGATCCGCGTGGTGCCCAACGGCGTGGACACCTCCCGCTTCACCCCGATCTCCCGTGACGAGGAGCTGGCCTCCGCGCTCGGCGTGGCCGGCAAGACCGTGATCGGCTACGTGGGCTCGGTGCTCGACTACGAGGGGATCGAACTGATCCTCGAGGCCGCCGAGGTCCTGAACCGCACCCGCGAGGACTTCCATGTCCTCATCGTCGGCGACGGCGCGGAGCTCGAACGCTTCACGGCGTGGGTGCAGGAGCACGAGCTCGACCACGTCATCACCTTCACCGGCCGCGTGCCGCACGAGGAGGTCGAGAACTACTACTCGCTCGTCGACATCACGCCGTTCCCGCGGCTGCCGCTGCCGGTGTGCGAGATGGTCTCCCCACTGAAGCCCTTCGAGGCCATGGCGATGGGCAAGGCCATCGTGGCCTCCGACGTCGCGGCGCTGAATGAGATCATCACGCCGGGGCTCAACGGCTTCCTGCACGAGAAGGGCAGCGCCGAGTCGCTCATCGAGCAGCTCACCCGGCTTCTCGACGACAAGGAGCTGACCCGTACGATCGGCGCCCAGTCCCGTGAATGGGTGGAGACCCATCGCGACTGGAAGCAGCTGGCCACGATCATCGCAGACGCCTACGCCGAACTGACCGACTGAGCCGAACTAACCGACTGACGACCCTGGACCCCGCCCACGACGTCGTGGGCGCGGTTCGCCTATCCCCGGAGGCCCGACCCCGATGAGTCTCGACTTCGCCGTCTCCGAGCGGCAGGCATTCGGATACGCATTCCGTCCCGAGGCGGTCGCTGAGCTCCTGGGCGGGTCCGTAACGATCTCGCCGCACCCCACGTGGAAGCTACCGGCCATCATCGACTGGCGCGCGGACCCCTTCGACGACAACAACTGGCGTCACCAGTACCACATGCTCCGCTGGCTGGATCCGCTGCGCCGCGCCGCCGTCTCGGGGAATGCCGAGGCCTTCGACATGTGGATCCGGTACGTCCGCGACTGGGTCGAGAAGAACCCCTCGAACCGGCCCCGCTCGCCGTACGCCTGGAAGGACATGGTCGACGGGATCCGGGCGCTCCAGCTCTGCGTCGCCGCTCCCCTGGTCCGGGACCGCTCCCCCGAGGATCTCGAGTGGCTGGAACGGGCGATCGCCGATCATCTCGCCTGGCTCTCCGACCCGGCCCATCTCGGGCATTCGAACCATGCGTTGCATCAGCACCAGGCGCTCTTCGTGTGTGCCCGGATGCTCGGGGATGACGCAGCGACGAACCTCGCCGTCTCGCGACTCGGGGAGCTCTTCACCGAGCAGTACGACGAGCAGGGTGTCAACGCTGAGGGCGCCATCGCGTACCACTACGCCAACCGGCTGTGGTGGGAGAAGGTCTTCCGCCGGCTCGACGTGGAGGACGTCGCCCGTCCTCCGGGCGCCGAACGGCTGGAGCTGGCGCCGGAGGAACTGGCTCATGCCACGCGCCCGGACGGGACCTTCGTCTCCATCGGAGACACCGACGGCGGGAGTCCCCGGCCTGTCCGGACGCCGGTGACCGACTACGTGTCCTCGGAAGGCGCCCTCGGCGAGCCCCCCGAGAATCTCGTCAAGGTGTACGACGCCGGCTACCTCTTCGCCCGCAGCGGATGGGGAGAGACAGAGAAGTCCTTCAAGGAGGAGACTTTCTACTCCGTCAGCTTCGGGCGATCGGACCGCGTGCACGGACACCCCGACGGTGGATCGCTCACCTTCAGTGCGGATACCGTCAACTGGGTCGTCGATCCCGGGAAGTATCAGTACGGGAAGAGCATTCCCCGCAGCCATTTCCTCTCCCACGACGCCCACAGCCTCGCCTACGTCGAAGGGCTCCCGCGCCGCCCGGGATCGACGGTGACGCTCACGAAGCGCGTGGTCGAGCCGCGTTTCCACCACTGGATGTTCGATGACGACGGGTACGACGGCGTCAGGTTGCGCCGGCACGTCAGCTATTCGGTGAGCGGGGACTATCTCGTCGTCATCGACGCGTTCCAGTCGGCGGGCGAGATCACCGGGGTCCAGCGCTGGCAGCTCGGTCATGAGGTCACCGCGACGGTCTCTCGCAATCACGTCGCCCTCGACGCCGAAGGTCACCATGCCGCCCTCTGCTTCACGGGCACCGCCACGGACCTGTCCACGGTGCGGGGCCGGATGGAACCGTTCGACGGTTGGGTCGCGACCGGATGGAAGACGAAGAAGCCGGCTCCCGCCGTGCTGGCCCGCAAGCACGGCACGCACTTCCGGTTCATCACCGTGATCGCCGCGGGCAAGGGAGACCACCCGAGGATCGAGACGCTCCCCGGTGCTCGGAGAGGTGCAGTCCTGCTGCGGGTCACGACGCATCGTCTCAGCGAGATCGTCGAGGTCTCACAGGACGGCCTCGAGTTCCCGCTCGATCTCCCTGACCCGGACCAAGCCGGAACCACTCCCGCCGCCCCGCAAGCCGCTCCCCGTGTGGGAGAGAAGCCGTCGCACCTCGTCCCGGAACGGCGAAGGGAACTGCTCGAACTGATCACGGAGGCCCGCCGCGCCGGCTGGGAGGCCACGCCTGGCGGGCGGTGGGATCGCGCGAACGCGCTCCTGCAGAGGACGGCCGAACTCGGATTCACCCCGGATGTCGACCTCGGTGTCCGTGCCTGCGCCGCAGACCTCCTGGTCACTTCCCGGAGCGCGCACTCCAAGGACGTGCCGCGGCACCGTACGGGTCTGGTCAACTGGGACGGAGTGGCCTCCTGGCGCCCGACCTTCTATCCGCTGCCCGTGGCTGGCCATGCCGGGACGCCGGATCTCGCCGATCACCTCGACGAGCCGAAGATCCACACACGGGATGCGGGCCCATTGGCACTGCCCTTCGCTCTCGATCCGGCCGACGGGGACACCCTCACCGTCCTGTTCCATGGAGCGATCGATCGCGGGCGCACCCGGCTCCCGATCTTCCAGCGGTGGCGCTTTCAGACCGAGATGGGAGCCGGTCCGACCATGTCCATCGCGGATCCGACCCTGGACCTCTCGGCCGATCTCCGCCTGGCCTGGTATCTCGGCACGGAGGAGACCGACATGGCACCGATCATCGCCGAGACGATCACGACGGCTGCCTCCGCGCTAGGGGTGACGAGCATCGTCCTCGTGGGGAACTCCGGCGGCGGGTTCGCCGCGCTTCACGTCGGAGCGCACATCGATGACGCCGTCGTCGTGGCGATGAGCCCGCAGACCGACCTGCGGCAATATGTGCCCCGCCTCATCCGCCCGGTGTACGAGGCGGCCTTCGGCAGGAAGCAGGACCCAACGACCAAGATCCTCACGAGGCGCATCTCGGCGATCGAGCGCATGAGAGCGACGGGCAAGGTGCCCCGGACGTACATCGTCTCCAACACCGGCGACGACTTCCATGTGTCCAAGCACGAGAAACCGCTCCTCGAAGATCTCGCGACATCGGGTCACCGGGATCGGGCATCGGTCCTCGAGTTCGACCTGGGCAGCGGACACCGCTCCCTCTCGAACGAGCAGTACCAGGCGATGCTCGGCACCGTCTATGGGGGTCTGTGAGCCGGCTCGACCCGCCCGCGTCGAATCACAGGGCGGCGAGCTCGGAGTCGTAGCGCTCAATGAGCCGATGGAGCAGCGCGGGACCGAAGCGCTCCTCGTCCGGCAGGCCCCATGCGGTGCTGAAGAGCTTCCGGCTGTTCATCGCGGAATGAGAGTTCACGACGACGGAGAACTCCGCGTGCTGGATCGCGGTCCAGGTCCCCATGCGCTGCTCCCAGTAGATGAGGTCCCCGGCGTCCGCGCCATGCAGATCGGCGCCATAGTTCGCGCGTTCCAGGTACCCCCGGATCGCGGCACGCGTCGTCTTCGCATACTCCGCTCCCGCCGTGAGGCGGATCTTTCCGGCATACAGGGCGTACGCAAGACTCTCGTGATCGTCCGAGGGCAGATGCGCCTTCACGCGCGAATTGAACGGCCCCCGCATGACCTCCCCGCCGAGCCCCTTGACGAAGAGGTCCCGGGACGAGACGACCTGGGCGATCTGCGCGGGCAGCAGCGGAGTTCCTCGAGTGAGTCCCGTGGCAGATCGTGCCGCCTGCCTGATCTCGTCGATCTCCGTCCCCGTCGGACGCTCGTCCATGCACACCCAGGAATGTCGGCCGCCCAGATGCCCGGCCAGTCGAGGAATCCGCACTGCCTCGTCCTCCGGCATCTTGTCCCAGGTGATGTAGTGCGCATCCACGCCCATGCTGTGGAGCGTGGCGATCACCGCACGGGAATCGAGGCCCCCGGTCAGGCCGATGACCGGGCGATAGTGCCGCTGGAGGAAGCCGGCGTACGCCTGGAAGTACCCGTCCCAGACCTCGACGAGGTCTTCGAACGAGCTGGGGGGGATGCTCTCCCGCGGCCAGTACCGATGCGTTCGTCCCGTGCGGAGATCCAGCTCGTTGTTGGGAACGAGGTGGACGATCTCCTCGTACAGGGACAGGTCTCCGGGAAGGAACCGGGTCGTGCGCGCGCGGTACTCGTCAGTCGCCATGTACCGCGTCAGGCGTGGCGAGACGGCCAGGCCGTCACAGGCGGCGATCAGCGATGAATGGGAGGAGACGACGGGCTCCGGCCCCAGGGTTCGGAAGAGCGCCTGCGACCCCAGCGGGTCGTGCATGATCCGACCCTCGTCCCCGTCGAGCACCGCCAGGGCGAAGCGACCGGACAGGTCGTCCAAGGGTTCCCGCTCACCGGCAGCGACGCGGATCAGGAGCTCATCGAGCTGGTGCCGGCCATGAGCGACCAGCACATCGCCGATGACGAGGAGGACTCGGCCTTCCGCATCCTCGATCCGGTGCAGTGGCGCCTCGGGATGGATGAAGAACTTGAAGCCGGGGGCGAGCACACGGTTCCATCCGCTGACCGTGGATGGCTCCGCGAAACGGTGCCGACGGGAGGCACCGATGAACCCCAGGCGATAGTCACGCCAACCCATGCTTCGACTCCTTGCCGTACGAGTTCATCAGGTGTCGCGCATTGTCGCGACGCGTCCCGGCCTCGGGGACGATGCGCGCTCCGAGGACAGCTGAGGCAGAGCGCCCTCTCGGCTGCACCGATCCGATTCCCGCTCTGCCGACGGTGATCAAGTCTATTGCCTGGGGAGCACCATCAAGGTCGTGTTGGACCGGTGCACGACCAGGGGCGCCGGACCGTCGTTCTCCACCGCGACCACGTAGCGCACGGTGGGGCCGCAGCTGCTGGGCGGATCGGTCGTAGTGAGCATGGTGTCCAAGACCTGATGGTGGGTGAGCCTCGCGATCTGCGTGTCGTGCGACGCGAGCAACCGGCTGGAACAGACTTCGCCGTCGCTGCGGAGCACGTCCTCGCGGTACGTCAGCTCGAGGGAGCTGCCGCGGGCGTCCGTCTCCCCGGACTCGCACCATGCCTGCCCGTCCTCGATGGAGCCGTTGACCATGGTGCAAGCCGTGAGGTGCACGGTGCTCAGCAGCTGCTCGGGAACCGCGGGATCTCCCTCGTGATCCAGCTTAAACCGGAAGACCGCCGCCCGTTCTCTGGGAGCGACGACTCTGGGTAGGCGCTCCTCCGCCGATGCCTCGAACGCCTCCCCTTCGACGCGGTGGGCCAACCAGACCGAGTCCACCTCGGCGGTGACGCCCGCGGCCGCCGCTTCGGCGTTCGGGGAGTTCACGGAGAGGCGACAGGAGTGCGTGCCGGTGTGCTCGACCTTGAGCAGGAACTGGTTCGTGATGACGACCCGCTCCCCCGTACGGACGTTCTGCGTCCCCCCGACGGACCGCAGCGTGCCACCGTCCGGGCCTCCTCCGCAGGCGAGGCTCGCCCCGAAGTACATCGCGGATCCCTGGGAGCCCGGTGGCTTCTCCATCGCGGCACGGAACTGAACCAGATACGTCTGGCCGGCTTCCGCCTCGAAGGACCGGGCCGGCAGTCGGAGGGACTCGGGGACGGTGAGTGACGCCGTCTGCCGCGCGACCACCGGATCGTCGTCCATGGGGGCCGACGTGTCGCTCGGGGCGGGGGCGTTCGGGAGCGAGAGGTCAGCGGGTGGATGCCAGACCAGCAGGACCACGGCCACCACGAGCAGCACGGTCATCAGCGCGCCGGCCACCCAGCCAGCACGCCGCCGCCCGTGATCTCCTGGTCGTTCCGGCATCGCTCTCCTGGATGGCTGTCGTCATCGCGGGCAGGGGCTCAGCGTAGGCGATGACCTGCCGCGATCCCTCAGCGGGACGGTGCGATCTCCACCATGCTCTGGTCCCGGGCGGATTCCAGCACGGCCTCGACGACACGGACCGTGTGGAGACCCTCACGCATCGTGACGATGTTCGAGACGTCGCCGTTGATGGCGTCGCGCAAGGCCTCGTGCTCGGTGCGCAGAGGCTCCTTGCGCTGCAGCGAGTAGCGGATCGAGTCGCCCTCGCTGACTCCGCGGAACGATGCGATCGACTCCCACTCGTTGTTGGAGGTCTCGGCGTTGGCGTGGAAGGTGAGGTCGGCGTTGATCGTGTCTCCGATCAGCGCACCATTCTCCCCTGTCACCACGGTGATGCGCTCCTTCAACGGTGACAGCCAGTTCACCAGATGGTTGGTGATCGTGTCGTCGGCCAGGCGGCCGGCGATGGAGACCATGTCTTCGTCGTCGCGGCCGCTGCGCCGTGTGGAGGTGGCGCCGACTGTGGCGTACTCCGAGTCGGCGACCCAGGCGGTCAGATCAAGGTCATGGGTGGCTAGGTCCTTGACCACGCCCACGTCCCGGATACGCGCCGGGAAGGCGCCCTGCCGACGGGTGGTGATCTGGTAGATCTCTCCGAGCTGGCCATCCGCGATGCGCTTGCGCATCTCCTGCAGCGCCGGGTTGTAGCGCTCGATGTAGCCGACGGCGCCGACCAGGCCGGCCTTCTCGAAGGCCCCGGCGATCTCCTCCGCCTCGCCGATGTCGAAGGCGAGCGGTTTCTCGATCATGCAGTGCACGTTGGCCTCGGCGAGGGCCAGTGCCACGTCGAGGTGGAACTGGGTGGGCACGGCGACCACGGCGTAGTCGATGCCGGCAGCGATCAGGGCCTCGACGTCCGGCAGGACTTCCAGGTCATCCGCTACCCCGTGCGGGTCACCGAAGGAATCGGCGACGGCGACGAGATCGACGCCGTCCACCGATCGAAGGTTGCGGGCGTGATGGCGTCCCATCATGCCCAGGCCGATCAGTCCGGCCCGAAGGTTCGTGGTCGCCACACTCATGCTCCTGTCGTTCCCGCCGTGTCCACGGCGTCGAGTTCTCTCTGTGCTGCTTGGTGGTTCGCCTGCACGGTCAGGAGTCCTGGTCCTGCTGGTGGGTGGAGGCGGAGCCGTCGCCGAGGACGAGGCGGGGGGTGCCGGCCCAGTTCTCGGCCGTGGTGATGTTGCGTCCGTCG
>NZ_JBHTDM010000010.1:0-263938 GCF_042666535.1 Brachybacterium sp. GCM10030252 | reverse complement strand
CTCGAGTACTCGACCCCGATCGAGGTTGAGGCCGCCTACGCTGAGTCCCGGGAGCCCTCACCGGCCCCCGCATAGAAAGCGGAACGGAAGCCAGGGCGCTTCACTACGCCACCTCGGCATCGGCCGCGCCCACATCGGCGAAGCCATCCTCATGCTCATCCACGACAACCACGTCATCACATCCAACGCCGCCACCGGCGAAGTCATCACCGAACACATCATCGACCCCGCCAAGAACTACCAGCGCCCCCAACAGCGAACCCCCACAGCCACGCCCCCAGCAGCCCCGCCGCCACCAACAGCGAACCCACGAAAAAAATCCTGAGCCGCGCCACCGTTCGTAAACGATGACGCGACTCAGGACATTCGGTGGAGCTAGGGGGATTCGAACCCCCGACCTTCTCATTGCGAACGAGACGCGCTACCAACTGCGCCATAGCCCCATGTCGCGCGGCGACCACGACAGATTAGCACTGAGCGGGCCGAGGCGCCGACTCGTCGCGGGACCCTTGACGAGGATCACAGATCCTCCGCCTCGACCATCGGACCTCACCGAGCGGCGAGGCGGGCGTCCTGGACCTGCTGCATCAGCTCGTCGAGCACGTCGATCCGCTCGGGCCCGGTGCACGCGACGTAGGCGGGCTGGAGATGGTCCGGACGGGCCGCGTCACCGGTGCCGGGCCAGGTGCGCACCGAGCCGCCTGCGCGGCGCAGGATGTGGAAGCCGGCTGCGATGTCCCAGGAGTTGATGGTGCCCAGCGCGGTGGCGTCGGCCCACCCCGCCGCGACGTAGGCCAGCTCGATCGCTGCCGAGCCGAGATGACGGACGGCCGAGACGTCGAGGGCCATGCGGACGTTCGCCTGCGCGGCCAGCTCCGGCAGTTCCTCGGTGACCCGGTGACCTGGGAACCCGGAGAGCACCAGGGCATCCGCTGCGGGGCGCGTGGAACGCGGCTGGATCGGGACCCCGTCGAGCAGGGCAGGCCCGTCGGCCGCGGAGAAGACCGTCCCGAGGATCGGCAGGTCGATGACGCCGGCGACGAGCTCGTCATCCACGGCGACGCCGATCGAGATGCAGAACAGCGGCAGTCCGGCGGCGAAGTTGCTGGTGCCGTCGATGGGGTCGACGTAGAAGGTCACGACCGGCCCCTCCGCGGGAGCGTCCTCGACGGGCCGCTCTCCGCCCTCCTCGCCGACGATGCGGCAGGTCGGCAGCAGTCGCCGCAGCTCGGAGACGACGATGTCCTCGCTGGCGCGGTCGTGCACGGTGACGATGTCGTGGCTGGAGGTCTTGTACTCCCGCGCCAGGTGGTCGCGGTCCAGCGAACGGATGTAATCGGCCGCGAGCGTCGCCGCCGAGCTGGCGATCTCCAGCAGCTGCGACGGCGCGGGGACGGGCTCTGACGGGGTGCGGGGCGCGGAGGAGATGCTCATCGCGACCAGAATATGTCGCTCCGGACCCGGCGCGCCGCCCCCGTCAGGGGGTGGGACCGTCACGCTCGTCCGCGGCCCCGAGACGTGTGGGGCCCGGGGTCGCGCCGGCCGGCGGCAGGCGTCGAATCGGTGCGCGGGGCCTGCGAGGTCAGGCGCCGCGGCGCCGTGCGAGGACCTCGTCGAGGCGGAGGTCGAGCGCCGGTGCGAACTCCTCATCGGCCGCTTCGAGCTCCTCGACATCGGCATTCTCGAGCGGCACCGAAGTGGCCTGCATGCTCTGACGATGAGCGGCATGCCGGGTGGCGAGATCCTCGACCTCGCCATGCAGGGCGTAGGTGGGGCGCGGGACCGGGCGCGGCGTCCACTCCCCCGCGGCGGCGACATGGTGGGCGGCGCGCTCGGTCACGGCCTCGAGGGGTTCGCGCCGAGCCGGCGCGTCCTGGTCCGGCTGCGAGGTCTCCGGCTTCGTCGGCGAGCTCGTGCCGGCCTCGGCCGCGCGGCGGGCGTTCTCCTGCTCGGCCCGCTGCCGGCGGGCGAGGGTCGCGGCGCGGGTGAGGCGGGCCCTGCGCTCCAGCTCGGCGCGGCGGAGTCCGACCAGATAGGCGGCGAGGCCGATCACGGCGATGGCGGGCACCCACCACGGGGCGACCTGCACGGCCGCGAGAGCGGTCAGGGCCAGTGATCCCAGCAGCAGAACGGTCAGCACGGTCCGCTGGACGCGGCGCGAGCGCGCACGCTCCTCGAGGTGGTCGATGCGGATACCGGGCACGGCGTCGAACCGGGGACGGCTGGTGGGGTCGGCAGGGCGCAGGAGCAGACGGTCCTGGGACATGGGGGCATTCACCTCACGGGACGAACGGCGGGAGTGGACGGCTGCGGACAGATCCCGCGCCTCCGAGGTCATCTCGGTGAGTTCAGCTGCGCGGGCGCGCCCCATCACGTCGCGACGGCTCGCGGTGCGCGGGAGGGCATAGGCCACCCACAGCAGCAGCAGCAGGCCGAAGAGCACGGCCCCGAGGTTGATGGACTCCACACCGACACAGTAATGACACCGATGTGATTTCCCTGGTCACGTGGCGGGCGTGTCGCGGGGGAACTCTCTGTGAAGTCGGGCGAGGACCCCACGGCCCTGATCGTCCGTGGCGACTTCATCGGCGGTGAGCGCGAAGACGAGGTGATCCCGCCAGGCCCCGTCGACGTGGATCGCGGAACGGCGCAGCCCTTCCGATCGCAGGTGGAGCTTCTCCACCACGCGCAGGCTCGCCGCGTTGTCGGGCCGCACCGTGACCTCGATACGGTGCAGACCCAGCTCGGCGAAGAGATGGTCGATCACCAGGGCGGCCGCGCGCGGGACCATCCCGTGACCGGCCTGACCGCGGTCGATCCAATAGCCCAGCACTGCCGAGCGCAGGGCGCCGTACTGGATGGGGCCGGCCGTGATCTGCCCGGCCAGCCGGCCGCGGACGGTGATCGCCAGGGGCAGATGAACCCCCAGCCTGGCCTGCTGCTCGTTCCAGCGGCGCACCGTGGAGAACGGCAGCTGCCGAGCGTCGCGCTCGGGATCGGTGGCGTCCCAGGGGCGCAGCCAGTCGCTGTTGCGCTGACGCAGGCGCTCGAAATCGGAACGGTCGCGTCGCCGCAGGGGGCGCAGCGTCAGCTCCCCATCGCGCAGGGTCAGCGGCCAGACATGAACCATCGCGTCATCGTAGACGCGGCGATGCCTCCGTGCGCAGGTGGTTCACGGAGCCCGTGGAGTCCTGTGGGACTCTGGTGCCATGGGCGCGGACACGGACCCGGACGCGATCATCCGGCGCAAGCGCGAGCTGCGCAGCACGCTGCGCGCCCGCCGCTGGCAGCGCTATGGCGGTGACTCCGGTTCCCGGCGCCGCGAGCAGGAGGCGGGACGGCTGCTCGAGCACGCCGCTCCCCTCGTCTCCCGTCTCGAGGCGCAGGCGGCCCGCGGCGGCGCCCCGCTGGTCGCCGCCTATCACCCCACGCCCACCGAGGCCGACGTGATGCCGCTGGTGGGTGCGCTCGCCGCCGCGGGCGCCGAGCTGATCTTCCCCGCGGCCGCCGGACGCGAGCTCGAATGGGTGAGGTGGGACGGCCTCTCCGGCTTCGTCGACTCCCCCGGTCGCGGCTTCGGGAAGGAGCCCACCGGTGCCCGGCTCGGACCGGACGCCCTGGCAGGCGCGGCCCTCGTGCTGCTCCCGGCCGTGGCGGTGGACCGATCCGGGACCCGGATCGGTCACGGCGCCGGGTACTACGACCGCGCGCTGACCGCCGTCCGCGTGGGCACACCGGTGGTGGCCGTCGTCCACCCCGACGAGCTGCTGGAGGCCGGGACCCTGCCGCGCGCCGCCCACGACGTCCCTGTGCCCGCGGTGCTCACGGCCGACGGTCTCGTCTGGCTGGTCACGAACGACGCGTCCTGAGCACCTCGGGCACGTCGGCGGCCGTAGAATCATTCCGGCCGCGTCGCCCGCGGCCGCGTTGCGACGAACATCCCGGAGGATTCCGCGTGCCTACCTATGTCTACGCCTGCAAGAGCTGCGGGCATCGCTTCGAGAAGTACCAGAGCTTCAGCGAGTCCTCGCTGGTGACCTGCCCCGAGTGCACGCAGGATGCGCTGCGCAAGGTCTTCGACTCGGTGGGCATCGTCTTCAAGGGCTCCGGCTTCTACTCCACCGACTCCGCGAAGTCGGAGACGGCCTCGGTCGAGTCCGGCAAGGGCGGGTCCGCTTCCGGTTCGGCGTCGACCGAGTCGGGCGCGAGCGGTTCCGGGGATTCCGGGGCCGGCAGCTCCGGCGACTCCGGCACCTCGGCCTCCACGCCGGCTGCCGCCTCGGCTGCGCCGGCATCCTGACGGTCTGGCGTGCTGACGTCCTGAACGGGCTCCGCCCCTCCGAAGGGGCATCCATGCCCTGATGTGCTCGCGGACGGCGCGACGGCGCGCGATGGTTCCTCCCCAGCGCGCCGTCGTCCACCGTGGGAGTGCGGCCTCGGATCGTGGCCCGGTTCCGGCCTAGCGTCGAGGCCATGTTCACACGGTTCCGCGCTCATCTGCCCGCTTGGCGACGTGCACTGCGCAGGCGCCGCCGCACCCTGATGGTGCTCGCCGTCGCCTTGCTGGCCGCCACCTTGGTGCCCACCCTGCTGCCGCCCGCCTCCCAGGGGACGCCGGTGGTGATCGCCGGCGCGGACCTCCCCGCGGGCACGGTCCTGGAACCAGGACACCTGCGCACCGTGCGCGTCGCCGCCGAACTCGTCCCCGACGGAACCGCGCAGTCCCCCGCGGAGGTGCTCGGCCAGGAGACCGCTCTCGCCGTCCCCTCGGGGACTCCGATCCTGTCCGGGCTGCTGGACGGGGGCGCCGCGGCGATCCCGGAGGGTTCCTCCCTGCTGGCGGTTCCGGTTCCCGCTGTGCTGACGCCCCATCTCGGTCCTGGGTCCGAGATCGAGGTGCTCACCTCGTCTCCCGTGACCGCCGGCACGACAGCCACACCGGCCCGCGTCGTCGAGCTCTCCGAGGACGGGGAGGGAGAGGCTGCCGTGCTCGATGCGGGGTCAGCGGGGCAGGCGTACGTGCTCGTCGCCGTCGACCGGAGCCGAACCGCCGAGCTCGCGCGCGCGATCGGCGAGGGAGCGGTGACGATCTCGATCATCGGCTAGAGTCCCGATGAGTCCGCTCTGTCGACTCTCCCCGTCCCACTCCTCAGTAAGGATGACCCATGAAGGGCTTCAAGGACTTCATCATGCAGGGCAACGTCATCGATCTCGCGGTCGGTGTCGTGATCGGCGGTGCGTTCACCGCCCTGATCGGTGCGTTCGTGGAATACCTGATCCAGCCCGTGATCAACGTGTTCGGCGGCAGCGGGAACACCAACGGTCTCGCCTGGCAGATCACCAACGAGGCGACGGTGGTCAACTTCGGCGCCATCATCTCCGCGATCATCGCCTTCCTGATCACCGCAGCCGTGGTGTACTTCGTCTTCGTCCTGCCCATGACGCAGGCCCGCAAGTTCGACCGCAAGCGCCGCGGCCTCCCGGTGGAGGAGGAGACCACCGCGCCGGAGGACGTCCAGCTGCTGACCGAGATCCGCGACCTGCTCCAGGCCCAGGCCGGCGGCACCGCCCGGCCCGGCACCACCCCGCCCCAGATCTGAGGACCTCGCACCCCTGAGTAAGAACACCGGTGCTGCGGCACCACACTCCCGTGACGCGGGGCGGACCCGAGCGGCCCCGCCCCGCGTCGATCATGTGGATCCCCCCGCGCGGGGAACCGAGCCGGACTCCTCCTGCGAATCCCTGCCGGATCCCGCCATCGACATGGTGACCGGGTGGTTCAGCCGTGAGGGGCGCGACCTCCCGTGGCGCCACGAGCACGTCTCGGCGTGGGCCATCCTCGTCTCCGAGGTGATGCTCCAGCAGACCCCGGTGGTGCGTGTGCTCCCCCGCTGGCGCGACTGGATCGAGCAGTGGCCCACTCCGGCCGACCTCGCCGATGCGCCGACGGCCGAGGTGCTGCAGCGCTGGGACCGGCTCGGGTATCCGCGGCGAGCCCTGCGCCTGCAGGAATGCGCGCGGGCGATCGTGCGAGAGCACGGCGGAGAGGTCCCGCGCGGAGAGGATGCTCTGCGCGCACTGCCCGGCATCGGTGAGTACACCGCCGCCGCGATCACCGCCTTCGCCCATCATGAGCGGGCCGTGGTGGTCGATACCAACATCCGGCGGGTGCTGGCGCGCGCGGTCCAGGGCAAGGCTCTGCCGGCACCGTCGTACAGCGCTGCCGAACGCGCGCTCGCGACGCGCACCCTCCCCCTCGAGCGTCGACGGTCCGTGCAGTGGAACCGAGCGGTCATGGAACTCGGGGCGCTGGTGTGCACTGCCCGTTCCCCGCGCTGCGAGCAGTGTCCGCTGGCCGGGGCCGGATGCGCGTGGTTCGCCGCAGGCCGGCCCGCCACCGAGGACGGCGCGCGGCGCCGGCAGGCCTTCGAGGGCACCGACCGGCAGATGCGAGGCCAGATCATGGCCGTGCTGAGGCGAGACGGCGACGCGACACGGTCCACTTTGCTGGCTCTGGATACCGCCGACGCCGCACGGGTCGAACGCTGCGCGAACTCCCTGGTGGCCGACGGGCTCGCCGTGCGTCAGCAGGACGGGCTGCGCCTGCCCTGACGTGCAGCTGTCGGCATCTGCCCAGCCGACTACTCGGGCCTGGCCCGCCCGTCCAGCTGCTTGATCATGCGCGTATTGCCGAGCGTGTTCGGCTTGACCCGCGCGAGGTCCAGGAACTCGGCGATGCCTTCGTCGGGCGAGCGCAGGAGCTGGTTGTAGATCTCCGGGTCGACGTCCTCGGACATCACCTCGAAGCCGTGCCGGGAGAAGAACTCCACCTCGAAGGTCAGGCAGAACACGCGGCTCAGCCCCAGCTCCGTCGCCCGCTCCAGCAGTGCGAGCAGCATCCGATGGCCCAGCCCGGTGCCGCGCTGATCATCACGCACCGCGAGGGTGCGGACCTCGGCGAGGTCCTCCCACATGACGTGCAACGCGCCGCACCCGACGACATCGCCCTCCTCGTCGACGGCGACCAGGAACTCCTGGACCGCTTCGTAGTAGGAGACCAGGTCCTTGCCGAGCAGGATGCCCGTATGCGTCATCGGTTCGACGAGGCGGTTGATGCCCCGCACGTCCGCAGGAAGCGCGGGCCGGATACTGACGCTCACGACGGTCTGT
Source organism: Brachybacterium sp. GCM10030252 (assembly GCF_042666535.1). Classification (NCBI taxonomy): domain Bacteria; kingdom Bacillati; phylum Actinomycetota; class Actinomycetes; order Micrococcales; family Dermabacteraceae; genus Brachybacterium; species Brachybacterium sp. GCM10030252. The sequence continues at coordinate 256,768 of NZ_JBHTDM010000010.1, read as the reverse complement.
CCTCTTCTCGGGCGGGAACTCTGGCGGGGTCCTCGGATCCCGGGGAGTCGCGGGAAGCTCCGGGGTCGCGCGGATCTGCGGAGCCGAGGGCATCCGGTGAGTCGCTGGGAGCTGCGTTGTCGCCGGGGTCCGGTGAGTCCGTGAGGGCTGGGGAGTCGCGGCGATCGGTGGCCTGCTCGGGATCGGTGTCCTCGTCCGTCCCCGCGGCGTCACCGGAGTCGTCGTCCTCCCCGACCCGGTCACGCACGGCATCACCGCGACGTTCCGCGCGTCGGTCCAGCACCCGGTGAACCGTGTTGATCGCTCGCTCCACGACCAGGGCGAGCACTCCGGCGGCCACCAGGGCCACGGTGATCGCCATCAGATGATTGTCCTCGAACCACGAGCCGGCCACCACGCCGATCGCACAGGAGTAGACCGCCCACACGAACGTGGACAGCAGTGAGCGCGGCCAGAACTTGCGGTGGGGGTAGTGCACCGCCCCGGCCACCAGGTTCACGGCGGTGCGGCCGAAGGGGATGTAGCGGGCGGTCATGAGGAACAGCAGAGCGCGCCGCTGCAGGCCGCGGTCGGCGGCGTCCACCGCGCGTCGGCCCTTGCCCTCGCGCAGGAACCTGAAGCGCTCCCAGCCGACCTTGTTCCCAAGCAGGTACCCCAGGTTGTCGCCGCTCCAGGCACCGAGCCAGGCGGCCAAGCCGATGAGGATGATCGAGGGCCTGCCCGAGCTCGCCCACAGCGAGGACAGCGTCACGATGGTCGATTCGCTGGGCACGGTCGGGAAGAACCCGTCGAGGGCGGCGAAGGCGTAGACGACCAGGTGGACCCACCACGCGTCCGCGACGGCGAGGATCCATTCCTCGATCTGCCCCGACAGGGACAGCAGCCAGTCGATGAATCCGCCCATGCGTCCTCTCCGTCCGCTGCCTCTGCTGGGGGCCCGGCGTCACCGCGCGGGCTCGTCGCCGCACGGGATGGGGCGAACCGCTCCCGATCGGCCGGAGATACGGCGGAGCGGGAGCGGTTCGTGAGCGGTCGGCCTCATGGAGGCCGGCCGACGTCGAGGGGCCGGCCCCGCCGCTGGGCGGGGCCGGCCCGATCAGGAGGCGCTGGCCTCCGCGTTGTCGTCCTCAGGGGCGCCCGCATTGTCGGGGCGGGCCAGATCCTCGGCCCTGGCCTGGGTCATCGACTCCACATCGATGTCCTCCGTGATCGGCTCCAGGGTGCCGTCGGCTCCGCGGCGGTTGAAGGTCAGCTCGCCGAGCAGCCCCTCGCCTTCGGAGTCGACCACGATCGTGTCGCCGACGTGGACCTGCCCGAAGAGGATCTTCTCCGAGAGGGCATCCTCGATGTCTCGCTGGATCGTCCGGCGCAGCGGCCGGGCACCGAGGACCGGGTCGTAGCCCTTGTCCGCGAGCAGCTTCTTGGCGCCCTCGGTGAGCTCGATCGTCATGTCCTTCTCGGCCAGGCGAGCCTCCAGCTTGGCGATCATCAGATCGACGATCTGGACGATCTCGTCCGGGGACAGCTGCGGGAAGACCACGACGTCGTCGACACGGTTGAGGAACTCCGGCTTGAAGTGCTGCTTGAGCTCCTCGTGGACCTTCGACTTCATCCGGTCGTAGTCGGTGTTCAGATCGCCGCCGGCGCTGAAGCCCATGGACACGCCCTTGGCGATGTCCCGGGTCCCGAGGTTGGTGGTCATGATGATCACGGTGTTCTTGAAGTCGACGATGCGACCCTGGGAATCCGTGAGGCGACCGTCCTCGAGGATCTGCAGCAGCGAGTTGAAGATGTCCACGTGGGCCTTCTCCACCTCGTCGAACAGCACCACGGAGAACGGCTTGCGGCGCACCTTCTCGGTGAGCTGACCGCCCTCGTCGTAGCCGACGTAGCCGGGGGGCGAGCCGAACAGGCGCGAGGCGGTGTGCTTCTCGCCGAACTCTGACATGTCCAGCTGGATGAGGGCGTCGTCGTCGCCGAAGAGGAACTCGGCGAGCGCCTTGGCCAGCTCCGTCTTGCCGACGCCCGTGGGGCCGGCGAAGATGAACGAGCCGCCGGGGCGCTTGGGATCCTTGAGCCCGGCACGGGTACGACGGATCGCCTGGGACATGGCCTTGATGGCCTCGTCCTGACCGATGACCCGCTTGTGCAGCTCGTCCTCCATGTGGAGCAGCCTGGAGGACTCCTCCTCGGTGAGCTTCACGATCGGGATGCCGGTCGCGGCCGCCAGCACCTCGGCGATGACCTCCTCGCCGACGGTGGTGACGACGTCGGACTCACCGTGGCGCCATGCCTGTTCCTTCTCATCGCGCTCGGACTTCAGCTGCTGCTCGGTGTCCCGGAGGGAGGCGGCGAGCTCGAAGTCCTGCCCGTCGATCGCCTCCTCCTTCTTCTTACGGGTCTCCTCGATCTTCGCGTCGAACTCCTTGAGCTCGGGCGGCGCGGTCAGGCGACGGATCCGCAGCCGGGCACCGGCCTCGTCGATCAGGTCGATCGCCTTGTCCGGCAGGAACCGGTCGTTGACGTACCGGTCGGCGAGATTGGCGGCGGCCACCAGAGCGGCATCGGTGATCGTCACCTTGTGGTGCGCCTCGTAGCGGTCACGCAGTCCCTTGAGGATCTCCACCGTGAGCGCGACCGAGGGCTGATCCACCTGGATCGGCTGGAAGCGGCGCTCGAGCGCGGCATCCTTCTCGATGTGCTTGCGGTACTCCTCCAGGGTGGTCGCCCCGATGGTCTGCAGCTCGCCACGGGCGAGCATGGGCTTGAGGATGCTGGCGGCGTCTATCGCGCCCTCGGCGGCACCTGCTCCCACGAGGGTGTGGATCTCGTCGATGAACAGGATGATGTCGCCGCGGGTGCGGATCTCCTTGAGCACCTTCTTCAGGCGCTCCTCGAAGTCACCGCGGTACCTCGAGCCCGCGACCAGCGAGCCGAGGTCGAGGGTGTAGAGCTGCTTGTCCTTGAGCGTCTCGGGGACGTCGCCGGCGACGATCGCCTCGGCCAGCCCCTCGACGACGGCGGTCTTGCCGACGCCGGGCTCGCCGATCAGCACGGGGTTGTTCTTGGTGCGGCGCGAGAGCACCTGCATGACCCGCTCGGCCTCCTTGTCCCGGCCGATGACCGGGTCGAGGTTGCCGTCGCGCGCGGCCTGGGTGAGGTTGCGGCCGAACTGGTCCAGCACGAGCGACCCGGAGGGCTGGCCCTCGGAGGGGCCGCCGGCGGTGGCCGGCTCCTTGCCCTGGTAGCCGGACAGGCGCTCGATGACCTCCTGGCGCACGGCCGACGGTTCGGCCTTGAGGCGGGAGAGCACCTTGACGGCGGTGCCCTCGCCCTCGCGCAGCAGGCCGAGCAGGATGTGCTCGGTGCCGATGTAGTTGTGGCCCAGCTGCAGCGCCTCGCGGAGGCTCAGCTCGAGCACCTTCTTCGCGCGGGGCGTGAAGGGGATGTGCCCGCTGGGGGTCTGGTTGCCTTCCCCGATGATGTCGCGAACCTGCTCGCGCACGGCATCGAGGGTCACGCCGAGGGCCTCGAGCGCCTTGGCGCCCACTCCCTCGGCTTCGTGGATGAGTCCCAGCAGGATGTGCTCGGTGCCGATGTAGTTGTGGTTCAGCAGCCGGGCCTCGTCCTGTGCCAGGACGACGACGCGACGGGCGCGATCGGTGAAGCGTTCGAACATGGTCCTCCCCCGTCCGGTGGTGGTGTTGCATCGAGACTACGCGCGTTCGCCGCGGATTCCCCGCCTGTTCGCCGCGGGCGTGATGCGGGAGGGGCCTGATCGCCTGCGGAGCGGGAACGGCACAGTCCGACCCCGTGGTCGGATGAGCCGCCCTGGGAGGATGCCGGCCCGTAGCATGATCATCCGACCTGTCCGTCCTCATCGTCAGGAGCACGCCATGGGAGCCATCGTCGGCGGAATCATTCTCTTCATCCTCGGCGCGATCGCGAGATTCGCTCTGGAGTTCGACCTGCCGGGCCTGGACTCGGCGATGCTCGGCACGATCCTCATGGTGGGCGGCGCCGTGCTGTTCGTCGTCGGCCTGCTGCTGATGCTGCGCTCGCGCAAGACCGTGGTCAACACCGAGAGCGGGCCGGGACGCACCGTCTCCGAGCGCCGGGATCCCCCGCCCACCGCCTGAGCCACCCTGAGGTGCTCCGCGCCGGCGACTGCTCCGCACTCGCGATCAGCACCTCGGCTAGCATCAGGATCACCGTGACCGGCACGAACACCGACCGGTCCGAGCGAGGAGTGGAGCGCGATGGCGGCACCGCATGCCGTGACGGACCGGGCTATCGATGCGATCAAGCAGATGATCATCGAGGGCGAGCTGGGCCCGGCCGATCGCCTGCCGCCCGAGAAGGAGCTGGCCGAGCGGATCGGGGTGAGCCGCAACTCCCTGCGCGAGGCGGTGAAAGCCCTCTCGGTGATCCGGGTGCTGGACGTGCGTCAGGGCGACGGCACCTACGTCAGCTCGCTGGCCCCGAACCTGCTGGTCGAGTCGCTGGGTTTCGTCCTGGATCTGCACCAGGGCTCCGCGGAGGGCAAGATCCTCGAAGTGCGGCGCCTGCTGGAGCCGACTGCGGTGGAGCAGGCGTGCCCGCATCTCAGTGAGCACGACGTCGAACGGCTCGAACAGCTGATGGTCGACCTCTCCGAGCAGTCCTCGGTCCAGGAGCTCGTCCAGGCGGACATCGACTTCCATCAGCTCATCGCCAGCCGCTGCCCCAACGCCTACCTGTCCTCCATGCTGGAGGGGCTCGCGAGCGCCACCGCGCGGGCCCGGGTCTGGCGCGGCCTGACCGAGGATTCGGCCGTCGAGCGCACCCTCGCCGAGCATCGCCGGATCCTCGATGCGCTGAAGGCCGGCCGCGGAGATCTGGCACGCGTCCATGCCGCGGCCCACATCGCCGGGGTCGAGAGCTGGATCCTCAAAGGCGCAGCGCTCGACTGACTCGACGGGGACGCCCCGATCCACCGGAGCGCCGCCGGCCGCATCCCGGTAGGCCGGTTCGCGACGTCAGACGTCGTGACCAGGACGGATGCTCAGATCTCCCAGACCTCTCAGACCTCGCAGACCTTTCAGGGCCGTGCACGCTCCAGCCGCCGGTAGACGCGAGCGGCGGTTCCGCTCCGGATCTCCTGGCGCTGGTCCGCTCCGAGCTCTGCGATCAGAGCCAGCAGGTCCGCCGTGCCCGATCCCAGGTCGAAGGCGGCCGGTGCGATCGGCCAGTCGCTGCCGAACATCAGTCGCTGCGGCCCGAACGCCTCCACGGCGGTCTCGACGGCCCAGCGCAGCTGCCGGGGCCGGCGCGATCCGGTCCCGCTGGTGGACAGTCCCGACAGCTTCGCCACGGCCGACGGGTGGGCGGCCAGATCGCGCAGGCCGCTTTCCCACTGCCCCATCGCCCGGTGGTCGCCGAGAGGAGGCTTGCCCAGGTGGTCGAGGACCACCGTCAGCCCGTCGACCTCCCCCACCACACGGGCGGCCTGGTCCAGGTGCCGCGGGAAGGCATCGGGGATGTCCAGCGGCAGCCCGCGCCCCGCGAGCAGAGCCAGGCTCTCGCGCACCTCGGGACGGTCGAGGAACCCGGGGTCGGGATCGTCATGGACCAGGTGCCGCACCCCGACGATCCGGTCCATCGCCTCCGCGTCGGCGAGCAGCTCCGCGGTCCGCGACGGATCCGCCAGCGGCAGCCAGGCCACGACGTCGGCCCGGACCACGGGACTGGGATCCTGCTCGATCCGGGCCGCTGCCCTCTGCAGGGCGCAGGTGTCGGCGAGGGTGTCGTCGGCCTGGACCAGGACGACACGGTCCACGCCGAGCCGGGCGTGCTGCGGGGCGGCCTCCTCCCAGCGGGAATCGCGGCGCAAGGGTTCCGGCGCGGTGTCCAGCCAGCCGTACCCTCCCCTCGAGAGGTCCCACAGGTGCAGGTGGGCATCGGTGATCCCCTCAGCCATCGATCGCCTGCCAGAGCTCCTCGGGGATCTCGCGCGCCATCCGCTCGAGGTTCTGCCGCACCTGGTCTCCGGTGCGCATCCCCAGGACGACAGAGCTGATCGCCGGGTGGCGCAGCGGATACCGCAGGGCGAGGTCGGGCAGTTCGGCCCCGTGCCTCCGCGCCAGGGCGGCCAGCTGACGGGCTCGCTCGAGGAGCTCGACGGGGGCGCCGGCGTATTCGTACCGGGCATCCTCCGCCACCTGGGGCCGCGAGAGGATGCCCGAATTGAACACGGACACGGCGACCACCTCGACGCCGTGCTCGCGGCACGCGGGCAGCAGTTCGCGCGCGGCGGGCTGTTCGAGCAGGGTGTAGCGGCCGGACAGCATGATCACGTCGACCATGCCGGTGCGCACGGCACGCGTCAGCACATCGACGTCCTTCGAGCCGACGCCCACCTGAGTGACCAGGCCCTCCTCGCGCATGGCGACCAGGGTGGGCAGGGCGTCGGCGAAGGCCTGCTCGGTGGGACCTTCCTCGGGGTCATGGAGATAGAGGATGTCCACCGCGTCCAGGCCGAGTCGTTCCACGGAGTCGGCGTGGCTGCGCCGGATGCCGGTCTCGCTCATGTCCCAGCGGCGCACGTGGTGGTCGGGGACGGCGAACCCGTGGGCGCTGTCGTCCCCGGTGCCGGGCCCCGGCTCGAGCAGCCGGCCGACCTTCGTCGAGAGCAGGTATTCCTCGCGCGGGTACTCCGCGAGCAGGGCGCCCAGTCGCCGTTCCGAGGTGCCCAGGCCGTAGTGGGGCGCGGTGTCGAACAGGCGGATGCCGCCGTCCCACGCCGCCTGCACGGCACCGGCGGCTTCCTCGTCGCTGGTCTCCCGGTAGAGATTGCCGAGCTGGGCGGCGCCGAAGCCGAGGGCGGGGAGCCGAGGCGCGCTCACGGCCGCGGCCCCGTGCCGGGCAGGCACCACACGTGCTCGATGCCCGTGTCGTCCCCCGCGTAGGAATCGGCGACCTCGAGGAACTGGTTGATGTGCTCCTGCCAGCGCTGGTTGGCGGGAGAGGCCGCCAGCATCTGGCGCATCGCGCGGTAGTCCTCCACCTCGACGAGGTGGAAGAGGTCGCGGCCGTCGCGCCAGATGCGCCAGGAGTGCACTCCGGCGCGGCGCAGCACCGGGTCGAGGTCCTCGGGGATCTCCTGATGCTCGCGGACGTAGTCCGCCTCGTGGCCGGGTGCGATACGGGTGTGCAGGGCGATGGTCTCCATCTCGCTCACTCCTTCGCGCTGTACGCCCGGGCCGGCGACTCCTCGAGCCACAGCTCGACGACGGGCAGCAGCACGTCGGGGCGCCGGATCGGCAGGGTCAGCGTCGCGACATCCTCGCCGATCCCGCCGATCGTGGTGTTCCACGCGGCCTGGCCCGGGTCGATCGTGCTCACGGCCACCTCGGACCCGTCGTGCAGGAACCGTGCGAATCGCACCCGGCCGGCCAGCCCCCGCAGATGCACGTGCTGCATGGGCCACACGGCCAGATGGACATAGAGTCGATCCCCGCGCTGGGTCAGGAACGCGCCCGGCGGTGCCTCGATCCCCTCGGCCGGGCCCGCGCCATGGATGGAATCGGCATGCACGTCCATCCAATCCGCCAGCCCCGCGAGGATCTCGCGGTCCGGCGGGGAGACGGCGCCGCGCCCGTCCGGGCCGACGTTCAACAGCAGATTGCCGCCCTTGGCGACGGAATCGACCAGCATCCGCACCAGCAGGTCCGGGCTCTTGTGGTCGAGGTTGTCGCGGTCGTAGCCCCAGCTGCCGTTGGTGGTCTGGCAGGCCTCCCAGCGCACCGGACTGCCGTCGGCCCCGGTCATCGGGGCGACCGGCTGATACTGCTCGGGGGTGACGAGGTCGCCGGGGATGCCGAGGCGGTCGTTGACCACGCACGTCGGCTGGAGCTCGCGGACCATCCCCAGCAGCGTGTCGGCGTCCCAGTCCTCGGGTCCCTTGCCGTGGGGGCCGGGGTCGGTGAAGTCGAAGAAGAGGTAGTCGATGGTCCCGTAGTTCGTCAGCAGCTCCCGGACCTGGGCGTGGAGGTACTCGCGATACCGAGCCATATTGCGCTCGGCATTCAGTGCGACGACGTCGGGCCGATCCCGCAGCGGATGGTTGTGGTCGATGGTGAAGTCCGGGTGGGCCCAGTCCAGCAGCGAATAGTAGAAGCCGACGTGGAGGCCTTCGGCGCGCATCGCGTCGACGAACTCGCGCACCAGGTCGCGCCCGCAGACGGCCGGTGCGGAGTAGTCGGTGTGCTGGGAGTCGAACAGGCAGAATCCCTCGTGGTGCTTCGTGGTCAGGACCGCATACCGCATGCCTGCCTGCCGGGCGCGCCCGGCGAGCTCGGCCGCGTCGAACCGGTCGGGGTCGAAGACCTCCGCGTAGCGTCCGTAGTCCTCGAGGGTGCGCTTCTCGCGGGTCATCGACCATTCGTGGCGCGCGGGGACGGCATACAGCCCGAAGTGGACGAAGAGACCGAAGCGCGCCTGGTCGAACCAGCCGTGGGGGTCCGCGTCGGCCTGCGGCGAGGCGGGTGGGTCAGGCGTGGGCGACATGGGCGGGATCCTTCCAGACGGGGCCGTCCGGGAACAGGTGCTCGCGGACGGAGGACTCGTGCATGCGGGCTCCGGAGCCGGCGGCGTCGGGGGCGCGATACGCGCCGTCCTCGATCCTGACCGGGTCCTCGAAATGTTCGTGCAGGTGGTGGACGTACTCGATGACCCGGTCCGGGCGCTCCCCCGCGACAGCCGCCGCGTCGAAGAAGGCGTAGTGCTGGACGAGCTCGCACAGGCCGACGCCACCACCGTGCGGGCAGACGGGGACACCGAACTTCGCGGCCAGCAGCAGGATCGCCACGTTCTCGTTGACTCCTCCGACACGTGCGGCATCGAGCTGGAGGACATCGACAGCGCCCGCCTGCAGCAGTTGTTTGGCGATGATCCGGTTGTGCATCTGTTCGCCGGTGGCGACCTTCACAGGCGACACCGCCCGACGGATCGCGGCATGGGCCAGCACATCATCAGGGCTGGTGGGCTCCTCGATCCAGGCCGGTCCCTCCGGCGCCAGGCGCTGCAGCCAGGCCACCGCCTCCTCGACGTCCCAGCGCTGGTTGGCATCCAGGGCGATCGGATACCCCGGTCCCAGTTCCTCGCGAGCGATCCGGAGCCGGCGGGCATCGTCCTCCACGTCGCCGCCGACCTTCAGCTTGACCATGCCGAAGCCCTCAGCACGCGCCTCCCGCAGCAGGCGCACGAGCTTCTCGTCGCTGTAGCCGAGCCACCCCGGAGAGGTGGTGTACGCAGGGATGCCGACCCCCTGGAGAGCGGCGATCCGCGCGGTCTTGCCCGGCTGCGCGCGACGAAGCAGCTCCAGCGCCTCCTGGCGGGTCAGGGCATCGGAGAGGTAACGGAAGTCGACGAGATCCACGATCTCCTCCGGCGAGAGCTGCGCCAGCAGCAGCCACAGCGGTACGCCCTCGCGCCGGGCCCGCAGATCCCACGCAGCGTTGACCACGGCACCGATCGCCATGTGCATGACGCCCTTCTCCGGGCCGAGCCAGCGCAGCTGGGAGTCGCCGACGAGCTCGCGGGAGAAGCCGCCGAGGTCCGACAGGAGAGCCTCGACGTCGCGCCCGACGACATGATCCGCCAGGGCCCGGATAGCGGCGCACTGGACGTCGTTGCCGCGTCCGATCGTGAACACGAGGGCGTAGCCAGCATTCCCATCGCTGGTCATCAGCTCCAGGTATGCCGCCGAGTAGTCCGGGTCCGGGTTCATGGCGTCGGAGCCGTCGAGGTCGCGCGACGTGGGGAAGCGGACGTCGTGGACCGTGATTCGCGCGATGGTGGTCAACGGGCAGAGCCTTCCCGAACGGCACTCACCGACACCGGCCCGGCATGCTCCTCCTGCATCGGGAGGCTGACGCCTTCGGCGGGCCAGTCATAGCCGGCAGGCAAATGGTCCAGGCCGATCGTGAGCCCTTCTGCAGGCCCTCCGATGAAGATGTGGCACTGTCCGTCCTTCTCGACGGCGCGGGCCCATTCCGCTCCCGGGATGTCCAGCTCACCGAGGCCCTGCGCACCGGAGAGATGTGGTTTGTGGATCGCCATGAAGTCTCCGAGTTCCTCGAGCGCCTTGACCTGGAGATCCGGGAGAGTGCCATCGGCCTTCGGGCCGACGTTCAGCAGCACCCGCCCATTCTTCGACGCTGCATCGACGACGTGACGGATCACGTCAGCGCCGGAGAGGTACTGCTCCGGACCTTCGACCTGGTTGTATCCGAAGGAGAGGCCGACACCCCGGCAGTTCTCCCATGCTTCGCCGTCAGGGATCGTCCCTGCTTGGTACTCCGTGGTGATGAAATCGTGGTGCGCTCCGGCGTATCGATCGTTTATCAGGCCTTCCGGGCGCTGGCGATAGAAGTACTCCAGCAGCTGCCCCAGCCCTCCCTCCTCGAAGTGGAAGTTCTCGTCCGGCCATCCGATGTCGTTCCACAGCACATCTGGCTCGTAGCGGTCGATCAGATCCCGAACGTGGGCGGAACAGTAAGCTCCATACGCGTCGTCGCGGGGCCGCTTGCGATCTCGTACATCCTCACCGCTAGTCAACGGCTCGGTGGGACGGACGTACCAGTCGAGCCCGCCGGAATAGTAGACGCCGAAACGGAGACCGGAATCCTTTGCTGCTCGCGCGATCTCCCCGACCAGGTCCCGTTTCGGGCCCCGGCGCACGGTATTGCGGCTCCCGGTCCCCGGCGCATCCCACAGCGGAATCCCGTCGTGGTGCTTGGTCGTCGGGACGACGTAGTCGGCTCCAGCGCGAACGAAGAGCTCGGTCCAGGACGCCGGATCAAACGCACTGGCGTCCCATCGGTCGAGGAAGTCGTCGTAGGGAGCATCACCGTGCACGCGGCGGTGGTGCACCTGTGCAGGTGAGCCTTCGATCCGAATCGTGTTGAAGTACCACTCCGCGTACGGATTGTGCGCGAACCAGCCTATGTCGTCCTCGATCGCACCCAGCTCGGCCGTCGGCTCCGCCCATGCCGGGACCGAGTAAGCCCCCCAGTGCACGAATATCCCCAGAGGTGATTCCCGGAACCACTCAGGCGTCCGGTGCGGTAACTGGTCCCATCGTTCCCCGTCACTCATAGCTTTTCCTTTTCCCTCAAACGACAACGATTCACTGTGCAGCTGCTCTCGCGCACCGGTGGCCCGGGTCAGTCTCATCGGCCACCGAATCCACCCATGCTGACGCCCTGTTGCAACTGCCGCTGCAGCAGCACGACGATCACGAGACTGGGCACCACCACGAGCGTGACGGCCGCCATGAGCGGACCCCAGTCCGTGCCGCGCTCTCCGGAGAACATTTGAAGCCCGATCGGCACCGTGGCCATCGATGCGTCGTTGACGACGATCAACGGCCACAGGAAACTCCCCCAGTAGTCGATGAACGCGAATACGAAGACCACCGATATCGGCGCCCGTAGGAGCGGGACGATGACGCTGATGAGCGTCCGTAGGCGGCTGGCGCCGTCGATCGTCGCGGCTTCCTCGTAGTCCGGGGGCAGGCTCAGCATGAACTGCCGAATGAGGAAGGTTCCGAACGCCCCGAACGCGAAGGGCAGTACAAGCGCCGGATACGAGTTGACCAGCCCGGCCTTCTGCATCATCAGATACAACGGGATGATCAGGACCTCTTGGGGCAGCACCATGGTGGCGAGGAAGGCTCCGAACAGAGCGGCGCGACCGCGAAATCGGAACCGGGAGAACGCATACGCACTCAGTACCGACACGGTGACCGTCAGCCCGGCGCCCAGCAGAGCTACGACGAAGCTGTTCGCGATGATCCGTCCGAAAGGGATCGCGGTCCATGCCGTGGTGTAGTTCGACCATTCGATCCGCGAACCGACGAAACTGGTGCCGCTCGCGAAGACCTCGTCGGTCGGCTTCAGCGACGTCGCTGCCATCCAGATGAACGGGAAGATGAAGATGATGCCGACGAGGACCAGTAGGGATTTGGAGACCACCTGAGGCCCCGCTGCCGCTCGACGACCATGGGTGACAGTCTCAGCTGTCATAGGTGACCCACCTCTTCTGCTGTGCGAACTCGAGCGCGGTGATCAGCATGACGAGCACGAAGAGGACCCACGCGAGAGCCGAGGCGTAACCGAGCCGGTCGAAGGAGAAGCCACTTCGGTACAGGTGGAGGACAAGGGTGTTCGTCGCGTTGCCCGGGCCGCCCTCGGTGAGGGCGTAGGGCTGGGCGAATACCTTGAAAGCTCCGATCACCGTCATGATCGTGCAGAAGAAGATGGTCGGCGAGAGCATCGGGAATACCACCCGGAAGAAGCGACCGACCGGCCCAGCCCCGTCGATCCGAGAGGCCTCGATGACACTGGGATTGATCCCGGCGATGCCGGCCCCGAGCACGATGATGTTGTAGCCCATCCCCTGCCACAGGGACATGACGACCAGCGAAGTCATCGCCCATCCCGGGGTGTTCAGCCATTGCGGACCGTCGATCCCGACGGTGCGCAGCGCTTGGTTGACGATGCCGTCATCGCTGAGCATGAGGCGGAAGATCAGTGCGTTCCCGATCATCGGCGTCACGACGGGGATGAAGAAGAGCACTCGGAAGAAGGATGCCCACCGGCCACCGAGATTCATCAGCCAGTAGCTGATCCCCAGCGCTACCGCCAGGTTGACCGCGGTGTACACGACGGCGAATATCAAGGTGTTGCGCAGACTCACCCAGAAGGCCGGATCGCCGGCGATCATGTTGCGGTAGTTCGCCAGACCGACGAAGCGAGGCGCCCCGAACAGCGGCCAGTCGAAGAAGCTGATGACCAAGGATGCGGCCAGCGGCACGACGATGAAGATCGTGAAGCCGAGCATCCCGGGGCTCAGATAGACAGCCGCTGCTCGTGCGCCGCTGCGCCGGCGAGTCCCGGTCATGGCAGTGCCACGACCGGCGCTCGCCCCGGGGCGCCGTGGAGGCGCCGGGACCGTCGCTACCATCAGGCGGTCGCCCCTTCGATCGCCTCGAGGATCTCTTGGGCCGTCCGATTGCCGCGAAAGCCGTCCGTGGAGTATTGGCCGAACTGGGAGCCGACCTCGTTCCAGTTGGGCGTCGTCAGCAGCGGCTCGCCATTCTGCGCCAGCGACGTCACGGCGGCCACATTGTCCTCTGCCTTCCCCTCAGCCCAGCGCTCCTCCTGATTCGCGACGGAGGGGAACGTCCCACGAGTGTTCGCAACGTCGCCGATCACCTCGGGCGTCGTGATCGCCTGGATTGTCCGGAAGGCCGCTTCCGGATCATCCGCATTCGAGGCGATGCCGAATCCTGAACCTTGGATCATCCCCTTGGGCTCACCCGACTCCGAGGGGACGACCGCGACCGCGAGGTCGTCGCCGAGGGCATCGACATACGCCTGGTACATCCATGGCCCGTCCAGATACATCGCGACGTTCCCGTTCATAAGGTCCTGTTGAGCCGCGGGCTCGGAATCGACCGCAGCCGGGGCTTCAGCCACGCCGTACTCGGTGACCAGATCGAAACTGAACTGGATCGCCTCCACGATCTTCGGGTCGGTCAGTGTCAGCGTCCCGTCGGTGACCGGGGTACCGCCGTTGGCGAAGCCGATGGACATGCCGAGATGCACGAGCCCCGCGGAGATCGCGAGCCCGTGTCGGCTGTCCGTCGTCAACGCCGTGGCATCGTCCAGGAACTGATCCATGGAGTAGCGCGTGCTCGGCACCTCGAGGCCTGCGTCCGCGAACATGGCGCGGTTGCAGAAGAGCACCATCGGTTCCGCGTCATAGGGAATAGCCCGCACCGAACCGTCCACGGTCATTCCCGAGATCATCGCCTCGTTGTACTGCGCGAGGTCCACACCGGCGGCCTCGGCGAGCTCGTCCAATGGGGCCAGCAGAGCCTCAAGTTCCTGCGCCCGCGCCGCTTGCGTGGTCAACAATGCTGGAGCGTCTCCAGAAGACATCCTGGTCTTGACCTTCGTCCAGTAGTCCTCGAAGCTCGGCCCCTCGAGGGCCATGGTGAACTCCGGATCCGACTGCTGCGCGGCCGCGATGAAAGCCTCCCACTGAGCGCGGTCGTTGTCGTTCGAGATCCAGGTGTACAGGGTCGTGCTCGGATCCGTCCCGCTCGAACCGCCCGATCCTCCGCACGCGGTCAGGGCCGCGAGCGGGGCCAGCGCCCCGAGACCGGCGATGGCCGCGCGGCGTGACAGTTCCTGTGGGGCCCTCGTCGCTTTCATAGCGTCTCCTCGTCGATGAAGATCGTCGTTGTTCTTCACTGCGCCACCTGCCCGAACCACACTCGCCCAGACATCGGATCTCTCAACGGCACGTCCCACTATGATCGAAGACGTCGGATGAATCAAGAGTAGCCTCACAGCGCCCCAGCCGATGGATTTGACCGCTAGAGCATTGCGGCTGGCCAGAAGCCTTCGCGGGGGCAGGCGTGCACACCACCACGGCTCACCACGACGAGACATCGGATGGCTGGCGTAGCGCGAGCATTAGTCGAGGGCCTGATCGGTACCGCATTAGCGTGGTGAAAGCTCGGAACCGTCCTGCCTCTGCCGTGTGGACGGCGGCTTCTGCCACAGCAGGGCCTTCTCTCGATCTCTCCGGTCAGCGCGGAGCCGAACACCTCCGTCGGACGCCCGGATCTTGACTGGGGGATCGCCGCGGTCCCTCTGGGCTGCCTGGCGTAGAGCCGCGCAGTCGAGGAGATCGCGCGAGCGACATACTTCGACTCTCTGACGGTCAGAAGTGACCCAGGCATCACGCCGGGAGATAGCCTGCACCGCATGACCGTTTCCCGAACCCCGTCGGACCGTGCCGGGACCCCGGCCTGGGCCACGCGATTGATCGAGGCGATCGAGCGCATCTACCTGGTGCTGCGCGTGAACCTGGTGTGGATCGCCCTGAGCCTGGCCGGTCTCGTCGTCCTCGGTGTGGCCCCGGCCAGCGTGGCCGCCTCCGATGCCTTCATCGCCGCTCGCCACGGGGCGAAGGTCCGCGTCCTGGCCACGATGTGGCCGAGCTTCCGTGAGCATCTGGTCACCGCCAACGTGCGCATGCTTCCGCTGATGGTAGTCCAGGCCGGCTCGGTGGCGATGCTCTGGATCGTGGCCGGAGGTGCGGTGGAGACGCCGATGATGAGCGCCGGGCTCGCGAGTCTCGCCGCGGTCAGCGCCGCCTGGTCCACGGCGAGTGTCGCCACGATCATGTCCACGCCGCGGGTGCGCCGGCAGGATCCCTTCGTGGCGTGGCGGCTGGCGCTGCTGCTGCCCGGAGCGATGCCGGTGCGGGTGATCGGCCTGACCCTCGGCCTCATCGTCTGGATGGTGCTGTGCTCCCTGGTATGGCCGGTGGCCGTGCTGCTGGGAGCCGCGGCGGCGATCGACCTTGCCACGAGCCTGCTGAGCCGGAAGGTCGAGCTGCTGCTCGAGGAGATCGAGAACAACCGCGCCGCCGCATCGTGACGTCTCCGCCCTCGAGGCGGAGCGCTGTGGATGCGTTCGCGTCCTACCCCGCCGCGCGGGATACCCTGGCGGTACGGCCGCCCGGTGTCGCGCGAGTGATCGCGCCGCACGCCGTCGGGCGGCCCCGTGCGAGCTGGAACGGAGAGACATGGCTGACCTGGATGTGACCCGTGCGGACGTGGTGCTGATCGGCGGTGGCGTCGCCAGTGCCACCCTCGCCGCGATGCTCACCGAGCTGGAGCCCGAGTGGGACCTCGTGGTCCTCGAGAAGCTGGACACCCTCGGGGCGGAGTCCAGCGACGCCTGGAACAACGCCGGCACCGGCCACAGTGCGCTCTGCGAGCTGAACTACACCCCGCAGGACGTGGACGGCTCGGTCAGCCCGGCCAAGGCGATCTCCATCAACGAGCAGTTCCAGGTCTCCCGCCAGTTCTGGGCCCACCTGGTCGAGAACGACCGTATCGGCGACCCGTCGGACTTCATCCACTCCGTGCCGCACATGAGCTTCGTGCACGGTCTCGACAATGTCGACTATCTCCGCCGCCGCCACGAGGCCCTGGTCGCCAGCCCCCTGTTCGACCGCATGGAGTTCACCACCGAGCACGCCCAGCTGGCCGAGTGGGCACCACTGGTCTCGCAGGGCCGCCCGGTCACCGAGACCATCGCCGCGACCTACTCCCCCGACGGCACCGACGTCGACTTCGGCGCCCTGAGCCGTCAGCTGCTGGACTTCGCCGGACGCGTCGGCACCACCGTCTCGACCGGTTCCGAGGTCATCGACCTGCGCCGGTTGGGTGAGGACTGGGGCGTCATGGTCCGCGATACGGCCGACGGGACGATCCGCGTGGTGCGCGCACCCCGCGTCTTCGTCGGCGCCGGCGGCAACGCGCTGCCGCTGCTGCAGAAGTCCGGGATCGACGAGATCCGCGGCTTCGGCGGGTTCCCCATCTCCGGGCAGTGGCTGCGCTGCACCGATCCCGAGATCATCGACCGTCACGAGGCCAAGGTGTACGGCAAGGCCGCCGTCGGCGCCCCGCCGATGAGCGTCCCCCACCTCGATACCCGGTACGTCGCAGGGCAGCGCTCACTGATGTTCGGTCCCTACGCCGGCTGGTCCCCGAAGTTCCTGAAGTCCGGCCGGTACACGGACCTGTTCGCGTCGATCAAGCCCTCCAACGTCACGCAGATGATGGCGGTGGCCCCGCCGAACCTGGATCTGATGATGTACCTCGCCTCCCAGCTCGTGGCCACCCGTCACCAGCGGTTCGAGGCGCTGCGGGAGTACATGCCCTCGGCGCGGGAGTCGGACTGGGAGGAGGTCACCGCCGGACAGCGGGTCCAGGTGATCGCACCGGACCGCGACAAGCACGGCGTCCTCCAGTTCGGCACTCAGCTGATCACCGCCGCCGACGGGTCCATCGGCGGCATGCTCGGCGCGTCCCCGGGGGCGTCGACCGCCACCAGCATCATGCTGAACGTCCTCGAGCGCATGTACCCCGACCGCATCGACGCCTGGCGCCCGACCATCACCCAGATGGTCCCGAGCTGGGGCACGAAACTCTCGGACGACCCCGAGACGGCGCACCGGACGCTGGAGCGCACGGCGGCCTCCCTGGGCCTCGAGCACCCCTGACAGCGGCGCCGGGGACCGGCCCGATGAACCCCGGGACGGCCGCCGGCACCGCAGATGCACGAACACGACGCACGAACCCACCATTCGAGAACCCACGAACTCCGAAGGCGCGAACCCGCGGTCCGACGGGCGCGAGACGACGAAGGAAGAAGGACGCCGGATGCGCATATCACTCATGACCACGTGCCTGGTGGATGTGATGACCCCCGACGTCGCCCGCTCCACCGTGCTCCTGCTCGAACGGCTGGGGCACGAGGTGGTCTTCGACAAGCGCCAGACCTGCTGCGGCCAGATGCACACCAACTCCGGGTACTACTCGGAGGCGGCGCCGGTGGTGCGCAGCTTCGTGGACACCTTCGAACCCGCCCTGGACTCCATCGACGCGATCGTGATGCCGTCCGGCTCCTGCGCGGGCTGCGTGCGCGAGCAGCACCAGCTGGTCGCCCAGCACGAGGAGGACGACGAGCTCGAACAGCGCGTCCAGGCCGTGGCGGCGAAGACCTATGAGCTCTCCCAGCTGCTGGTGGACGTGCTCAAGGTGACCGACGTCGGCGCCTACTTCCCCCACAGCGTCACTTACCACCCCACCTGCCACTCGATGCGCTTCCTCAAGGTGGGCCCGCGCCCGCTGAAGCTGCTGCGCGCGGTCGAGGGCATCGAGGTGAAGAACCTTCCCGAGTCCGACACCTGCTGCGGCTTCGGCGGCACCTTCTCGGTGAAGAACGACGCCACCTCCGACGCGATGGTCACCGACAAGGCCGCCAATGTCGTCTCCACGGGTGCGGAGTACGTCGTCGCGGGGGACGCCTCCTGCCTGATGAACATCGGCGGCAAGCTCCGCCGCACCGACGCCGCGCCGCGGGCGATCCACCTCGCACAGATCCTCGCCTCCACCCGGGAGGATCCCTTCATCCCGTCCGAGACCATTCTGGGGAGGGCTTCATGAGCACCGTCGATCTGGGGATTCCGTCCGTCCGCCCGCAGCACGCCTCACCGTCCTCGAACCTGCGCGGTGATCGCTCCTTCCCTGCCGCGGCCCGGGACGACCTCGCCGACGAGACCCTGCGGGGGAACCTCCGCCACGCCACCTCCACCATCACCACCAAGCGCGCCGCGGCGGTGCGGGAGGTGCGCGACTGGCAGAAGCTGCGGGACGCCGGCAGCGCCCTGAAGTGGCAGGTCACCGATCATCTCCCGGAGCTGCTCGAGCAGCTCGAGGAGTCCGTGACCGCTGCGGGCGGGGTGGTCCATTGGGCCCGCGACGCCGACGAGGCCGGAGAGATCGTCACCTCTCTCGCCCTCGAGCGCGGCGCCGAGGAGGTGCTCAAGGTCAAGTCGATGGCCACCCAGGAGATCGGCCTGAACGAGACCCTCGAGCACGCCGGGATCCGCGCCATCGAATCCGATCTCGCCGAGCTCATCGTGCAGGTGGCCGGTGACACCCCCAGTCACATCCTGGTCCCGGCGATCCACCGCAACCGCGCACAGATCCGCGAGATCTTCCTCGAGGCGATGCCGGACCTGGACGAGTCCATCACCGACGACCCGGCCGAGCTGGCCGAGGCATCCCGCCGCTTCCTGCGGGAGAAGTTCCTGGACATGCCCGGCTCGGTGGCGATCTCCGGCGCGAACTTCGCCGTCGCCGAGACCGGCACCATGGTCGTCGTCGAGTCCGAGGGCAACGGGCGCATGTGCCTGACCCTGCCCAAGACCCTCATCTCCGTGGTGGGCATCGAGAAGATCGTGCCCACCTTCGAGGACCTCGAGGTGTTCCTGCAGCTGCTGCCCCGATCCTCCACCGGGGAACGGATGAACCCGTACACGACCCTGTTCACCGGGGTCACCGAGGGAGACGGACCCGAGGAGTTCCACCTGGTGCTGCTGGACAACGGCCGCAGCGCCGTGCTCGAGGACCCGGAGGGCCGCAGCGCCCTGCACTGCATCCGCTGCTCCGCATGCTTGAACGTGTGCCCCGTCTACGCCCGCTCGGGCGGCCACGCCTACGGGTCGACGTACCCCGGTCCGATCGGGGCGATCCTCTCGCCGCAGATGACCGGGATGGGCGACGCGGACGATCCCAGCACCTCGCTCCCCTACGCCTCGAGCCTCTGCGGGGCCTGCTACGACGTGTGCCCCGTCAAGATCGACATCCCCAAGATCCTCGTGCATCTGCGGGCGGAGGACGTCGACCAGCGCCGCGATACGAAGGGCCAGTTCCGGGGCACCTGGGACGTGGCGATGAAGGGAGCCGGTGCCCTGATGTCCTCCCCGCGGGCGTACGACGCCGCCGTGCGCTCGGCCGGACCGCTGACCAAGCTGATGCCCGGCGCCAACATCGGCAAGCTGCCCGGCATCGTTCCCCTGATGCCGGGCTGGACCGATCACCGCGACCTGCCCAAGCCCGGGAAGTCCTTCCGCAGCTGGTGGGACGAGCACCAGAAGGAGACGGCGTCACGGACGGCCGATGGAGCCGCCGGCGACGGAGACGCCGAGGAACCCGGCGGAGCCGGGCAGACGTCGCAGACCGGCACCGAGGGCGAGGAGCGAGCATGAACGCCTGGGCCGACGAGCGTCCCGTGCGCACGCGCGGGATGAGCGCCAAGGAGGAGATCCTGGCCCGGGTCCGCTCCGCCCTGGCGGTCCCCCGCCGGGACGAGGTCACCGATGCCGAGGACGTCCCTCGCGCGTATCAGCGCGCCGATGACAAGCAGGAGGTCTCCACCGACCCGGCCAAGATCCGCGACGTGCTGGTCCAGCGCCTCGAGGACTACACCGCGATCGTCCACCGCACGACCGCAGCCGGGGCGCCCGCCGTCATCGCCGAGGCCGTCGGCGAGGCCAGGCAGGTCATCGCACCGCCCGGGGTACCGGAGAGCTGGACCCGGGAGCTGGGCACTGCGGTCCTCCTCGACGACGGCAGCGCCTCGCCGCACGAGCTCGACGCGATCGACGCCGTGCTCACCGGCTGCCACACGTCGATCGCCCTGACCGGCACGATCGTGCTGCGCGCCGACGAGCTCGGCGGGCGCCGCGCGGTCACGCTGATCCCCGACCACCATGTCGTGGTGGTCGAGGCGGAGCAGGTGGTGCTCGGAGTGCCCAAGGGCATCGAACGCATGAACACCGATCCGCGTGCCGCCTGGACCATGGTCTCCGGCCCCAGTGCCACCAGCGACATCGAGCTGGACCGGGTCGAAGGAGTCCATGGCCCCCGCCGCCTCGAGGTCGTCCTCATCGAACCGGAACCAGAACCCGAACCAGAGCCCGAGAACGAGACCGAGACCGAGTCCCGGAACGATCAGGAGAAGACAGCATGAGCGATCCCGTGGCCGAGACCCCCGCCGGCACCGGCATCCCCCCGCAGAATGCGCCCCGCGACCGCGGCGACCTCTTCACCCTCAGCGCCGGCACCTACCAGGCGCAGGTCTCCACGGTGGGAGCGATCGTCGAGTCGCTGAGCATCGAGGGACGCGACCTCCTGGTGCGCAACCCCGAGCAGGGGCCGATGCAGCACTTCCGGGGCGGGATCGTCGCCCCCTGGCCGAACCGGATCGGGGACGGGAAATACACCTGGGACGGCCAGGAGATCCAAGCCGCCCTCACCGAGCCCGAACGCGGCAACGCCCTGCACGGACTGATCGCCTTCCACCCCTTCACTGCCGCGACCGTCGCGGAGGACGAGGTCATCCTGCGCGGCGAGCTGTTCCCGTCCACGGGCTACCCGTTCCATCTGCTGCTGACCGTCCGCCACGCACTCGACGCCGAGACGGGACTGACCACCACCGTGACCGCACGCAACATCGGCCACGCCGATGCTCCGTACGGCGTATGCCCGCACCCCTATCTCGTCGCCGGCCCGGAGCCGCTGGATACGTGGTCGCTGCACTTCGAGGCGGAGACGGTTCTCACCGTCACCGAGGACCGGCTGCTGCCCACCGGTACGGCGCCCGTCGCCGACGGCAGCGAGTTCGACTTCCGCGCTCCGCGGGTCATCGGCGACCTGTTCATCGACCATGCCTTCACCGACCTCGGCCGCGACGCCGACGGCCGGCTGCGCGTCAGTGTCTCCGCGCCCGGCGGAACCGGCGTCGAGCTGACGGCGGGCGAGGAGTGCGGTTGGCTGCAGGTGCACACCGCCGATCGTCCGGAACCGGAGAACAACCGGGTCGGGCTCGCGGTCGAGCCGATGACCTGCCCGCCCGACGCGTTCCGCAGCGGCGTCGACGTGGTGCGTCTGAGTCCGGACCAGGAGTTCTCGGCCTCGTGGTCGATCCGGGGCTGGTGAGTACGCCCGGTCGGGACAGGCACATGCTGCGGCGAGCATGAGAAGGACCCGTCGCCCTGAGGGCGACGGGTCCTTCTCTCACCGGGTTCCAGCGACCCGGGCGGGTGCCGTATCAGTTGGAGTGGGCATCCTCGTACGCCTTGCGGATGGTGCCCGAGATGCGGCCGCGATCCGGGACCTCGTAGCCGGCCTCGCGGGCCCACTGGCGGATGCGCGAGGAATCGTTCGAGCTGCTGGAGCGGGAGGAGCTCGAACCGCCCCGGGTGCGGCGGCCGCCGACGCGACGGGCCTTCTCGACCCAGGTGCCGAGCTCGTCGCGGAACGTGCGGGCGTTCTGCTCGGACAGGTCGATCTCGTAGGCGACGCCGTCGAGGGCGAAGCTCACCGTCTCGCTCGCGGTCGCTCCATCGACATCATCGACGAGCTCGACATAGGTCTTCCTTGCCATGGGGGTCTCCCTTGTTGGTCGGGTCTGCTTCATTTGCGACCTCGGGATGATGTCGCACGCTGGTTCCAGTATCCAGTCCGCGCGCCCATATATCAATCCGATCACGGAGATTTGTGGACAACGGTGACGCTATTCATCCCCGCGGTGGAGTTCGCGGTAATCCTGTTCCGCCCGGCGCTCGGCCTCGCGTTCGCGTCGATCGGCCCGCATAATCGCCCGCAGCGCGAACCAGAAGAGCAGCCCCGCACCGATCGGCGGCAGCAGCGAACCGGCTTCGTACCAGAATCCGCCGTCCATCTCAGGCCTCCGGTTTCACGAGCGGGAACAGGATGGTCTCCCGGATGCCGAGCCCCGTCAGGGCCATGAGCAGGCGATCGAGGCCCATACCCATTCCGCCCGTCGGCGGCAGCGCGTATTCCATCGCTTCCAGGAAGTCCTCGTCCAGGCGCATCGCCTCGTCGTCGCCCTGGGCAGCGAGCGCGGCCTGCTGGGCGAACCGTTCGCGCTGGATCACCGGGTCGACGAGCTCCGAGTACCCGGTGCCCAGCTCGAAGCCGCGCACGTACAGGTCCCACTTCTCGACCACGCCGGGCGTCGTGCGGTGCTCGCGCACCAGCGGGCTGGTCTCGACCGGGAAATCACGGACGAAGGTCGGCTCGTGGAGATGGTCGCCCACACGGTGCTCGAAGAGTTCCTCGACGAGCTTGCCGTGCCCGAACTTGGGATGATCGAGATCGAGATCGAGGGACCGTGCGATCCCGCGGAGCCGTTCCGTGTCCGTCTCGGGGGTGATCTCCTCGCCGAGGGATTCCGAGAGCGAGCCGTACACGGTGATCTTCGCCCATTCTCCGGAGAAGTCGTACTCGGTGCCGTCGGCGAGAGTGACGACCTGGGAGCCGGTGGCTCGTTCAGCGGCTTCCTGGACAAGTGTCCGGGTGAGGTCCCCGATGGAGTCGTAATCCCCGTACGCCTGGTACGCCTCGAGCATCGCGAACTCGGGCGAATGGGTGGAATCTGCCCCTTCATTGCGGAAGTTCCGATTGATCTCGAAGACCCGCTCGAGACCGCCGACGGCCGCGCGCTTGAGATACAGCTCCGGGGCGATCCGCAGATAGAGATCCAGATCGAACGCGTTCATGTGGGTGACGAACGGCCGCGCCGCGGCGCCGGAGGGGATCACCTGCAGCATGGGCGTCTCGATCTCCACGAAGTCGCGCTCGTGGAACGAGGTGCGCAGCGAGTGCATCACCTCGGCGCGGCGACGCACGGTGTCCCGTGCCTGCTGGCGCACGATGAGGTCGACGTAGCGCCGACGCACCCGCTGCTCCTCGGAGGGCTCCGCGTGCAGCACCGGCAGAGGCCGCACAGCCTTGGCCGCCATCTGCCAGCTGTCCGCGAACACGCTGAGCTCACCGCGGCGGGAGGCGCCCACCCGGCCGTGGAAGAAGACGTGGTCGCCGAGGTCCACGTCGGCCTTCAGATCGGCCAGACGCTGCTCGCCGAGCACCGCGAGGGAGGCCATGATCTGCAATCGCTGCCCGGCGCCGTCCTGGATGGTGACGAAGGCGAGCTTGCCGGTGTTGCGCTGGAACACGACGCGGCCGGCGACGCCGACGACGTCCTCGGTCTCCTGTCCGGCCTCCAGATGGCCGTACTCCTCGCGGACGGCGGCGATCGTGGCGGTCACCGGCACTCCGACCGGGTAGGCGTCCTCCCCGCGCGCCAGCAGGCGCTCCCGCTTGGATTTGCGGACCGCTACCTGGTCGGAGTGGTCCGTCGCATCGAGGGCAGGGGGATTCTCGCTCATGAGGGCGATTCTCTCATCACTGCCCGAGGATGTGCCCGCCTCGTCAGGGTGCTGTCGCGACCACCACAGCGGCGTCCAGCAGCCGCGTGCCCTCGACCCGGGCGGCCACCACCACGAGGACGTCGCCGCGGTGGTCCGGGCCGATCTCCTCGAGCGTGGCGGGATCCAGGGCGAGCGCGTAGGCCCATTCGACCTCTGCGCGTGCGAGGGCCTCCCCCAGCGCGCGGCGGATCCCCGCGACCGATCCGCCTGCCGCGTCCGCGGCGGCGACCGTGCGGGAGAGCGCCAGCGCCCGGTCGCGCCCGGCCTCGGAGAGGTAGGCGTTGCGGCTGGAGCGGGCCAGTCCGGAGGGTTCCCGCTGGATCTCGACGGGCTCGATCCGCACCGGGAGGTCGAGATCGGCGACCAGGCGCTGGATGATCGCGAGCTGCTGTGCGTCCTTGCGGCCGAACACCGAGACGTGCGGGTCGGTCAGCTGCAGCAGCTTGGCGACGACGGTGACGACGCCGTCGAAGTGGCCGGGGCGGGCCGCGCCCTCGAGGATGGTGCCGGCGCGCCCCGCGGTCACCGAGACCGTCGGCGGCAGGACCGGGTACATCTCCTGCACGCTCGGGGCGAAGACGAGATCGACGAGTCCGTCCACGACGGCGAGGTCGGCGTCGAGATCCCGCGGGTAGGCCTCGTAGTCCTCCCCCGGGCCGAACTGGAGAGGGTTGACGAAGTCCGTGAGGATCACGTGGTCGGCGACCTCACGGGCACGGGAGACCAGGGCGAGATGGCCCTCGTGGAGCGCGCCCATGGTCAGCACCGCCGCGACCGTTCCCCCCATCGCCGCGCGTCGCGTACGGAGTTCGGCCTTGGTGGTGACCAGCGCCGTGGTGGGAGGTGTCTGCGAACTCATGCCGTCTCCTGTGTCATGCCGTGTGCTGTGTCCTGTCTCGAGCACGTGCCCGCCGTGCGCGGCGACATGCCCTCTCCTGCCTCGAGGGGTCCCCCGATCTGCGGAGCCCTGGCCCCGTGGCGTCTCGGGACGCGTCGGGACCGCGGCTCACGCATCATCGGCGGGCCCGTGATCCTCGAGCAGCTCGCGCACCTGCTGCCGGGTCCGGTCCGGGAGCCCCGCCCGGGCCAGAGCCGCGACCGCGAGGGCGCGGTAGGTCGCTCCGACGTCACCACGCCGGCTCGTGACGCCCGAGGGGTCCGCCCCGCCGGAGGACCGGTCGACGTCGTCGAGCGCTCCCAGGTGCGCGGCCACCGTCCCGATATCGCCCCGCATCACCGGGCCCGTCAGGGCCTTGGCGCCGCGGCGCAGGGACTCGTCGAGGGCGGCCTCCAGCAGCGGTCGCAGATAGGCGCCCGGGTTCTCGATCCCGAGGCCGGCGAGGATCTCCCGGGCCTGGTCGACGAGCACCACCAGATGGTTCGAGGCGTGGGCGAGTGAGGCGTGATAGAGCGGGCGATCGCCCTCCTTGAGCACTACGGCCTCTCCCCCGAGCTCGACCACGAGCGCCCCTGCCACCGGCAGGAACGTCGGCGCGGCGGTGATGGCCATGGGGCAGCCGACCAGTCGCGACAGATCCGCCGAGGTACCGGTGAAGGTCATGGCGGGGTGGATGGCCAGCGTCGCGCTGCCGGCGTCGGCCAGCGGGGCGAGGACGCCGGTGCCGTACCGACCGGAGGTGTGCACCACCAGCTGTCCGCCGGGCGCGAGACCGGTGGAGGCGATGCCGGCGGCGAGCGGGCCCAGCTGGTCGTCGGGGACGGCCAGCAGCAGCATCTCGCTGCGTTCGACGATGGCGGGAACGTCCAGCAGCGGCACGCCGGGCAGCAGGTCCTCGGCGCGCGTGCGGGAGGCGTCGGAGACGGCGTAGGCGCCCGTGATGGCGTGGCCCTCGGCACGCAGCGCGGCGCCCATCACGGCTCCCACCCGTCCGGCGCCGATCACGCCGATGCCGAGCCGGGGTGCGCTCATCGTTCCTCCTGAGGCAACGGGGACGACGCGGCGGACGGCGCCGAGGTCTCCGCCGACGGGACCGTCGAGCTCGCGGCGGCCATCCCGAGCGCCGGCCGGGGCCAGTGCTCGCGGTCGCGGTACCGGCGCAGGGTCGCGGCATCGCGGGCGAGCACGCTGTGCAGCGCGAGCGCGTCTCGGCGCAAGAGGGCGCCGAGGGTCAGGGTGCTGCCGGCGATGCCGACCTTGAGGTCGAGGACTCCGAGCCGGCGTCCGATCGGACCGTCCTGGAGGGAGAGCTCCTGGATCCGTTCGCGGGGCACGATCTCGAGCTTCTTGGTCAGGATGCCGCTGCGGTGGACGAGCGCCCCCGGCAGCAGCACGCTGACACTGGTGCGGCGGTCGATCCAGTACAGCCCGACCGGGGTGCGCATCCCCTCGATGCGCCGGGCCGGGGCCGTGAGCAGGCGCTCGAGGACGGCGAGATCGTCGGCGGTTCCCAGCGGCGCGGCCAGGTGGCCCAGGGTGGCCTGGAGCTCCTCGCGGGTGCCGACGGGCAGCGCGCTCTGGGCGCCGTTGACGTCGTCGTCCTCGATGCCGGCGACGGTCACGGACACAGCCGTCCAGTCGGGCCCGCGCCACAGCAGCGGCCGGCGCAGTTCGAACCGCTGGATCCGCCCGGAGGCGATGTTGTCCGTCCGCGTGTTCGCCAGGCCGCGCCGCATCCGCAGCCCGCGGTCGGTGATGCGGGAGACGAATCCCCAGCCGGATTCGATGCGGCCGAACACGTACCGCGGCACGGCGATGAAGGCCGGGGCCAGAGGGATGAGCACGGCCGGGGACACTCCTTCCTGCCAGATCACCATGATGGCCGCGAGGCTGACGCCGACGAGGGTCATCACGGCGCCGATGAGGAAGCCGAGGTCGCGCAGCAGGGACCGCACCAGGCGCCCCGTGGGGATCTGCGCGATCAGCTCGCCGTCGGTGACACCGTCGTAGAGCACCCGCTGCAGCCGTCCCCCGGCCGCAGCGGCGCCACCCGTGGCTGTGCTGCCGTGCTCGCCGGTGCCGTCGCCGGATGCTGTTCCCACGGGCTCCCCGACACCCTCGATCACGTCACCGGGCGTCCCGGGCGCGCGATGGTCCCCGTCTCGGACCTCCTGCGCGGAGGCGCCCTCGACGGTCCCTGCCGACCCCGCCGGCCCCGGCGCACCGGAGGCGACGCCCAGGATCCGTGTGCGCAGCTCCTCGGCATCGGCGGATCGCACGTATTCGATGTCGAGGTAGGACTCTCCCCCGCCGGCGACCTCGATGCGCACCTTGGCCAGTCCCAGCAGACGGGCCAGCAGCGGCCGCTCGACGGAGACCGACTCGATGCGGGCCCGTGGGGCGTACTCCCGCGAACGGCTGATCAGCCCCTTGTGCAGCGAGACACCGTCCTCGTCGACGGCGTAGGTGGTGAACCACCACACCAGGGCGGACAGGACGATCGAGATCACGATCACCCCGGCGAGCACGGCCAGGCCGATGAGGGCTCGGGTCAGGGTGAAGTCGTCGATGAGGCGGGCGACGTTCTGCGCCGAGACCACGGCGACCAGCCCGATGATGATCTTCCATCCGGTGACCAGGGGCGTGATCGGGTGGGTACGGCGACGCTCGGCGGCCGGTGCGGCGGCGTCGGGGGCGGTCGGCTCCGTCTCGCTCACAGCGCCGCCATGTTCTCGATGCCGCGGTCGGTCAGCAGCTCCCGCAGTCGCTCCGCCTCCTCCTTCGGCAGGCCGGGCAGCGTGACGCTGGAGGCCCCGGCCGCCGTGGTCACGGTCAGCTTGGCGAGGCCGTAGCGGCGGTCCACCGGGCCCTCGTCGATCTTCACCGACTGCACCCGGCCGTAGGGGATGGTCTGGACCGAGCGGAACATGACGCCCGCGGCGATGGTGAGGTCCTCCTCCGCGTCCAGGTATCCGATGGCCCGGACCCGGCGTGGAGTGAGGATCAGGCTCTGGAGGAGCAGGATCAGGGGCGCGACTCCGAGGGCGGCGATCCACCACCAGCCCGTCAGCACCGTGCCGACGATCGCCGCGGCGATCATCAGCAGCCAGATGACGTAGCCGACGATGCCGGCGACGTAGCGCGCTCGGATCAGCTTCTCGGAGACAGGGCGCAGTGCCCCGGCCCCGAGCAGGCCGTCGGGCTCGTCGGGGATCGCCGGCCGGTCGGCACTCGCGGGGCCGGCGGGGATCGCGGGCTCGGCGGGGACGTCCGGCGACACGGCGGCACGGCCTCCGTGCGCTGCCGGGGCGGGTGATGCCGGAGCGGTGCCGGGCCCGGATTCCTCGGATGGGAAGGTCATGGGATCCATCGTGTCACCTCAGGGCCCTTTCGGCGCTCCGACGCGGGTGGGAGATCGGACCGTCGATGGTCGGGAGTCGTCCGGGTCGGGCGTCGTCCAGGTCGGGCCTCGTCCGGATCGGGCACCGTCCAGGGCGGGCCCTCGGCGCCGTCGGCATCACCCGGGGCCCGATGGGCTCAGTGTCCTGCTTCGGCGCCCGCCGCGCTGTCGCCGTCCTCCGGGGGCAGCTGGCCCCAGCGCTCGACGATCACTCCCAGCACGCCGAGCACGATCCCGGCCACGGCGGCCGCAGCGGTGGGCAGGATGGCTGCGAGTGGATCGCCCGTGCCGGTGATGATCAGGAAGAGCGCCTGGCCGGTGAAGATCCCGCCGACCACGGCGCCGGTGTAGGCGCAGGCCCGGGCCAGGAGCACGGTGCGGAAGGCGGTGGGCAGGTCGATCTGGAATCGGCGTGGAGCCAGGGTGGGATGCAGCCGGCGCTCCTCGCTCTCGAGCATGTAGCGGCGCAGCGGGATCCCGTAGACCAGCAGCACGGTCGACAGCGCCACCAGGACCAGCGTGGTCAGCCAGCCGGCGATCGGGAGCGAGTGGCCGCGGCTGGCGAGGGTCTCCAGCATCTGGGCGCCGAAGCCTGCGCCGACGACGAAGATCAGCACCAGGACCGGGATGTTCAGCGGCCTCACGGACGATCGAATCCTGTCACGGCAGGGCCCGGCCGCAGACCGTCGCGGTCCCCGGCGCGGGCCAGGAGGTCCGCGATCCGGCCGTGGCCGGGCAGCTCGGCGGTGGGCCGGGCGGCGTGCCAGGGGGCGAGCACGAAGGCGCGCGCGTGGGCGCGCGGGTGAGGCAGGCTGAGCTCGGCATCGTCGAGGCGATGGTCGCCATAGGTGATCAGGTCGACGTCCAGGGTGCGCGGCCCCCACCGGACCGCCCGCTGGCGATGGGCATCCTGCTCGGTCCGGCGTGCCGCTTCGAGCAGATCGAAGGGCCCCAGCACGGTGCTCACGCCGACAGCCGTGTTCAGGTAGGCGCCCTGGCCGTCGGGTCCGCCGACGGGGTCCGTCTCCAGCACGGGCCCGGTCCACTCCACCTCGATCCCCTCCGCCTCGGCGAGCACCGACAGGGCGCGCTCGAGATGAGCGGCCCGGTCGCCGAGGTTGGAGCCCAGGGCGAGCACCGCCTCGATGGGCGCGGCGTCGCGCTCGATGCTCACGGCCACGTCGCCGACGGGCAGGCCGACGGGGGCCGAGGGCTTGTGCACGGTCACGGCCACCCGGCGCACCCACGGTGCGCCCTCGCCGGTGAGGATCCGATCGGCGATGCGCTCGGCGAGGGTCTCGATCAGCTTGTGGGCGCCGGTGCTGATCTCCTCATGGACGGCCAGGGCGATCCCCGCGTAGTTCACGGTGCGGGCGAGGTCGTCGGCGCGGCCTGCCGGGGCGGTGGAGAGATGGAGGGTCACATCCGCCACGAACTGCTGTCCGAGCTCCGTCTCCGCGGCGAGCACGCCGTGCCGCCCCCACGCTCGGATTTCCGTGACCTCGATGCGGTCCAGTCGTCCCGGCGCGCGCCGGGGCGCCCTCGTGACGTCCGGTGCACCGGGCTCGCGCGGCACGGGGGACTCGGGGGTCATCGGCCGGCGCTCCGGCGCAGACGGTCGCCGACGCGGACGGCGGCGAGGTTGGGCGGGACGTCGTGGACCCGGACGGCCCAGGCCCCGTGCTCCGCGCTGTAGGCGCTGATGGCGGCGGTGGCGGCGTCACGGTCGACGCCGAGGGAGCTGACGAATCGTTTGCGCGAGGCACCGATGAGCAGCGGCAGCCGGTGGGAGGCGATGTGCTCCCACCTCGCCAGCACCTCCCAGTTCTGCTCGCCCGTCTTGGCGAAGCCGAGGCCGGGATCGGCCACCAGGAACCGGTCCTCGACCCCCGCGGCCCGCAGTGCGTCCAGTCGGTCCTCGAGCTCCGCGGCGCTGTCACGGGCCACATCCTCGTACTCGGTCAGCTCGGTCATCACGTCGCTGTGCCCTCGCCAGTGCATGGCCACGAACACCGGCGGAGTGCCGAGCCGGGTCCGCAGCCGGGCCGCCTCCGCGCCCATGTCGACGTCGGCGCGGCCGGCGGAGACGTCGTTGACGATCAGGGCGCCGGCCTCGATGCTCGCGGCCGCCACGGAGGCGCGCATGGTGTCCACGCTGACGACGATGCCCTCGCGGGCCAGCTCGCTCACCACGGGCAGCACGCGCCGCAGCTCCTCGTCCTCCTCGACCCGGGGCGCCCCCGGGCGGGTGGATTCACCGCCGACGTCGATGATGGAGGCTCCCTGCGCTGCGAGCAGCCGCCCGTGGGCGATCGCGTCGGGAGCGCTGTCGTGCTCGCCCCCGTCGGAGAAGGAGTCCGGAGTGACATTCAGAACGCCCATCACCAGGGTGTCGTCACCCGTGAGGCGCTCAGGAAGGCCGTCGGGCCGCAGTCGGCCGCTGCGCGGTCGGGTCCGGGTGCTCATGAGTCAGCTCCGGTTGATGAGGCTCATGGCCTCGGCGCGGGTGCTGGGGCTGTCACGGAGCATGCCGCGCACGGCGCTGGTCACGGTACGGGCACCCTCGGCGCGCACACCGCGCATGGACATGCACATGTGCTCCGCCTCGATCACCACGATCGCGCCGCCCGCGCCGAGCTCGTCCATCAGCGCGTCGGCGATCTGGAAGGTGAGCCGCTCCTGGACCTGGGGGCGACGGGCATACACGTCCACCAGCCGGGCGAGCTTGCTCAGTCCGGTGACCACGGCCCCGTCCGGGATGTAGCCGACGTGGGCGACGCCGACGAACGGCAGCAGATGGTGCTCGCACATCGAGTGGAAGCCGATGTCGCGCACCAGCACCAGCTCCTGGTGCTGGATGTCGAACGTGGTCGCCAGCGGCTCGTGGGGGTCGCGGTCGAGGCCGTCGAAGACCTCCTCGTACATGCGCGCGACCCGGGCGGGGGTGTCCTGCAGACCGGCCCGGTCGGGATCCTCGCCGATGGCCGCGAGGATCTCGCGGACCGCCGCCTGGAGGCGGGCATGGTCGACCGCCATCTCAGCCCCTCGTCTCGTTCCCGTCACCGTAGCCGTGGCCCTCGCCGTAGCGGTAGCCCTCGCCGGTCCCGCCGGTCCCGCCGGGGGCCTCACGATGCGGTGCGCCGGGGATCTCCGGGCCGTCGCCGCCGGGGTGCGGCAGTTCGGGCGGATTGGGCTGGAGCGGCTCGCCGGCGTCGGAGTCCTCCGCGCCCGTGGCGGTGGTGCTCGCCCCGACCCGGGGCGCCTCGAGGGACGGCCGGTCGTCGCTGGACTGCCAGACCTCGCGCAGCGGCCGCTTCTTGACCTGGGCGAAAATCTCGGCCAGCTCCTGCTCGCCCAGGGTCTCCTTCTCGAGCAGCTCGGCCACCAGCCGGTCGAGGACGTGCCGGTTGTCGACGATCACCGCCCAGGCCTCGTCCAGGGCGTTGTCCAGCAGCGCTCGGACCTCCTGATCGATGAGGCGCGCGGTGTCGGCGCTGAAGCGCGGAGCCTGACCCTGCTGCATGCCGACGAAGACCTCGTCCTGCTCGCCGGCCAGGGCCACCTGCCCCACCGACCGGCTCATGCCGAGCTGCATGACCATGGTCCGCGCGATCTTGGTGGCGTTGTCGAGGTCCGAGCCGGGTCCGGTGGTGACGTCGTGGAAGATGCTCTCCTCGACGGCGTATCCGCCCATCGCATAGGCGAGGCGGTCCAGCAGCTCGTTGCGGGACTGGTAGTTGCGGTCCTGGGTGGGCACGACCATGGTGTAGCCGCCGGCCCGGCCACGCGGCAGGATGGTCACCTTGGTGACCGGCGCCGAGTTGTTCATCGCCGCGGCGACCAGGGCGTGGCCGCCCTCGTGATACGCGGTCATCTGCCGCTCACGGTCGTTCATGACCTTCGAGTAGCGCTGCGGGCCCATCGAGACGCGATCGACCGCCTCGTCCAGGGCTCGGTTGTCGATGATCTGGTTGCCCGACCGGGCAGTCAGCAGCGCGGCCTCGTTGAGCACGTTGGCCAGGTCCGCGCCGGACATGCCGATGGTGCGCTTGGCGATGGCCTCGAGGTCGACGTCGTGCGCCAACGGCTTCCCCTTGGCGTGCACACCGAGGATGTGCAGGCGGCCCTTCATGTCGGGCGCCTCCACAGCGATCTGACGATCGAAGCGGCCCGGACGCAGCAGGGCCGGATCCAGGATGTCCACACGGTTGGTGGCGGCGATGAGAATGACGTTCTGGTTCTCGTCGAACCCGTCCATCTCCACCAGCATCTGGTTCAGGGTCTGCTCGCGCTCGTCGTGGCCGCCGCCCATGCCGGCGCCACGATGGCGCCCCACGGCATCGATCTCGTCGACGAAGATGATCGCGGGGGCGTTCTCCTTCGCCGTCGAGAACAGGTCGCGCACACGGCTGGCGCCGACGCCGACGAACATCTCCACGAAGTCCGAGCCGGAGATCGAGTAGAACGGGACGCTGGCCTCGCCGGCCACGGCCCGGGCCAGCAGGGTCTTGCCGGTGCCGGGCGGGCCGTACAGCAGCACGCCCTTGGGGATCTTGGCTCCCACCGCCTGGTACTTGTCGGGTTCGACGAGGAACTGCTTGATCTCGTCGAGCTCCTCGACCGCCTCCTCGGCGCCGGCGACGTCCGCGAAGGTGACCTTGGGGGATTCCTTCGAGAACAGCTTGGCCTTGGACTTGCCGAACTGCATGGCCCGGCCGCCGCCGCCCTGGGCGTTCATGATCAGGAACCAGAACAGCCCGATGAAGATCAGCAGCGGGAGGAAGGACAGCAGCAGCGTCGACCACCAGGAGCTGCTGGCGATCTCGTCGGTGTAGCCCTGCTCGGGTGCGGCGTCCTCGACCGCCTGCACGACGGCGTCGCCGCGGGCGTCGACGTAGCTGAACCGGACCTGGGTGCCCTTGTTCTCCTCGCCGTCGACGAAGTCCTCGGTCAGCACCAGGTCGACCCGCTGCTGGTTGCCGTCGATGATCTTGGCCTGCTCGACGGTGCCTCCCTCGAGCAGCTCGAGCCCCTGCTCGGTGTCGATCTGCTGATAGCCGTCGCGCCCGAAGAGCGAGAACAGCACCATGCCCAGCAGCAGCGCGACGATGATCCAGATCGCGACCCCGGTGAAGGGCCTGCGCTTCTTGTTCTTGGTGGCCGAATCCGCCATGTCAGTCCTCGTAGACCGAGCGCTTGAGCACGCCCACGTAAGGGAGGTTCCGGTAGACCTCCGCGTAATCGAGTCCGTAGCCGACGACGAACTCGTTGGGGATCTCGAACCCGACGTACCGGACGTCGATCTCCACCCGCGCGGCGTCCGGCTTGCGCAGCAGGGTGCAGATCTCGACGCTCCGGGGGCCGCGCGAACGCAGGTTGGACAGCAGCCACTTCAGCGTCAGGCCCGAATCGATGATGTCCTCGACGATGAGCACGTTGCGACCGGAGATGTCGGCGGAGAGGTCCTTGAGGATCCGCACGACGCCGGAGGACTTGGTGCCCGAGCCGTAGGAGGAGACCGCCATCCAGTCCATCTCCACGGTGAGATCGATCGAGCGCGCGAGATCTGCCATGACCATCACCGCGCCTTTGAGCACGCCCACGAGGATCGGTGGTTCCTCCGCGTAGTCCGCGGCGATCTGCTCTCCGATCTCGGCGAGCCGGTCGCGGATCTGCTGCTCGTCCAGCAGCACCCGGTCGACATCAGGGTGGTGGTGCGTCAAGGGCACGCGGGTCTCCTCCGTGGATGTGGTAGGTCGCCCGTCGGGGCTCACGGATCCGAACGGCGCCACACCAGCAGGCCGTCGCGACGAGCGACTTCGATCCTACCCGGTACGGGTACAGCCGCCTGACCGTGCCATGAGACCACCAGGGCGTCGATGGCGAGCACCTGGCGCCGCAGCAGGGACTTCGTCGGCCCGGGAGCTCCGGGCGGGCGCGCTGCGCTCTGGGCGGAAAGTGACCCATCGCGCAGGACGCGGGTCCGCAGCGGGGCCGCGGTCGCAGCCAGGGCGTGGACGTCGAGCAGGAGCAGGTCACCCTCCTCGCGGGCCGGGGAGCCGTCCCGGCGCAGCGAGTCGAGCAGTTCCGCGGCCTCGGCGTCGAGATGGTCGGCGTCGGGGCGCACGAGGTCGGCGCTGCGGGCGAGGTTCTCGTCGATCTGCTCGCCGAGGATCTCCCGCAGCAGGGGCAGCGCCCGATGGCGGACCCGTGCGCGCAGCATCGACTCGTCCGCATTCATCGGGTCCTGCCACCACTGGAGATCGTGGAGACGGCAGATCTCCTCGGTGTCCGCGCGGCGCAGCGCGGTGGTCTCGTCGCGGCCGGTGCCGAGGAAAGGCCGCAGCAGGCCGTCGCGGGAGCGCGGGATGCCGGCCAGCGCTCTCGGACCGGCGCCGCGCGCCAGGGCCATCAGCACCTGCTCCGCCTGGTCGTCGAGCGTGTGTCCGAGCAGGAGCGCGAGACCTCCGCGATCCTCGAGGAGGGTCTCCAGGGCGGCGCGGCGAGCGTCCCGTGCGGCGTTCTCGAGACCTCCGGCAGCGTCGGTGGGCACCTGGGCCTGGAGCACGTGGGCGGTGGCGCCGAGTCGCTCGGCCTGGGTGCGGGCGCGCTCGGCGACGCGGCCGGATTCCGCCTGGAGGCCGTGGTCGACGATCGCCGCCTCCGTCTCCAGACCCATCCGCGAGCCCACCCACACCGTGGTGGCCAGCAGCGCGAGGGAGTCGGCTCCGCCGCTGAGGCCCACCACCAGACGAGGAGAGAGGCGGCCGGCCGCGGTGTCGTCGGCGAGCTGCTCGAGCCGGGAGGTCAGGGCCGCCCGCACGGCGGTGCGGGCGCGGGCGACGACGGGCGGGGGTCCCGGCATCAGTCGGCCCGAACCATCTCGGCGGCGATGTCGTCGACCGCCGCCCGGGCCGCAGCGGCATCGGCGCCGTCGAAGCCGTGCACGACGATGGAGTAGCCGGCGGCGCGCCCGTCCGGCAGCGCGACCACGCCGGCGAGCGTCGCCGCTCCCCCGAGATAGCCGGTCTTGCCGCGCACGAGGCCGTCGGCGTCGCGTGCCGAGTCCGCGTCGAACCGGTCGGCGAGGGTGCCGCTGAGCCCGGCGATCGGCACGTCGAACAGCAGCTGCTCCAGGGTCGGGACGTCCCCGGAGGCGGTCTCGCCGAGCACCGCCGCGAGCAGGGCGGGCGGGACCCGGTTCTGCCGCGAGAGCCCCGATCCGTCGCGGATGTCCAGCGCATCCAGGTCCTCGTCGGGCACGCCGAGCTCGGCGGCGAGATCACGGATCTCCGCCTCCACGGCGGCGGCGGCGCCCTCGGGGGTGGTCTCCTCGCCGCGCGCGTCCGCGACCAGGTGGGCCAGCAGCTCAGCAGTGGTGTTGTCGGAGATCTGCAGCGTGTGACGGACGATCTGCGACAACGGCTCGGAGTGGACCTCGACCGACGGGGCGTCCGCGGGAGCGTCGGCCGCGGTGATCTCGCCGTCCACCTCGATGCCCTCCTCGCCCAACAGCTCCGAGAACCGCAGCGCGGCGTCGCCCGCCGGGTCGGTGGACTTGGGACCGTACTGCTCCCCGTCGAGCCACCCCTCGTCCAGGGCGAGGGTGGCCGTCGGCGTCACCCAGCCGCCGGAGGGGCCGTTGTTTCCCCAGGCCGGGTTCCGACCGCCGGTGAGGTAGTTGTCGTCGAGGTTCACGGTGACCTGCTCGGTGCCCTGCTCGCGGGCGAGCGCCGCGGCCTGACCGGCCAGGTCGCGCAGGTCCGCGTCCGTGAGAGTCATGTCACCGCCGCCCTGGAGGGTGATCGTCCCCTCGGTCACGACCGCCCGAGTGGTCAGCACCTCGTCGCCGTCATACACGCGCAGCACCGCGGCCGCGGTGAGGAGCTTCAGGGTGGACGCGGGGATCCGGGCCGTGTCGGCG
This sequence comes from Brachybacterium sp. GCM10030252, assembly GCF_042666535.1. NCBI lineage: Bacteria > Bacillati > Actinomycetota > Actinomycetes > Micrococcales > Dermabacteraceae > Brachybacterium > Brachybacterium sp. GCM10030252. The sequence goes on along the minus strand of NZ_JBHTDM010000010.1, from coordinate 220,831 downwards.
TCGCGCGCGGCGATGGTCTCGCCGGTCTCCGCGTCGGTCACGCTGAAGGCCAGCCCGCCTGCCACGACGGGGTCCTCGGCATGGGCGGACATGCGCTGTTCCAGGTCGGCCGCCGCTTCCGGGTCGGGAGAGGGGGCGACGGCAGGGCTCGGCGCGTCCGCGGAGACGCGCTCCCAGTCCTCCGCCTGCGCGGCAGGCCCGGTCCCGGGGCCCTCCTGCGACGTCTCGAGGGTCAGCACGCCCGGGAAGGCGTCGGTCAGATCACCGAGAAGGTAGAAGCTCCCGGGGACGGCGGCGCACAGCACCATCGCCGTCGCGCGCCAGACTCGCTCCGATACTCTCGCCACCATGGTCACCACGATATGGTGTCCAGGTCAGAACCAGTGCCCCCAGGGCCGGAGCAACGGAGCGGCTGTCGTGGAATTCGACGTGACCATCGAGATCCCTCGCGGGAACCGGAACAAGTACGAAGTGGACCACCACAATGGGCGTATCCGTCTGGATCGGATGCTGTTCACCGCCACCCGGTATCCCGACGATTACGGCTTCATCGAGGGAACCCTCGGTGAGGACGGCGACCCGCTGGACTGTCTGGTCCTGCTCGAGGAGCCGACCTTTCCCGGGTGCCTGATCCGCTGCCGCGCGCTGGGCATGTTCCGCATGCGCGACGAGGCCGGCGGCGATGACAAGATCATCGCGGTGCCCGTCGGCGACCGCCGTCAGGTGCGGCGCCAGGAGCTGACCGACGTCTCGGAGTTCCACCGGCTGGAGATCCAGCACTTCTTCGAGGTCTACAAGGACCTCGAGCCCGGCAAGAGCGTCGAGGGCGCCCACTGGGAGGGGCGCAGCGACGCCGAGGCGGAGATCCGCCAGTCCTACCAGCGGGCCGCCGGCACCGAGCACGCCAACGAGTTCACCCGCGAGGTCTGAGCCCGCGCGGGGCCGCGGCCCCGCCGGAGGCACCCCGCCGAGCGGGGGCTCCGCTCAGCGGTCGAGCTCGGGCCGGTCGCCGGCGAGCTCGCCATCGATGGTGGGTGCCTGGGAGAAGATCTCGAGCATCGCCTCGACGACGGAGCGGGAGACCGCGTTGGCCCCGAAGCCGCCGATGATCGCGCCGACGCCGAACGGGAGCAGACGACCCAGCCACAGGCCGCCGGCCCGGGCCATCACGCGCCGGCGCACGTAGCGGGAGAGCTGGCGGCTGATCAGGCCCGGCAGGAACCCGCCGCCCCCGCCGAGGACCGCATTCCACTGCAGGCCCTGCTTGCCCATGGCCTTCGCGATGATCTCCGTGCCCCGCTCGCCGCTGAGCACGCCCATCAGCACCAGGCGGCGGGTGTGCTTGTCGGACATGTCCACGTCGTAGATGTCGGCGGCGGCCAGGGTCAGGAACGCGCAGCTCTCCGCGAAGGAGACCCCCTCGCCGACGGTCAGCCCGACGGCGGCGGCGGTCCCGAGGCCGGGCAGCGCCGCGATGCCGCCGATGCCGGCACCGGTGGCCGTCGTCAGCCCGGTGAAGCGCCGGGTGACCATCTCCATCAGCTGGCGGCGCGTCGCCTCGGGGTGCTTGGCGCGCAGACGCTCGACGTAGCTGTGGGCGAACGGCGACTGGACCTTCAGGGCGGCATCGATCAGCGAGAGCCAGCGCTCGTCGAGCTGCTCGACGAACTCACCGCTGTCGTCCTGCTCGGGATTCGGGGTGGTCGGGTCGCTGCCGGGCATCATCGGCTCCGTTCCTGGGGGTCCTGGACAGCAATAAGCTACCGTCCTCAGCCGGACGGCGCCCACACCCCGCGCGGGCTCCGAGGCGACCCGGGCTCCGAGTGCGCCGCGCCGCAGCGCCTCGACGACTCGGCGATCAGGCCGGGCCCGGGTCGTCAGGCCCGGTCCGCGATGACCTCGCCCTCGCCGAGCTGAGTGATCTCCCCGCTCAGCCCGAGCCGACGGACAGCGTCGGGCATGTCGGTGTAGTGGGCGGTGTAGCGGGCCGAGATGAACGAGCGCGGGACCATCTTGTCGTGGCACAGAATCCCGGCCAGATGGTCGGTCTCGTGCTGCAGGATCCGGGCGGGCCAGCCCCCGTGCTCCTCGTCGATCTCACGCAGATCTCCTCCGGGCAGCAGCTCGGTGGCTCGTAGTCGGACCCGCCGCGCCCGGGGGACGATCGACTGCCAACCGTCCACCGAGAGGCATCCCTCCCAGGCGTAGACGCGCTGGGTGCCCAGCAGCTCCACCTGGGGGTCCAGCAGCGCGCGCAGCGGGAACGGACGTCGTTCGAGGGGATCCTCCCCGGCGGACGCCTCGCCGGGGGCTGCGTCCTCCGCGTCCGCTCCTGCGTCCACGTCGGCGGCCGTTCCCGCTCCGGCCCCGGCGTACCGGTCCTCGACCACGACGAGCGCCAGAGGCAGTCCGATCTGCGGGGCGGCCAGCCCGACGCCCGGGGCGCGGCGCATCGTGATCGTCATGGCCTCCGCGAGCTCCAGCAGCAGCCCGGCGGGGATCCGGTCGCCGGCGGCGACGGCGCGCCGGCGCAGGGCGGGGTGGCCGGACTGCACGATCCGCAGCGGGTCCTCCTCCGAGGGGCGACGCTCCAGGATCTTCCGGCTCAGCTCAGTGATATCCACGCATCCAGTATCGCCTGACCACAACCGGCCCCTCCCATCCCCGCCCATCCCCGCCGATCTCCGCCCAGCCCCGGCCGCCACTGCTCATCACCGCCTCGCCGCGCGCAGGAGACACCGCGGGAGACACACCGCACAGCTCGATGCACCACGAGGATGAGACGTGGGATACACTCTCGGAGCCGGTGCAAGGGAGCACCTCTCGCGAGAGCGACCAGGACCGGTGACAACACTTCACAACGGACCGTCCGGCACGTACCTGCCGGTGAAGGGATACACCATGGCAACTGTCACATTCGACAATGCGTCGCGCATCTACCCCGGGCAGGAGCGCGCAGCCGTCGACAACCTCGATATCCAGATCGGCGACGGCGAATTCCTCGTCCTCGTCGGCCCCTCGGGCTGCGGCAAGTCGACGTCGCTGCGCATGCTCGCCGGGCTCGAGGAGATCGACGCCGGCCGCATCCTGATCGGTGATCGCGACGTCACCGACGTGCCGCCGAAGGACCGCGACATCGCGATGGTGTTCCAGAACTACGCGCTGTACCCGCACATGTCGGTCGCCGACAACATGGGCTTCGCCCTGAAGATCGCCGGCAAGCCCAAGGCCGAGATCCGCCAGCGTGTGGAGGAGGCGGCCCAGCTCCTGGACCTCTCCGAGTACCTCGATCGCAAGCCGAAGGCGCTCTCCGGTGGTCAGCGTCAGCGTGTGGCCATGGGCCGCGCGATCGTCCGTCAGCCGCAGGTGTTCCTCATGGACGAGCCGCTGTCGAACCTCGACGCCAAGCTGCGCGTCTCCACCCGTACGCAGATCGCCTCGCTGCAGCGCCGCCTGGGCGTCACCACCGTCTACGTGACCCACGACCAGATCGAGGCCATGACGATGGGTGACCGCGTGGCCGTGCTCGACCGCGGCGTGCTCCAGCAGGTCGACTCCCCGCGCCGCATGTACGACCACCCCAACAACGTGTTCGTCGCGGGCTTCATCGGCTCCCCGGCCATGAACCTGATGGACGTCCCGCTCACCGACCAGGGTGTCCAGTTCGGCGGCACGGTGCTGCCGGTGGATCGCCAGACGCTCTCGGACACCGACGAGAAGTCGGTCACCGTCGGCGTCCGTCCCGAGGACGTCGAGCTGGTCCCGACGGACGAGGGCATCGCCATCGAGGTCGACGTGGTCGAGGAGCTCGGCGCCGACGCCTTCATCTACGGGCGCCGCGCCGGCAGCGAGGACACCTCGAAGCCGTTCATCGCACGCGTCGACGGGCGCCGCCCCCCGGCCAAGGGCGAGACGATCTTCTTCCGTCCCAAGCCCGATCACCTGCACCTCTTCGACGTGTCGAACGGTCAGCGACTGGGCGACTGATCCTCGCCAGCACGGCACATCGCGCGACGGGCGTCCGGCATCTGCCGGGCGCCCGTCGCCGTCCTATCGGCCGGGCGGCGCTCGCCGTGCCCGGATCGGTACGATTCCCTTCCGGCCGGGGGCGACCTGCACAGACAGTTCGCCGGCACGGTGCGCGCGAGGTGTGACGAAGTGCGCCCGGCTGGGCAGACGGTCCGCGATCGGGAGAGAATGGAGCCATGGCACCTCTGGAGATCACCGCATCGCGCGCAGATCCGGCCCTGCTGGACCTGCCGTGGGAGCAGCCGCTGGAGGACTGGCCCGAGGACATCCTCGCCGCTCTCCCCCGCGGTCTCTCCCGGCATGTCGTGCGATTCGTCCGGGTCTCCGGGCGGGTCCTCGCGCTCAAGGAGATCACCCACGACCTCGCCTCCCGCGAGTACGACATGCTGCGCGTCCTGGGCCGCATCGGAGTGCCCTCCGTCGTCCCCTTCGCCGTGATCTCGGGGCGCACCACGCCCACCGGGGAGCCGCTGGACGCGGTGCTGATCACCCGCCACCTCCAGTTCTCCCTGCCCTACCGCGCGGTGTTCAGCCAGGTCTCGCGCGAGGACACCACCGATCGGCTGCTCGACGCGCTCGCCGTGCTGCTGGTGCGCCTGCATCTGGAGGGCTTCTACTGGGGCGACGTCTCCTTGTCCAACACGCTGTTCCGCCGCGATGCAGGGGCCTTCGCCGCCTACATCGTCGACGTCGAGACGGGGTCGCTCCACGAGACCCTCTCCGACGGGCAGCGCAGCTACGACCTCGATCTGGCACGCACCAACATCATCGGCGAGCTGATGGACCTCCAGGCGGGCGAGATGTTCGATGCCGAGGCCGATCCGATCGCCATCGGCGATGAGCTCCTGCGGCGATACGACAGCCTGTGGTCGGCGCTGACGGCCCGGGAACGGTTCTCGGCCGACGAACGCTGGCGCGTCTCGGCCCGCATCGAGAAGCTCAACCAGCTGGGTTTCGACGTGGGAGAGCTCGAGATCACCACGGACCTGGACGGGACCACCCTGTCGATCCAGCCGAAGGTCGTCGACGCCGGCCACCACTCGCGCCGGCTGATGCGACTGACCGGCATCGACGCCCAGGAGAACCAGGCCCGGCGCCTGCTCAACGACCTGGACCAGTACCGGGCGGCCACCGAGCAGCAGGCCGAGGAGGAGGAGTTCGTCGCGCACGAGTGGCTGCAGCAGCAGTACGAGCCCGTCGTCCGCGCGATCCCGCGTTCCATGCGCTCCAAGCTCGAGCCCCCGGAGTTCTTCCACGAGGTGCTCGAGCACAAGTGGTTCCTGTCGGAGAAGGCCGGCACGGACGTCAGTCTCGACGAGACCGTGCGGGACTACATCCTCACCGTGCTCATCCACCGTCCCGATGAGAAGTCGCTGGTGACGACCGAGACCTCGGCCCTGCCGATCTTCGACAGCTGAGAGGCCGAGCAGCAGCATGGCAGGCCCTTCCCCGCTGGCGAACCTCTCGCTGCGCGCTCAGCTGCGCGTGGACCGACTTCCGCTCCGCCTCGCCCAGATGATGCTGGGACTGACGGGCTTCGGCCTCTCCCTCGCCATGCTGCTGCGCTCGGGACTCGGCGGGGCGCCATGGGACGTGCTGCACACCGCGCTCGCCGAGCGGGCCGGACTCAGCGTCGGCACGGTGAGCATCACGGTGAGCTTCCTGCTGCTGCTGGCATGGATCCCGCTGCGCGAGCAGCCGGGGATCGGCACCATCGCCAACTCCATCTGGGTGGGCGTGAGCCTCGACCTCGGGATGGCGATCCTGCCCCCGGCCTCCACCCTGCCCATCGCTGTGCTGATGATGGTCGCCGGCGTGGTGATCAACGGCGTCAGCGGCGCCGTCTACATCGGCGCGCAGCTGGGCCCGGGCCCGCGCGACGGAGTGATGACGGGACTGGGCCGGCGTCTGCGCCGCCCCGTCGGCCCCGTCCGGATCGCGCTGGAGGCGTCCGTGCTGGCCGCCGGCTGGGCGCTCGGCGGTCCCGTGGGCGTCGGAACCCTCGCCTACGCGATCGGGCTCGGCCCGGTCATCCAGCTGGTCCTTCCCCGCGTGATCATGCCCGTACGCACCGCGGGACCGGCGTCCCCGTCCGCGGCGCCGGAGACGGGAGAGCCCGTCGGCCCGACGCCGCCGGCCGGCCTTGCCTGACCGTCTCAGCTCACGCGCGGCCCTGTGCCTCCCGGACTCCGGAGATCTCGTACAGCGCGATCGCTGCGGCGACCGACGCGTTCAGCGACTCCGTGCCCCCGCCCATGGGGATCGAGACCACCTGATCGCTGGTCTCCCGGGCGAGACGGGAGAGCCCCTTGCCCTCGGCCCCGACGACCAGCGCCGCCGGCTGCGTGCCGAGCTCGAGCTGCCGCGTGGTGACGTCCCCGCCGGCATCGAGGCCGAGCACGAACACGCCCTGCTCCTTGAGCGAGGAGAGGGTGCGGTTGAGGTTGGTGACCTGGGCGACGCGCACGCGCCCGGCGGCGCCGGCGGCCACCTTCCACACGCTCGCGGTCATGGAGGCGCTGCGCCGCTCGGGCAGGATCACGCCGTGGACGCCGAAGGCATCCGCGGAGCGGAGGATCGCGCCGAGGTTGCGGGGGTCGGTGATGCCGTCCAGCGCCACCAGCAGCGGCGGTTCGAACGCCTCGGCGGCGATCTGCAGCAGCTCCTCCACGTCGGCGTACTCGTACGGCGGGATCGTCAGGGCGACGCCCTGGTGCACGGCGTTGTCACTCATCCGATCCAGATCGGTCCGGGACGCCTCGGCGACCGGAAGGCCCTGGGCCGCGGCCAGGCGCATGATCTCGCGCACCCGCTCATCCGTCTCGAGACGCACCATCACGGTCAGCTGCGTCGCGGGCACGTTCTCCTGCAGCGCCTCCAGCACGGCATTGCGGCCCACCACCTGGTCGCTGCCGGGGCGGTTCTTCGCGCCCTTGCCTCCTGCACCGCCGCGCCGGCTCGAGGATCCCGAGGCGGGCTTGGAGGAGCCGGCGAACGCCTTGTGAGCGGGGCGGTCCTTGGCCTTCGGGGTGGGTCCCTTGCCTTCCAGCGCGCGGCGGCGCACGCCGCCGGAACCGACGGTCGGGCCCTTCTTGCCCTTGCGCACCGCGCCGCGGCGCGAGCTGTTGCCTGCCATGTGTGTCTCCTCAGTCCGTGGTCTCGAGCGTCCAGCGCGCGCCGTCGGGGCCGTCCTCGACGCGGATCCCGGCGGCGCTCAGCGCGTCCCGCAGGGCGTCCGCCCGGGCCCAGTCCTTCTCGGCGCGGGCCGCCTCCCGGGCTGCCAGCTGGGTGGTGATCAAGGCGTCCAGTGCCTCGTGCTCGGCGGTCGAGCCGGCATGGCTGCCGGCCCATTGCGCCGAGAGCGGATCCAGGCCCAGCACATCGAGCATCGCGCGCAGCCGCCCGAGGCCCGCAGCGATCTCTCCCGCCGCACCTCCGCCGGCCAGAAGCGTGTTCAGGGCCGCCTGCTCACGGTGGATGACGGCGAGGGCCTCCGGCACGGCCAGGTCGTCGTCCATCGCCGCGATGAACTCGGCGGGCAGCTCGACGGCAGCGAGATCGGCATCGGCGCCTGCCGGCTCCTCCTGGCCGAGCTGCTCGGCGGCGCGGCGGGCCGTCGCGGAGAAGCGGTCCCAGACCACTTCTGCTTCCTGCATCGCGGTGGCGTTGTACTCGACGGTCGCGCGGTAGTGGCCGCTGACCAGGGCCAGGCGCACAGCAGGAGTGGGGTGGTCCGCCAGGGCACGGGCCGCGGTGACGAAGTTGTCCAGGCTCTTGCCCATCTTCATCCCGTCCACGGTCAGCACCCCGGAATGCATCCAGCGCCGGGCGAAGCCGTAGCCGGCGGCGTGGGACTGCGCCTGCTCGTTCTCGTGGTGCGGGAAACGCAGGTCCAGCCCTCCGGCGTGGATGTCGAACGTCTCGCCGAGGTACTTGCGGCTCATGGCGGAGCACTCGAGGTGCCAGCCGGGGCGGCCGCGGCCGAAAGGTGTGTCCCAGGAGGCGGTGGCCGGTTCCGTCGGCTTCGCCGCCTTCCACAGGGCGAAGTCGCGGGGGTCGCGCTTGCCGGGCTCCATCTCCTCCCCCGCGTCCTGCATGTCCTCGAGGGACTGACGGGTCAGGGAGCCGTAGCCGGCGTGGGAGGCGACATCGAAGTACACCGATCCCTCGCCGTCGGCGTAGGCGTGGCCGCGCTCGATGAGCCGCTGCATCAGCTCGATCATCTCGGGCACGTGGCCGGTGGCGCGCGGCTCATAGGTGGGACGGCGGTTGCCGATGCGCTCGAGGGTGTCCTGGAACTCGCGCTCGAAGCGCAGCGACCATGCCCACCAGGGTGTCTCCGCCTCGGCGGACTTCACCAGGATCTTGTCATCGATGTCGGTGACGTTGCGGATGTGGGTGACGTCGTACCCGCTGCGCTCGAGCCAGCGCACCAGCACGTCGAAGGCGACGAACGTGCGCAGATGGCCCAGATGCGGGGCGCCCTGCGTGGTGGGGCCGCAGACGTACAGCGACACCGTCCCCTCGCGCACCGGGGTCAGCGGCGCGGTCGTGCGGGTGGCGGTGTCGTGCAGGTGGAGAGTCACGTCCTCCAGGGTAATGCCGCCTGCGGGAGCCCGCGGCCCCGCCGCACCGTGGCCGATCCCTCGATCGCGTCGGACCGCTCGACCCGGTGCCCCGGAGACCCCATGGGATCCGACGGATCCGCCGGGGCTCACTCCGTGCGGGAGCTGACCTTCTTGCCGTAGAGCTCCTCGAAGGTGTCGTCGTAGGAGACGGCGTTGTGGCGGCGCTTGCCCTGGACCGCACCGACCGCGCCCTGCGCGGTCTCGATGGTGGTCTCGGGCGCCTTGATCCGCTTGTACACCAGGAACGCGATCAGACCCGCGATGGCGGCGAGCACGATGAACACCACGGCGATGATCAGGAAGGAGAGCCAGTAGGACAGCCCCAGCGCCTCGAGCCCGGTGGCCGCGAAGAACAGCAGCATCACCCAGGCGGAGAGCAGCAGGAACAGCAGCACCGCGGCGCAGGCGGCGATGATGGCCGCCTTGATCAGGATCGCGGTGATCTCTTTCTTGGCGATGTCGATCTCGTGATGGACGACTCCGAGGAGCTCGTCCCGGATGGACTGGACGAGTTCACCGATGGACCGCTGGGTGGGCGGCGTGCTCGGATCGTTCGTGGTGTTGATCATGGTCGGAGCCTATCGCAGGGGTCAGGGGATTCGCAGTCGGCGCGGGGGCGCCGGCGGGTGAGGTCAGTCGACCGAGACCCGCTTGCGCTTGGTGGTCTCCGGGCGGGGACCGGCCGAGGTGGACCGACGCACGACGACGTCCGGGGCGACGGCGACGTCCCGTGGCTCGACGTCGTGACCGGAGACGCGTTCGACGAGGAACTGGGCGGCCAGTGCGCCGAGCCGGTCGGAGTTGGGATCGACGCTGGTCAGCTGCGAGACGCCGGAGGAGGCCAGCGAGGTGTTGCCGTATCCGGCCACGGCGAGGTCCTCGGGCACGGAGAAGCCGTATTCGCGCGCTGCGGAGAGCACGCCGACCGCGGTCACGTCGTTGGCGCAGGTGACGGCCGTGGGTACGCGGCTGCCGCGCAGCAGCATCGACCCGGCCGTCTGCCCGACCTGCTCGGTGAAGTCTCCGGGCTCGACGCGGGCCTCGTCCCCGAGGCCGTGCCGGTCCATGGCCACGCGGAAGGCCTCGGCCCGTTCGCGGGCGACCTCCGGGCCGACGCCGCCGACGTGGGCGATCTCCCGGTGGCCCAGACCCACCAGATGGTCGACCAGCAGGCCCTGGCCCACCTCGTCATCGATCCGGACGGTGTCGATCTGGCCGACGAACTCGCGGGAGCATCCGATGCCGACGAAGGGGCGATCGCCCGTGGCCTTCAGCACGCTCTCCATGTCGGCCAGGTCCGAGATCATGAGGAACCCGTCGACCCCGAGCTCGACCAGGGACTCGATGGCGTCGGTGTCCGCAGCGACCGGGTGCTCGGGCACGCGGCGACGCGTGGGGACGACCACGGCCGAGCGTCCGGTGGCGGTCAGCTCGATGCGGATGGCCCGCACCAGGTCCGAGATCCACGTGTTGCGCATCGTGTTGACCAGCACGGCCACCACGCCGCGGTGGTCGGTCTCCTCGCTGAGCTCCTCGAGGGGGAAGTGGAGCCGTTCGGCGGCCTCGTGGACGCGCCGGATCATCTGGGGCTTGATCTCCTCGGAGCCGCGCAGGGCGCGCAGAGCGACCGCGCTGGAGACGCCGAGCGAATCCGCGACGTCCCGCAGGGTCCCGCGGGACTGTCCGCTCTCCTCCATCTCAGAGGCCGTGTGGTCGATGTGCTCGATCACCTGGCCGGTCTCCCCCGCCTCGGGCGGCGGTGTCCCGGCATCGCTCTCGGGCTGGACGGTCTCATCGGCGGAATCGTTCGCGTCACTGCTCATGACCCCCATTGAACCGCATCTCGGCCCTGGCGACGGGACCGGCCGGTGCGACAGGCAGACGCGAGGACGGGGCCGGCGGGGGTTATCCCCCGCCACAACGGCAGGACGCCCCTGTGGGAACTCGGCGCGGGCCCGAATACTGTCGGTGCCATGGACGAGACCTCGACGACACCTCCGGACGGCCGCTCCCGGCTCAGCCTCGCGGCGCTCGCCTCCGTGATCGTCGGAGGCCTGCTCTTCTGCACCTGGTTCTGGATCAGCCTGACGATGCTGTTCACCGGGCTCGGCTCGCTGCCCGCCATGGGCACCGGCCTGCTGCTGCTGATCCCGTGGCTGCTGCTGATGCAGGCCGCCGTGCGTCTGGAGCGCCGGAGGGCCGTGGCGATCCACCGGATACCCGTGATCCTGCCCGCACGGCGCCGGTCGTGGCGCACGGGGGCGTCCGGGTGGATCCACGACCGCTGGCTCGAGCTGGGCAGCGCGGCCTTCTGGCGCGGGGTCCTCCATCACCATCTGGCGATGCTCGTCACCGGCGCGTTCTTCGTGCTGTTCCTCCTCCTGGTGTGGACCGGATGGACCGCCGGGGACATCGCGCTGCGCCACGGCCCGCTCGAGGTGGGCTCGGTCCGGCTCCCGCGGTGGATCCTGGGGCTCATCTGCGTGGCGACCCTCGTGCTGTCCACGGTGACCCTCGTGCTCGGAGCCCTCGCGGACCGGGGCCTGTCCCGCGCACTGGTGTCCGGTTCCGAGGACGATCTGCGCGAGCAGGTGGCCGAGCTCGCCGAGCGCCGGCAGGGCGCGGTCGATGCCGCCGCCCAGGAGCGGCTGCGCATCGAGCGCGATCTCCACGACGGCGTCCAGCCGCGCCTGGTGGGTCTCGCCATGACGCTGGGCATGGCCAAGAACACGGTCCGTTCCGATCCGGACCGGGCCGAAGCCCTCGTGGGACAGGCCCACTCCGAGGCGAAGGCCGTCATGACGGACCTGCGCCAGCTGGCCCGCGGGATCCACCCCGCGGTGCTGACGGACCGGGGCCTGGACGCCGCCCTGTCCGCCCTCGCCGCCCGCTCACCGGTTCCCGTCGACCTGCAGGTCGACCTCGGCCGCGGGGCCGGCCCCGCCCTGGATCGTGAGCGCGAGGCCGTGGCCTACTTCGTGGTCTCCGAAGCACTGACCAATATCGCCAAGCACTCCGAGGCCGCACATGCCACCGTGTCCGTCACCCGCAGCCAGGACGTGCTGCGGGTGCGGATCGAGGACGACGGCCGCGGCGGGGCCCAGGTGCGCCGCGACGGACTCTCCACCGGCCTCGCGGGCCTGACCGACCGGGTGCGTGCCACCGGCGGCCGGCTCGAGGTCACCAGTCCCGCCGGCGGCGGCACGGTGCTGCTGGCCCTCGTCCCCGTCGGTCCCGGACACCGGATCCCGGCCGCGACCGGCCCGACCACCACCGAGGAGGCCCCGCGATGAGGATCGTGATCGCCGATGATGCCGTTCTGCTGCGCGCAGGGGTCGAGCGCCTGCTCACCGATGCCGGCCACGAGGTGGTCGCGGCGGTCGGCGATGCCACGGCGCTGCTCAGCGCCGTCTCCCACCACAAGCCGGACCTGGCGGTGATCGACGTGCGGATGCCGCCGACCTTCACCGACGAAGGGGTGCGCGCTGCGACCCTGATCCGGCAGCAGGACCAGGCGGTGGCGCTGCTGGTGCTCTCGCAGTACGTCGAGGAGCGCTACGCCTCGGAGCTCATCGCCGATTCGCCCCACGGGCTCGGCTACGTGCTCAAGGACCGCGTCGCCGATGTCGAGGACTTCCTGGCCGTCGTCTCCGATGTCGGGGACGGCGGCACCTGGCTGGACCCCGAGGTCGTCCAGCAGATCTTCGTCCGCTCCCGGCGACGCCGCACGCTCGAGGCCCTCAGCCCCCGCGAGCGCGAGGTGCTCTCGCTGATGGCGCAGGGACGCTCGAACCAGGCGATCGCCGACACCCTGTTCGTCTCCGCCGGCAGCGTCGAGAAGCACATCTCCTCGCTGCTGACCAAGCTCGACCTGCCCCCGGTCGACGGGGAGAACCGCCGGGTCATGGCCGTTCTGCGCTATCTCGAATCAGAGGACAGATGATGACCAGCACTCAGACCCCACAGCCCCCGCAGGCCCCACCGACCGGCCCCGGCCTCGCCGGCGGGTCACCGCACGGCTCCGGCCCCGACGCACCCAGGCCGACCACGTCCGTCGAACCGGCGCGCCGCCTCTCCCCCGCCCCCGAGGACGACCGTCCGTGGCGTCTGCTGATCACACTGCTCGGCGCGGCATTCGTGGCACTGATGGTGCTGGGCCTGGCCGCCATGTCGATCACCCAGTGGACCATCGCTCGCGGCTACGACGACGTGCCCGCCACCACGCACCTCGGAGAACCGAGCTCGCTCTCGCTGAGCTCGCGCATAGCCGACGTCCGCGTCCTGCGGTCGGCGGATGCCGATCAGGTCTCGGTGGCGCTGGTCGAGAACGGAGCCACCGAGCTCCCGCCGGCCGATTCGCTGGTCCGTGCCCGGATCGACCAGCAGGGACCGGCCGACGCCCCCGTCCTCGACGTGCGCCAGCCCGAACAGTTCAGCTCGGTGCCGTGGAAGCACGACGTGCGCGACGTGCTCGTCATCGTGCCCGAGGCGCATCGGCTCGCTGTGGACATCATCTCATCGGTGGGTGACATCCGCGCCGACGGCGACTACTCCGCCATGACCATCTCGTCGCAGGTCGGAGAGGTCCGCCTCTCCCCCGTCAGCGCACCGGGCGGGCTCGACGTCAGCTCCGACGTCGGCGGGATCGACATCGAGCTGGAGGGCACCGCCCCCGAGACGATCGGCCTCTCCAGCTCCGTGGGCGACATCGATCTGCGGCTGCCCTCCGGCGCCGAGAGCGACGTGGACGTCCACACCGATGTCGGCTCCGCAGACGTCGCGGCTCCCGGCACCGGGCGCTGGGCCGTCGACGCCCGGGCGGATACCGGCGACGCCCGGGTGGACCCGAGCCTGACCCGCGCCGACGGTCCGCTGGTCGGCACGCTCACCGTCGTCTCGGACCTCGGCGACGTCACCGTGACGCGGTGAGGGACAGCGACGTCGCCGTGACCCGCTTCGAGGTACACGGCGCCCCGCCGTCACCCGCCGAGAGACGCTGCGACGCAGGCCCGGGATCAGCTCTTGCCGCTCATCCCCTGCTGGATGAGGTCCATGACGGAGGCGTCGGCGAGGGTCTGGGTATCCCCCACGGTGCGGTTCTCGGCCACATCGCGCAGCAGGCGGCGCATGATCTTGCCGGACCGGGTCTTGGGCAGCTCGGTGACCAGGAGGATCTTCTTGGGCTTGGCGATCGGACCGATCTCCTTGCCCACGTGGGCGCGCAGGGTCTCGATGACCTGATCCTTGCCGCCCTCCTCGGCGACCGCGTCGTCATGGCCGGAGCGCAGGATCACGAAGGCGACCACGGCCTGTCCGGTGGTCTCGTCGTCGGCCCCGACCACCGCCGCCTCGGCGACCCAGTCGTGGCTGACCAGCGCGGACTCGATCTCCATGGTGGACAGACGGTGCCCGGAGATGTTCATGACATCGTCCACGCGGCCCAGCAGCCAGATGTCGCCGTCCTCGTCCCGCTTGGCGCCGTCACCGGCGAAGTAGAGCCCCTCGAAGCGGGACCAGTAGGTCTCCTTGAAGCGCTCCGGGTCGCCCCAGATGCCGCGGAGCATCCCCGGCCACGGCTGATCCAGGACCAGATATCCGCCCTTGCCGTTCTCGACGGACTCGCCGGCGTCGTTGACCACGTCGGCGCTGATGCCGGGCAGCGGGGTCTGCGCGGATCCCGGCTTGGTGGCCGTGATGCCCGGCAGCGGGGAGATCATGATGCCGCCGGTCTCCGTCTGCCACCAGGTGTCCACGATCGGGCAGCGGTCCCCGCCGATGACGCGGCGGTACCACATCCAGGCCTCGGGGTTGATGGCCTCGCCGACGCTGCCGAGCACGCGCAGCGAGGAGAGGTCGAACCTGCCGGGGATCTCCTCGCCCCACTTCATGGCGGTGCGGATCGCGGTGGGCGAGGAATAGAACAGGGAGACCTTGTGCTTCTCGACGATCTCCCACCAACGGCCCTGGTGCGGGGTGTCGGGGGTGCCCTCGTAGATCACCTGGGTGGCGCGGTTGGCCATCGGGCCGTAGACCACGTAGGTGTGCCCGGTGACCCAGCCGACGTCGGCCGTGCACCAGTAGACGTCCGAGGACGGCTTGAGGTCGAAGACGTTGCGGTGGGTGTAGGCGGCCTGGGTGAGGTAGCCGCCGGTGCTGTGGACGATGCCCTTGGGCTTCCCGGTGGTGCCGGAGGTGTAGAGGATGAACAGCGGGTGCTCGGCCTCGACCCACACGGGCTCGTGCTCGGTGGAGGCGTTCTCCCGCGCCTCGTGCCACCACACGTCGCGCCCCTCGGTCCACTCGACGTCGCCGCCGGTGCGGCGGACCACCAGGACCTTCTCGACGGACTCGGCGCCACCGGCGAGCGCCTCGTCCACGGCGGGCTTCAGGGGCAGCTGCTTGCCGCGACGGTTCTGCCCGTCGGCGGTGATGACGACCCGTGCCTCGGCGTCCTCGATGCGCGAGCGCAGGGCGTCGGCGCTGAAGCCGCCGAACACGACCGAGTGCGGGGCCCCGATGCGGGCGCAGGCGAGCATGGCGAACGCCGCCTCCGGGACCATCGGGAGGTAGATGGCGACGCGGTCGCCGGTCTTGACACCGAGATCGGTCAGGACGTTCGCCATCCGGGAGATCTCGTCCTTGACCTGGGCGTAGGTGAAGGTGGCGTCCGATCCGTCCTCGTACTCGGCCAGGATCGCGGCCTGATCGCCGTGGCCGGACTCGACGTGGCGGTCCACGCAGTTGTAGGCGGCGTTCAGGGTGCCGTCGGCGAACCACCGGGCGAACGGGGGGTTGGACCAGTCGAGGGTCTCGGTGAAGGGCGTCTTCCAGCTCAGCAGGCCGGCCCGGGTGCGCCAGAAGGCGAGCCGGTCGCGCTCGGCCTCCTGGTAGAGCGAGGGACGGGCCACGGCGTTCTGGACGAACTCGGAGGACGGGGAGAACGTGCGGGTCTCCTGCGAGAGATTCTCGATCCCGGTGACGGCGTCGTCAGACATCAGCGCTCCTGCTACACGGGCCCCGGTTCCGGGGCGGAATGGACGCCCCCACCGTATCGCAGGAGACCCACGTCACGCGCACCGTCCGGGACCCGGAGAGGCGGGCCCGGGGCGCCTCAGCAGTCCGGGACGCTGACCGGGACTGCGGTGACCGCGAGCCCGCCCATCGCGGTCTCCTTGTAGCGCTCGCTCATGTCCTTGCCCGTGCGGCGCATGGTCTCGATGACGGTGTCCAGCGAGACGAAGTGCTCCCCGGTCCCGCGCAGCGCGAATCGCGCTGCGGTGATCGCCTTGACCGCGGCCATCGCATTGCGCTCGATGCAGGGGACCTGCACCAGTCCGCCGACGGGGTCGCAGGTGAGGCCGAGATTGTGCTCCATGGCGATCTCGGCGGCGTTCTCGACCTGGGCGGGCTTGCCGCCCATCGCCTCGCACAGGGCTGCCGCTGCCATCGAGCAGGCCGAGCCGACCTCGCCCTGGCAGCCGACCTCGGCGCCGGAGATCGAGGCGTGCTCCTTGTACAGCGAGCCGATCGCGCCGGCGGTCAGCAGGAACCGCACCGCGACCTCGTCGGGATCGACGCCCTCGATGTAGGTGGTGGCGAAGAACAGCACGGCCGGGATGATGCCGGCGGCGCCGTTGGTCGGGGCGGTGACCACACGGCCGCCCGCGGCGTTCTCCTCGTTCACGGCGAGCGCGGCCAGGGAGACCCACTCGAAGGCATTCATCGGCAGCCGCGTGGGGTCCTCGGCGCTGAGGGAGTCGTACCAGGAGGCCGCGCGGCGCTTGACGTCGAGCCCGCCGGGCAGGGTGCCGCCGGTGCGTGTCCCCCGTTGGATGCTCTCCTCCATGGCGTGCCAGATCGCCAGGATGCCGGCGCGGATCTCCTCGTCGCCGCGCCACTGCCGCTCCCGCAGCAGCATCGCCTCGGAGACGGAGATGCCGCGGTCCTCGCACACGCGCAGCAACTCGTCGCCGGTGGTGAAGACCGCCGTGCCCTCGCCCTCGGCGGCGACCTCGGCGATGGACTGCTCCATATCGGCCTCCTCGACGACGAACCCGCCGCCGACGGAGAACATCGGCCGGCGCACCAGCTCCTCGCCGAGCGCGTCCAGGGCGATGAAGACCATGCCGTTGGAGTGCTGCGGAAGCACAGTGAGCGGATGCAGCTGGATCGAGGAGGGACGCAGGCTGACCGGCAACGTCCCATCCAGCAGCAAGCCGTCGCCCGCCTCGATGTGGGCCACCCGTTCGCGCCCGGCGATCGGGTCCACCGTCTCGGGATCTGCGCCCTCGAGGCCCATCACCACGGCGTCCAGGGTGCCGTGGCCGACGCCGGTGGCGGCGAGGGAGCCGTAGAGGTGGACCGCGACGTCCGCGACATGGGGCGCGATCACCGGATCCTGGAGGGTCTCGCGGGCGAACTGCGCCGCCGCGCGCATCGGGCCGACGGTGTGGGAGCTCGAAGGCCCGATCCCGATCTTGAACAGGTCGAACGTGCTGATGCTCATGGCTTGCCGCGCTTGCGGGGACTGCGGGACGGCGCACCGGAACGGCCGCGAGCGCCGCCCTTACCGGTGCTGGCCCGGCCGCCGGCACTCTTGCCGCCGCTCCGGCCTCGAGCACCCTGGCTCCGGGAACCCTGGCCACGGGCACCCTGGCCCTGCCGGCCGCGGCCCTTGCCACCGCGAGGAGGCTCCTCGTCCTCCTCCCAGGAGGCACGCCGTTCCTCATTGGCCCGGCGCTCCTCGGCGCGGCGGGCGTCGGCCCCGCTGGTGCGCTTGATGTCGAGCTTGCGCGGCGCGCCCTTGTACTTCACCTGCGCGGGGTCCTCGGCGGGCTCACCGCTGGGAGCACGCGCCCCGAGCTGCTCCAGGGCCGGATCCTCGGCCTCGGCGACCTCGGCCCAGGTGGCCTCGACCTCCGCCTCCTCGACGATCCGCCGGGTCGAGCGGGTCTGGTGCGGCAGGGCGAGGGTGACGACGGTTCCCGCGGCGCCGGCACGGGCGGTGCGGCCCGAACGGTGCACGTACTCCTTGACGTCGGCGGAGGGATCGACGTGGACGACCATGCTCACGTCATCGATGTGCAGACCCCGGGCGGCGACGTCTGTCGCCACCAGCACGGGATAGGCACCCTGACGGAACCCGGCCAGGACGTTGGTGCGCAGCCCCTGCTGCTTGTTGCCGTGCAGAGCCGCGGCGCGGACGCCGACCTCGACCAGCTCCTGTGCCACGCGCTCCGCGCCGAGCTGGGTGCGGGTGAACATCAGCGTGCGCCCTTCGCGGGCGCCGAGCCATGCGGTGACCGCACGCTTGGCGGAAGGTTCGATGGCCAGCACGTGGTGGTCCATGGTGGTCACTGCCGCGGCGACCGGGACGGTCTCGTGGCTGACGGGATCGACCAGGAACGTATCGACGAGATCCTCCACCTGCCCGTCCAGGGTGGCGGAGAAGAGCATCTTCTGGGTCCCCATGGGGATGGCCGCGAGGATGTCGGCGACATCGGGCAGGAAGCCCAGATCGGCCATGTGGTCGGCCTCGTCGATGACAGTGGACTCCACCAGGTCCAGCTGCAGGGCCCCGCGCTCGGCGAGATCGATCAGCCGACCCGGGGTGGCGACGATGATCTCCACGCCGCGGGCCACCGCGTCGGCCTGCTTCTCGATGTTCATGCCGCCCGCGACCAGCTGCGCCTTGATCCCGACCGCACGAGCGTAGGGATGGATGGTGTCGACGACCTGGACGGCGAGCTCGCGCGTGGGCACCAGCACGACCCCGAGGGGACGCTTGCGGTGCACCTTGCGGCCGCGGAACCGGGAGGTCATGGCGAGGGTGAAGGCCAGCGTCTTGCCCGAACCGGTCTCCGCGCGGGCCAGGACGTCCCGCCCGGCGAGCGCATCGGGCAGGATGGCGGACTGGATCTCGAAGGCGCGCTGAAGGCCCTGATCAGCGAGCACACCGATCAGCTCCTCGGGCAGGGCCATGTCCTCGAAACGCTCCGAGCTGTGGGTGGAGCGGCGACGGGCCTTGGGCATGGTGATCCTCCTGACGAAACGGACCCCACCATCATCGCGCACGGGCGGTCCGTGGAAGACTTATAGGCGATGTACCGCACTCTGTTGACCTCGAAGATCCACCGGGCCACCGTCACGCAGGCAGACCTGCACTACGTGGGCTCGGTGACAATCGACCCCGATCTCGTCGAGGCCGCCGGTCTCGTCGAGCACGAACAGGTCACCATCGCTGATATCACCAATGGTCAGCGCCTGACCACCTATGTCATCGAGGGCGAGCGCGGCAGCGGCGTGATCGGCATCAACGGCGCCGCGGCCCATCTGGTCTCTCCCGGCGACCTGGTGATCATCATGGCCTACGGGCAGTTCGAGGCGGCCGAGGTCTCCGCCCACCATCCGCACGTGGTGCACGTGGACGAGAGCAACCGCATCGTCGCCACCGGGGACGACGCCGCCCAGCCCGTCCCGGGGATGCCCGACCAGATCTCCGGCCGCGAATCCAGCGGCATCCGCTGACCCTGCCGAGCCGTCCGCCTGCCGTCACCGGCTGCCCGTCCGGCCGGTGGCAGTGTCCGGCTGCTGGCGACCGGCTGTCAGCGACCCGCCGCGCCGACATCCGTCCCGCCCGCCCTGCGGACGCGGCGAGCCCCGGCCGTCCCGGCGCTCTAGGATCGGCCAGATGACGACGCCACTGCCCCGCACCGAGCCGTGAGCGGGGTCCTGGCCGGATTCTTCATCGTCTGGTCCCTCATCGGCGTGGGCTGGGTGACCGGGCGGACCGGTGTGCTGGGCCCGCACGGTCGCTATGTGCTCAACCGAGCCACGTTCTTCCTCGCCTCCCCCGCCCTGGTCCTCGTCGGCCTCCTGGAGTCCGACGTGCGCGACATCCTCTCGATCCCCATGGCAGTCGCCGGGATAGCGGGCCTCAGCACCGGCGCGCTGCTGCTGCTGGCGGTGCGGCTGCTGACGAAGCGGCGCGGGGCAGAGCTCGTGGTCACCGCGATCAGCGGGTCCGTGGTCAACGGCGCGAACATGGGCTTCCCGATCGCCGCCTACGTGCTCGGAGACATCTCCCACGCGCTGCCGGTGATCCTCTTCCAGCAGGCGGTCTACAACCCGCTGTACCTCTTCGTCCTCCACCAGGTCACGCAGAAGACGTCGCTCGGACCCGCCGGCGTGGCGCGCACCATCGGCGCCAATCCCGTCATCGTCGCCGGCGCCCTCGGCATGGTGCTCGCCCTTGCCGGGGTGGACGTCCCCGCGGTGGTGCTCGAGCCCGTCCAGTCGCTGGCCGACATGGCGATCCCCGCGATGCTGCTGGCCTACGGCCTGTCCCTGCACGGCTCGACGCCGCTGGCCAAGGACGACGGCTACCGCGGGCTGATCGCCGTCGCCTCGAGCGCCAAGCTGCTGGTGATGCCCGTGATCGCGCTCGGGGTGGGTCTGCTGTTCGGGCTCAGCGGGCATTCGCTGTACGAGGTCGTAGTCATGGCCGCTCTGCCGACGGCGCAGAACGTGTTCGTCGCCGCCGCGCGCTACCGGGCGGCGGAGAACCTCGCCCGGGACACGGTGCTGATCACCACCATCGGCACCGTGCTGGTGCTGCTGCTGATCTCCGGACTGCTCGGGGTCTGAGTCCGGGCCGGTCGTACTCCGTGGCCTGGCCCGCCCTCGAGGGGGCGTCTCTGCCTCACCGCGCCGCCGCGACGGCGAGCCCGGATCCGCCTCCGACCTGCCCCGAGGCCGAGGCTCCGGTCCCGGGCGCGAGCTCCCGCTCCAGGAACAGGCTCGCCGCACCGATGGCGCCGACGTCGTCGCTGAGGTGCGAGCACTCGAGCACGGCTCGGCCGTCGGCCACCCATTCCCCGAGGGCCTCGCGGAGGGACGGCTCGGCGACGGACCGCAGCGCGGGCCAGGTGGGCCCGCCGATGATGATCCGCTGCGGGTCGTGGATCCCCGCGAGAACGGTCAGCGCCTCCCCCAGAGCCGTGCCATGGAGGGAGATGATCTCCCTCGCTGCGCTCCGCCCCTCGTCCGCGGCGGCGGCGAGGGCATCGATCATGGCAGTGGTGCCCGCCCCGTCGGGCAGCTCGATCCCGGCGTCCCGGGCACGGCTGAGCAGCCGGTCGGCGTCGGTGTACACGCTCAGGCAGCCGTGGCGTCCACAGGAGCACACCTCGTCGGCGCGACCGGTGGGCAGATGCCCGATCTCGCCGGCCTGTGTGCTTCCGCCGCGGTGGACCTGGCCGTTCGCACTGACCGCGGAACCCACGCCGTGGCCGACGTACACGTAGACCACCGTCTCGGAGCCGCCGAGGTGACGCGACCAGATCTCCCCCGTCAGGGCGGCATTGGTGTCCTTGTCCAGGAGCGCCGGCAGGCCGGTCACGGCGCTGAGGGCGTCGACCACGGGGACGTCGCGCCAACCCGGCATCCAGGGCGGGTTGCGCAGGATCCCGGCGGCGGCGTCGAGTCCGGCGGGGGCGGCGATCCCGATGCCCAGCAGACGGCGGCGGATCGGCTGGTCCGGCAACTCCTCGCCCAGCTGCGGCGAGGACGCACCGAGCTCACGGCACAGCTCGGCGATCGCGGCCGCGATGCGATCGATATCGGCCTCCGGCTCCTCGGTCGGCGGGGCGAGGGTGGCCCGGGCCACCGGCCGGGCGGCGAGGTCGCAGACGACGACGCTGATGTGAGCGGGGTCGAGGTGCACCCCGACGGCCAGGCGGGCGTCGGCGACCACGCGCAGCAGGGTATGCGGCTTGCCGGGCCCGGAGATCCGACGACCTGCCTGTTCGATCATCCCCTCGGCCACCAGGCGGCGGGTGATCAGCGAGACGGCCTGGCGGGAGAGCCGGCTGCGCCGCACCACCTCCGCCTGCCCCACACCGTCCGGAGCGCTGCGGATGGTCTGCAGCACCAGCCTCTCGTTGAACTCTCCGATATCGGACATCGACGACCCGCGCATGATGCTCCTCCCCGGCATCTCTCACGCTCCCACGCGGATGCCGTTGCATTAGTCCATCGGTGTGAGTAACCTACCTCACAGGAACGACGTGGTCCCTCCTCCCAGTGTGACCGCGAAGGCACCGATGCCTGCCGTTCCCCGGTCGCCGCGCCGACGACGGCGCGGCGAATATCGCCGCATCGCTGCAGGTGCGGTGCGTATCACCGCACCGATGGAGGTGCGGCGAATATCCGAAGGGAGAGCGATGAGCGCGAGCAATGCCGTCGCAGCAGGGGCCCCCGGCACCGGTGCCGCAGGGGCGGGCCCCTCTGCCGACCTCACCCCGCACGGCGGGCTGCCGACCCCATCAGGGCCCGGTAGTAAACCAGCCAAGCGGAAGCTCACACACCGGGACAAACGCAACCTCCGTATGGGGCTGCTATTCATCTCCCCCTGGATCATCGGAGTCAGCGTCTTCGTGATCTATCCGCTGGTCTACTCGTTCGCGATCAGCCTGACACAGTACTCGGGCATGAAAGCCCCAACTTTCATCGGATTGCAAAATTACGTCTCGGCCTTCGCCGATCCGCTCGTGCACACAGCGGTCGGCAACACGGTCTATTTCATGTTGATAGCCGTGCCACTCGGACTCGTGGTCGCCCTGCTCCTGGCGCTGGCAATGAACCGGAACGTGCGCGAGGTCGCGGTATATCGCACACTGCTGTACCTGCCTTCACTGATCCCAATGTTCGCGATGTCGTTCATCTTTATCGTGTTCGTGAATCCGCAGTACGGCGTAGTCAACCGGATACTGTCCCTGTTCGGAATGCCCGACACGAACCTGCTCGGCGAGCCGAGCACCGCAAAGCTCGTCATCATCCTCATGGCGCAGTTCGGCGCCGGGAACGCGGCTCTGATCTATCTCGCGGGCCTGCGGAACATTCCCGCGACCCTGTACGAGGCCGCCCGCATCGATGGAGCCTCACGGTTCCGCCAATTCCTGTGGATTACAGTGCCGCTGTTGACTCCGACTATTCTGTTCAATCTGATCACGGGGGTTTCGGGAGCAATGATGGTGTTCACCGAGGCGTACATCATGACCGATGGTGGGCCAGACAACTCGACCCTGTTCTACATGCTGTATCTGTACCGTAACGCATTCGGCTACGGGCAGCTCGGGTTCGCGTCGGCGCTGGCCGTCCTGCTTTTCCTGTTCGGAATGCTCTTGGCGGGACTCATCTACTGGCTCTCCCGCCGGTTCGTGAACTACGACGTCTCGGCCGGTTGAGGAACAGGAGAACCCCATGGCTATCGACACTGTGAACACGAGCAGCCGCAACCTCGGCAACGCTCCCAAACTCCGGACCCGTTCGAACTTCGGACGCAATCCCGACGGCTCACGCCAGAGCCCGGCCAGCGCGTGGATATCCCGCCTGGTTATTGTGGCGGTCCTTGCCCTCTTCTCACTCCCGCTGTACTGGATGGTCATCTCGGCTCTGAAGTCGCCGGAGGAACTTGCTCAGTTCCCGCCCACCCTCTTCCCGCGCGAGATCCACTGGGAGAACTTCGCAGACGCCGTCACGGTGATGCCTTTCTGGTTGTTCTTCCGCAACTCCGCGATCATCACGATCAGCGTCGTGGTCTTCAGCGTGGTATCGAACTTCATCGTCGCCTACGGCTTCGCCTGCATCGACTGGCCGGGCCGTAACCGCGTCTTCTTCATCGTGCTGGCCACGCTGTTCTTGCCCTTCCCGGTGACGCTGATCCCGATGTTCGACATGTGGGCCGCGCTGGGCGCCGTGAATACCTTCACGCCATTGATCGCGCCAGCCTTGTTCGCTGGTGGCTTCTTCACCTTCCTGCTTCGGCAGTTCCTGCTCCAGACCCCACGCGACATGCTCGACGCCGCCCGGGTGGACGGGGCGAGCGAATGGTCGATTGCCTGGAGGATCGTTTTCCCCACGGCACGTCCCGCGGTGACCGTGATCGCGATCTTCGCGGCCGTGGGCACCTGGAACGACTTCATGGGCCCGCTCATCTACCTGCAGGACGAAGAGAAGCAGACGCTCTCCATCGGTATGGAAGTTTTCCGTTCCGTCAATGCTCAGGATATCCAGTTCAACCTGCTGATGGCGGCATCCTTCCTGGTGTTGCTGCCACTGGTAATCCTGTTCTTCATATTCCAGCGCTACTTCATCAGCGGCATCACCCTCGGAGGTTTCAAGTGATCAATCGCAGAACTCTGCTGCGCGCTCTCGGCGCAGGCGCGAGCGTCTCCATCGCCGGCGGCTCGATCGTGAGCTGCTCGAGTCGTCCCGTCGGTGAGGATCGTGATCCGAACACGGTGCGGCTCTGGGGCATCTGGGCCTCCGATGCCGAGAAGGAGGCGCAGGTCATCGAGGCATTCAGTGAACAGAACCCGGACGTGACGATCGAGGTCTCGCAGGTCCCATCAAATGGGCAAGGTGACGCCTCAAGCGTGATCACGGCCGTACGCGGACGCACTGGGCCGGACCTGTACTTCATGGACCGCTTCAACGGCGCACAGTTCGCGTCCCTCGGTCTGCTCGAGCCTATTGACGCCCTCATCGAGGAGCACGAAGGAGTCAGCGCCGAGGAGTTCATGTCCGGCTGGGTCAAGTTCGCCACCGACGAGCTGTTCTACGACGGCCAGTACTTCGGACTACCGATGGACACGGACACCCGTGCCATGTATGTGAACACAGACCTGGCCGACGAAGCCGGGGTCGACCGGGCCCTGCTGGACCCGGCGAACGGTCCGATAAGTTTCGAGCAGCTGTGGGAGATCAACGACAAGGTCAATGTCCAGGACGAGCGCGGCACGTATGAGCGAGTGACGTGGATTCCCTGGGATGATCAGGCTTCGCTGCTGATGTGGGCGATGGCCCACGGCGTCTCGTTCTTCGACAACGCGAACTGCAAGATGCTCTTGGACTCCCCCGAGATGCTCGAAGTCGCGAAGATGTACGCGGGTTGGATCGACCGGCTGGACTTCCCGAGGATGGACGCCTTCAAGGCCACTTATCAGCCACCCAACGCCCCGCCCACGCAGACGTCGTTCTTCTCGGGCCGGCAGTTGTTCCAGATAACCGGACCCTGGGGCATCCAGGGCCAGGCCGACTACAAGCCTGACATGAACTACGCGGTCACCCACCTGCCGGTGCCGAACGAGGGCGACGATCCCTTCACCTGGGCGGGCGGTTTCGCCCTGGCGATGCCCAAGGGTTCGAGCATGTCGAAGCCCGCCTGGGATTTCATGAAGTTCTACGCAGGCTACGAAGGCCAGCGGATCTTGATGCCGCAGATCAGTCGCATCCCTACGAACATCGAGACGATTCGGGATCCCGAGGGGTGGAACCAGGACATCTCCTTCTTCGTCGAGCTCGCGGCAGTAGCCCTGTCGCGGCCACCGCTACCGGTCGGGACGAAGCTGTGGGACGCCATGATGACCATGCAGGGCAGTCTCAACCAGCAGTCGGAGACCCCGGAGAACCTCGTGTCCGAGGCGCAGCGCTACGTGGACCCGACGTTGCAGCAGTTCTGCCCGATCTCTCTTCCCAAGGGCTTCGGCGAGCCCGATCCCAACTTCTCCTCGGCGGACGTCTGAGAGATCGAATCGGATCTGCGCCCCGGGACGGGCTGACTTGTTTCGTCCCGGGGCGCGTTACCATGGCCACGTGGCTCAACGTCTGCTGCTTAGATAGCCGCGTCGGAGAACGCCTGCCCAGGCCACCGCCCGCGCGGCGGATCGGTCCCGCGGCGCGGGCACCGACGCGGCAACCCTCGCCTGCGCGGGGGTTTTTTCATGTCACGAGACGCCCGGCGGCATCGGCCGCTTCGATTCCGAAGGAAGTTCCCCATGAGCGAGGCCCCGTACCGTTACACCGCCGCGGTGGCGGACGAGATCGAGGAGCGCTGGCAGCAGCGCTGGGACGAGGACGGCACGTTCCATGCCGACAATCCCGTCGGCGCGCTGCGCGGCGAGGCCGCCTCGCTCGACCAGGCCGCCTCCGCGGGGTCGGCGGAGAAGCTCTACATCATGGACATGTTCCCCTACCCCTCGGGGTCGGGGCTGCACGTGGGGCACCCGCTGGGGTACATCGCGACCGACGTGACCGCGCGGCATCAGCGCATGCTCGGCAAGAACGTGCTGTACACGATGGGGTATGACGCGTTCGGCCTGCCCGCCGAGCAGTACGCGGTCCAGACCGGCACGCACCCGCGCACCACCACCGAGGCGAACGTGGCGAACATGCGTCGTCAACTGCACCGGCTGGGGCTGTCCCACGACCCGCGGCGCTCGCTGGCCACCACCGACCCCGAGTTCGTGAAGTGGACGCAGTGGATCTTCCTGCGCATCTTCGACTCCTGGTACGACCCCGAGTCCCCGAACGTGGACGGCATCACCGGGAAGGCGCGCCCGATCGCGGAGCTGCGCGACGAGCTGCGAGCCGGCACCGTGGACCCGTTC
The DNA here is from genome assembly GCF_042666535.1 of Brachybacterium sp. GCM10030252. Classification (NCBI taxonomy): domain Bacteria; kingdom Bacillati; phylum Actinomycetota; class Actinomycetes; order Micrococcales; family Dermabacteraceae; genus Brachybacterium; species Brachybacterium sp. GCM10030252. The sequence goes on along the minus strand of NZ_JBHTDM010000010.1, from coordinate 194,724 downwards.
GCCCTCGCCGAGCGTCAGGACATCGAACTGCCCGCCGCCTGGATCGGTCGCAGCACTGCCGACGTCACCGCCGCGAGCGACGCGGAGATCGACGAGCTGGCCCACGCCTTCCGGCTGGCCTACATCTCCGAGACGCCGGTGAACTGGTGCCCCGGCCTGGGCACCGTGCTGGCCAATGAGGAGGTCACCGCCGAGGGCCGCTCGGAGCGGGGCAACTTCCCGGTGTTCCGTCGCCGCCTGCGCCAGTGGAACATGCGCATCACCGCCTACGCCGACCGCCTGCTGGACGACCTGGAGCGGGTCGACTGGCCCGAGTCGATCCGTACCATGCAGCGCAACTGGATCGGTCGCAGCCAGGGCGCGCAGATCACGTTCCCGGTGGCAGGGCTGACAGGCCACGAGGACCCGACGTTCGACGTCTTCACCACGCGGGCCGACACCCTCTTCGGCGCCACCTTCTGCGTCCTCTCCCCCGAGCATTCGCTGCTGGAGGATTCCTCGGCCCTCCCGGCGCAGTGGCCCGAGGGCATCCCCGAGGCCTGGAAGGGCGAGGCCGCGACGCCGCGCGAGGCCGTCGAGTCGTACCGCGCACGAGCCGCTGCCCTCGGCGAGGAGGAGCGCACCGCCGAGAACCGCGAGAAGACGGGCGTGTTCACGGGCCTGACCGCCACCAACCCGCTGGACGGGCGCGAACTGCCGGTGTTCACTGCCGACTACGTGCTGACCGGATACGGGACCGGTGCCATCATGGCCGTTCCCGCCGAGGACGAGCGCGACTTCGATTTCGCGGCCACGTTCGAGCTGCCCGTCATCCGTACCGTGCGGCCGCCCGCCGATTTCGAGGGCGGGGCCTGGACCGGGGACGGCGAGAAGATCAACTCCGCCAGTGCGGAGCTGGACCTCAACGGCCTCTCCCCCGCCGAGGCCGCCGAACGCGCCACCGCGTTCGCCGCCGAGAAGGGCTTCGGCACCGCGCGTACCACCTACCGTCTGCGGGACTGGCTGTTCTCGCGCCAGCGCTACTGGGGCGAGCCGTTCCCGGTGGTCTACGACCCGGACCATCCGGACGTGCCGATCCCGCTGCCGGATTCCATGCTGCCCGTGGACCTGCCCGAGGTCGCGGACTTCTCCCCCAAGACCTTCGATCCCCACGACGGCGACACCGAGCCGCAGACCCCGCTGTCCCGCGCCAGGGACTGGGCCGAGGTCGAGCTGGACCTCGGCGAGGGCCCCAAGCGCTACCTGCGCGAGACCAACACGATGCCGCAGTGGGCCGGCTCGTCCTGGTATCACCTGCGCTACATCGACCCCACCGAGGACGAGTCCCTGGTGCGCCGCGAGAACGAGGAGTACTGGCTGGGCCCCCGCGCGGAGGGCGAGGTCGGCGGCGTGGACCTCTACGTCGGCGGGCAGGAGCACGCGGTGCTCCACCTGCTCTACGCGCGCTTCTGGCACAAGGTGCTGTTCGACCGCGGCGTCGTCTCCAGCCAGGAGCCCTACCACCGGCTGTTCAACCAGGGCTACATCCAGGCCTACGCCTACACCGATTCCCGAGGCGTGTACGTCCCGGCCGAGGAGGTCGTCGCCGAGGAGGACGGCACCTTCACCTATCAGGGCGAGCCCGTCACCCAGGAGTACGGGAAGATGGGCAAGTCGCTGAAGAACGCGGTGGCGCCGGACGACATGTATCGCGACTACGGCGCCGACACGCTGCGGGTGTACGAGATGTCGATGGGCCCGCTGGACCTCTCTCGGCCGTGGGAGACGCGCGCGGTGGTCGGCTCGCACCGATTCCTGCAGCGCCTGTGGCGGCTCATGGTCGACGAGGAGACCGGAGCACTGACCGTCTCCGTGGAGCCGGCCGACCTGCCCACCCGCAAGGCCGTCCACCGCACCATCGACGGGGTCAGTCGCGACATGGCCCAGATGCACTTCAATACCGCGGTCGCGAAGCTGATCGAGCTGGTCAACCACCTCACGAAGGGCCTGACCGGGACGGGGGCCACACCCCGAGAGGCCGTCGAACCGCTGGTGCTGATGGTCGCCCCCTTGGCCCCCCACCTGGCCGAGGAGCTGTGGGCTCGCCTCGGCCACGAGGGCACCATCTCGCGGGCACCGTACCCGGTGGCAGACCCGGAGCTGGTCAAGGCCGACGCGATCACGTGCGTGGTCCAGGTCGGCGGCAAGGTGCGCCACAAGCTCGAGGTGGACCCGGAGATCTCCGAGTCCGACCTCGAGGCGCTGGTCATGGCCGGGGACCGGGTCCAGGAGGTCATCGCCGGCCGGCCGATCCGCAAGGTCATCGTGCGGGCGCCGAAGATCGTGAACATCGTGGTCTGAGAAGGTCGTCCCGGCCGGGCTGATCACTCGGCCGGGATCGTTCCTCCCCAACGCGGCTGCGTCCACAATGGAGACCGCGCGGCGGTCGACGAGTCGTTCGGCTGCCTACGGTCGGTCCATGAACATCTTCTGCGGATGCGACCCCGAGACCTTGGACGAGCTGGCCGAGAAGCTCGTCGAGAGCGCCAAGAGAATCATCGAGCTCATCGAACTCCTGCGCACGACCTCCGTCACGGTCGCGTGGGCCGGGCCGGACGCCGACTCCCATCGGGGCCAGGTCGATGCGGTCGCAGTCACTGCCGGCGACGTCTGCGCAGCGATCCGCGACCGGGCCGAGATGCTGCGGGAGGAGTCGGCGCAGCAGGTGAGCGCGTCGGAGGCCCGGTCCGATCGCAGCGACCCGCTGCGCTGGGCGCGCGCGGAGATGCCCGCCGGCCCCGGAGGAGGCAGCGGGGGCAGCGGTGGCAACGGGGGCAGCGGTCGCGGACTGCCCTTCCCCGAGCTGTTCCCGCGTCTGTCGCCACCACCGTGGTACGAGGGCCTCGGGCCGACCATCGGCGGTCCGTTCCAGGCGGAGGACCCGTTCGAGCTCGTTCCGGTGCTCGGCGCGCCCCTCCCGCCCGTCGTCACCGGAGGTCCGGGCAGCTGGTCCCCGATCGGAGGGCCCATGGCTCGGGAGCCGGAACAGCTCCGCCCGAGCCGCGACTCCTTGCCCGAGGGTGAGGAGTTCGACCTGGCTCCGGAACGGCTCGAGCGGGCCGAGGAGGTGCGCCGCGGAGCCTTCAAGATGACCAAGTGGAGCGCCGGGGCCCAGGCTCTCATGGACCTCCACAGCACCGTCGGGGACGGGCTCGATCTCGCCGAGAGCACGCTCGAGGACAACGGGCTCGGTGCCTTCACTCCGGCTGTCTCCCTCGCCCGGATCCCGCACGAGATCTCAGGCGTCGCCGTGGGCGAGAACTCCGTGATGGGCCAGGTGACCGGCGGCGTGGAGCACCTCGTGGCGAATGCGGACCAGACCACTCGCGAAGTCGTCGACGCCATCGGCGACGGTGATCCCGCCGCCGCGGCCCGAGCCGGCGAGCGCGGTATGTATCGCCACTTCGCGGGCGTGGCCGGCATCGTCACGGCCACCCCGGTGCCGGCGCTGACCGATGCGGTGGACAGCAGCATCGGTCACGCTGCGGACATCATCGAGCCGGTCAGCCCGGAGGCGGCCTCGCGAATTCGGGAGGGCCAGGACGCCGGGCGGGAGACCCTGGAGCCCGCTTCGCAGGCATGGGACGAGGCCACCGATGCCGAGACCTGGTACGACCTCCGCCGCGCGGTAGCGCCCCTGCCGTGGGATCCGCAGCCCCAGCCGGCGGGCTGAGGCGTGAGCCGCGCGTCTCTCGACCGGCCGGCCGCGCGCGAGGGGCGCATCCCGGCACCTCGGAATGCGCCCCGCTCCAGCGATCAGCTCACCGCGGCCGCGGCCTCGTCCCGCTCGCTGCCGTCGGCCTCGTCCGGGGCGATGACGGTCAGCTCCAGGGAGTGCCCCTCCTCGCTGACGCCGACGCCGACGTGGTCGCCGTCGCGGACCTCGCCCCTGAGGATGAGACGCGCCAGGGCGTCACCGATCTCCTTCTGGACCAGCCGCTTCAGCGGGCGCGCCCCGTACATTGGGTCGAAGCCCGTCTCGGCCAGCCACTGCGTGGCCGGTTCGTCCACCTCCAGGCCGATCCGGCGATCCTCGAGCCGTGCCGCGACCTCCCGGACCTGGAGGTCCACGATCCGCGAGAGCTGCTCGCGGGAGAGCGCATCGAAGATCACGACGTCGTCGAGGCGGTTGAGGAACTCGGGCTTGAACGATCCCCTGACCACCTGCATCACCTGTTCGTGCTTCTCGCGCTCGCTCAGCACGGGATCCTGCAGGAAGTGGGCGCCCAGGTTCGAGGTGAGGATCAGGATCGTGGAGCGGAAGTCCACGGTCCTGCCCTGCCCGTCGGTCAGACGACCGTCATCGAGCACCTGCAGCAGGATGTCGAACACATCGGAGTGCGCCTTCTCGATCTCATCGAGCAGCACCACCGAGTAGGGGCGGCGCCGCACGGCCTCGGTGAGCTGACCGCCCTCGTCGTAGCCGACGTACCCGGGAGGGGCACCGACCAGGCGCGAGACCGTGTGCTTCTCCCCGTACTCCGACATGTCCAGGCGGATCATCGCCCGCTCGTCGTCGAAGAGGAAGTCGGCCAGGGACTTGGCCAGCTCGGTCTTGCCCACGCCCGTCGGCCCCAGGAACAGGAACGAGCCGGTGGGACGGTTCGGATCAGCGATCCCGGCACGGGCCCGGCGCACGGCGTCGGAGACCTCGGCGACGGCGCGGTGCTGGCCGATCAGGCGCTGACCGATCAGCTCCTCCATCTCCAGCAGCTTCTGGCTCTCCGCCTCCAGCAGGCGCCCCGCGGGGATCCCGGTCCAGCTGCCCACGACATCGGCGATGTCATCGGGACCGACGTGGTCGGCGACCAGGGGGCGATCGTCCTCACCGACGCCTTCGGCCTCCTTCTCCTCAGCCTCGACCAGCTGCGACTTCACCTCCGGGATGTCGCCGTAGAGGATCTTGGAGGCGGCGGTCAGGTCGCCCTCGCGCTGGGCACGATCGGCCTGCATCCGCAGCTGCTCCAGTCGCGCCTTGAGGTCACCGACCAGGTTCAGCCCGGCCTTCTCCCGGTCCCAGCGCGCCGACAGCGCCGTCATCTGCTCGGTGCGGTCGGCCAGCTGCGCGCGGACCGACTCGAGCTGGGCGATGCTGCCGGGATCATCGCTGCCATCCAGTGCGAGCTCCTCCATCTTCAACCGGTCCACCTGCCGGCGCAGGATGTCCAGCTCCTCCGGCGAGGAGTCCAGTTCCATGCGCTGGCGGGACGCGGCTTCGTCGACCAGATCGATCGCCTTGTCCGGCAGCTGCCGGCCCGAGATGTAGCGGTCCGAGAGCGTCGCCGCGGCCACCAGGGCCGCATCGGTGATCGAGACCTTGTGGTGGGCCTCGTACTTGTCCTTGAGCCCGCGCAGGATGGTGATGGTGTCCTCGACGCTGGGCTCGCCGACGATGACCTGCTGGAAGCGCCGCTCGAGGGCCGGGTCCTTCTCGATGTTCTCGCGATACTCGTCCAGGGTGGTGGCGCCGACCATGCGCAGTTCACCGCGGGCCAGCATGGGCTTGAGCATGTTGCCGGCGTCCATCGAGCCGTCGCCCGTGCCGCCCGCACCCACCACGGTGTGCAGCTCGTCGATGAAGGTGATGATCTGGCCGTTGCTGGTGCGGATCTCATCGAGCACGGCCTTCATGCGCTCCTCGAACTCGCCGCGGTACTTCGACCCGGCGACCATCGAGGACAGGTCCAGGGCGACGAGCTTCTTGTCCCGCAGCGAATCCGGGACGTCACCGGCGACGATGCGCTGAGCGAGTCCCTCGACCACGGCCGTCTTGCCGACGCCCGGTTCGCCGATCAGCACGGGGTTGTTCTTGGTGCGCCGCGAGAGCACCTGGACCACGCGGCGGATCTCGGCGTCACGGCCGATCACCGGGTCCAGCCGGCCCTCGCGGGCCTGCTCGGTGAGGTCGATGCCGAACTTCTCGAGACTCTGGAAGGTGCCCTCGGGGTTCTGGGTGTCCATCTGTGTCATGCGCTCATCTCCTGGTGAGAGTCGGGTCACGGCATCGCGAAGGGCCGCCGGCGTCGCGCCGGCGGCGGCCAGCAGGCGAGCGGCCTCGTCCGAGCCGAGCGCGATGCCGATCATCAGGTGCTCGGTGGACAGATAGGTCCGCTGCTGGGCATCGGCCTCGTGCCGCGCCGCCTCCAGGGCGTCGAAGCCGTCGCCGACGAAGGTCGGATGCGCGCCGCTGCCGCTGACCCGTGGCAGTGCACCGATGGCCTCCTCGGCACGCCGAGCCACGTCGCGGGGATCCGCGCCGGCTTCCGTGAGGGCCGCCGCGCCGATGCCATCGCTCTGGAGTGCCAGCGCCCACAAGAGGTGCAGAGAGCTGATCTGGGGGTTGCCGAGCTCGACTGCCTTCTCCGCGGCCGCGGTGACGGCCTCCTGCGAACGAGTGGTGAACTGGAACTCCACGGCGCTTCCTCTCCTGCCTGGACCGTGCGGTCGGTGTGATCGCGCGGTCCGTGTGGTTGCTCGATCTCTGTGCGGCGTGCCCGCAGGATCGCTGTGGTTCCGCGATCGCTGCGCGCGGCCCGCGGCGGTCTGTCAGCGGCCCCGCGGGCGGTCCTGCGACCAGTGCAACGACGCCAAGGTTGAGTCTATTCCGCTCAAGGTTGGGTTCTGTCCACAATCGGCTCCGCTCGGGTCTCGTCATCGGCGAGGATGGGGATCGGCACCTGTAGCATCGCAGGCAGCCGATCGCCCTGTCGTGTGGGGGACCAGACACCGACGACGTCCCGGGGCGCTCGACCGTCCCTGCGCTCCCGTCCCTCTGCCGACGAAACCGAGGCCATCATGTCCCACCCGCCGCAGCAGCCGCCCAGTGGCCAGTACATGCCCAACGGGCGCCCGCGCCCCGGCGCGGGGTCCGCAGGCGGCTCCCCGTCGGGCCCGCCCCAGCCCCGCTACGTCGACTACGGCAATCCTCGCGCCTACGACACCTCGGTGCGACCGGCGTCCGGGCTGACAGCCGCGCGGTACGCCCCGGCCCGGATCCGGCAGCCGGATCAGGAACAGCCGCCCTCGGCGTGGACTACCACCCAGGCCCGACGTGCGCAGGAGGTCTCCCAGAGCGCGAACAAGGTGCCGGTGACGACGGTCGTGTCCTGGATCGTCGCGGCGATGCTGGGCATCCTGCTGATCGTCATCCTGGGTCTGTTCTTCCTCGGATTCGTCATCAGCTCGAGTTCGAGTCCGATCTGGTGGCCGGTGACGGCGTTCCTCGCGCTGATCTCGCTGATCGTGATCATCGGGATCATGATCCTGGCCGACCGCTGGGATCCGCAGCCGATCCCTCTGCTGATCGTCGCCGTGCTCTGGGGCGCGGCGGTCGGGGCCGGCCTCAGCTATCTGCTCAACACCGCCAACTCGATGCTGACCTTCTGGGTCACCGGCAGCGAGGCCGCCGCGAACTTCGTGGGCCCAGTCATCAGCGCCCCTCTGGTGGAGGAGACCACCAAGGGGCTCGGCCTCCTGCTGCTGATGCTCCTGGGCCGGCGGTACTTCAACGGCCCCCTGGACGGGCTCATCTACGGCACGCTCATCGGCGGCGGCTTCGCCTTCACCGAGAACATCCTCTACTACACCCGGGCTCTCGAAGGCGCGGGCGAGGTGGGCCTGCTGATCAATGTGGTCATGCGCGGCGTGCTGAACATCTTCGGGCATGCCATCTACACCTCGCTCACCGGCATCACCGTGGGCTTCGTGGTGAGGAAGTGGGGGACGGTGATGGGCCTGCTGGCGTTCATCCCCGCCCTCATCCCCGGCATGCTCCTGCACGCTCTGTGGAACCTCGGGGCCACCCTCTTCTCCGGCATCATCGCCCTGCTGGTGATGTACGCCCTGGAGGCTCTCATCTCCCTGGCATGGCTGATCCTCATCGCGATTCTCGTCTGGGACGAATCACGATTGACGCGGGTGCGCCTGGGGGACTACGCCAATCACGGATGGCTCACGCATGAGGAGGTGGACATGCTAGGCACGTGGAAAGGCCGCCGCGAGGGCAAGCGGTGGGCGAACCAGTTGGGCGCGAAGCCGCTGATGAAGAAGTTCATCCGGGAGAGCGCGGACCTGGCTTCGGTGCGCCAGCGTCTGCTGGCCGACGGCGCGAACCCGAAGGTGGTCGCCCTCGAGTCCGACCTGCTGCGCAGGCTCACCACCAATCGCCAGGCCCTGCTCGCGAGGGCCGGTCACACCGGCTCCTAGCCGACCGGGGTCCCCGACTCGACCGCGGCTGCTGTGCTCAGCGGCGCGAGTCCTCGTCGCGGCCGCGCAGGCGCTCGAACTGGCGACGCTCACGCTTGGTCGGACGGCCGGTCCCGCGCTCGCGTCGCGGCGGCGCGGCGGCCAGCTGCGGCGGTGGCTCGGGGCTGTGGTCCTCATAGGCCTCCCGCGCGACCGGGGCGCCGACGCGCTTGGTGAGGATCGTCGTGACGACCACGATGCGTTCGCGCCCGGGTGAGCGGACACGCAGCTCGTCCCCCACGGTGATGCGCTGCGAGGCCTTCGCCGGCTCCCCGTTGCGGCGCACGTGCCCTGCCCGGCACGCGGTGGTGGCGGCCGAGCGGGTCGGCATCAGCCGAGCGCTCCACAGCCATACGTCCAGCCGCACCGACTGCGGACCGGTGCCGGTTCCGGGCGTGCTCACGGGCTGACCGGTTCCCGCACCAGGGGCCACGGATCGTGCGCCTCCAGCTGCGCGGCCAGCGAGAGGAGCAGGGCGTCATCCCCGGGCCGGGTCGCCCCGAGGTGGACGCCGAAGGGCAGCTCCACCCCGTCGACGTGCTCCCGGTGCAGCGGCACCGACATCGCGGCGCGGCCGAGCATGTTCCAGGTGCTCGTCCACGGCGTGAACTCGCACTGCGCCTGGAAATCCGCGGCGCCATCGGGCAGCTGCAGCTCGTCCGGGAAGGCGGGCGGTCCCGCCAGGGTCGGTGTGAGGACGACGTCGTAGGGCGCGAAGGCCTCCCCGGTGCGCCGGGCGAGAGTCTGCATGGCGCTGATGGCTCTGACCACGTCGATGCCGCTGTAGGTGCGGCCCCGCTCCCGCAGCCACCGGGTCAGCTCCAGCAGCTTGCCCTCCTGCACCGCGTCGAGCTCGATGGCGGCGGCGCCGACGGTCCACAGCGGCATGAAGGCAGCCCATTCGGTGGCCGTGAACGGCGCCGGGATGCTCGTCGTCTCGTGGCCGAGCCCGCGCAGCAGCTCGGTGGCGCGTTCGAGGCCGCGCAGGGCGGCCGGGTGCACGTCGGTCTCGGCGGCGAGGGGCTCGGTGAGGACCGCGATGCGCAGCGGGCCCGCCTGCTCGCCGACCGCGTCGAGGTAGGGGCGCTCGCGGCGGGCCAGCGGGGTGGAGTCCCCGGGGCGGTCGCCGGCGATCGTGTCCAGGCCCGCCGCGAGGTCCCGCACGGTGCGGGCCAGCACGCCGTCGGTGACCAGGCCCACGCCCTCGGCGCCGTACGGACCGGGCGAGACGAGCCCGCGCGAGGGCTTGATGCCCACGATGCCGCAGCAGGCCGCAGGGATCCGGACGGACCCGCCTCCGTCCGAGCCGTGCGCCAGCGGCACCACTCCCGCGGCCACCGCGGCGGCGGCCCCGCCGCTGGAGCCGCCGGCGGTGCGGCGCAGATCCCACGGGGTGCGCGCCGGCGCTCCGGTGGCGGGCTCGGTGTAGGCAGGCATCCCGAACTCGGGAGTGGTGGTCTTGCCGATCGTCACGGTACCGGCGTCCATGACTCGCTGCGCGACGCCGTCGGTGACCGGGGCGATGGTGCCGCGCAGCGCGGTGCTGCCTGCTTCGAAGGGCTCTCCGGCGATCTGGGTGAGGTCCTTGATGGGCATCGGGACTCCGAGCAGCGGGAGGTCACGTGCGAGTCCCGCGAGATCTCCGGTGCGTCGCGCGTCCGCGAGGCGCTCGGCGGCGGCCCGGGCCTGCCGGCGCGAGAGGTCCTCGAGGACGTGGGCGAACGCACCCACCCGGGCTCCCGTGCCACGAGCGGCGTCGAGGGCGCGCTCGGTGTGCTCGCGCATGTCGATCTCGCCCGCCCGGATCGCGGCGGCCGTCTCGAGCGCTCCGAGCACCTCCTCCCCGTTCGCTGCGGTCATCGACGGCTGTCGCTGGAGCGGGAGGCGTCCTGCGAGGCAAGCTCGGAGCGGACGTGATCGATGATCCCGTCAGCGGCGTCCATGATCTGCTCCCATGCGATCTCGAAGCCGCTCTCGTCCCCGTACCAGGGGTCGCGGATGCCGGTGTCCTGCACGGGCTCCGACGCGAAGTCGCGCAGCATGTAGAGGCGGCCGCGGGCCCGGTCGCCCATGGCGCGACGGATCGGTTCGACGTGGTCGTGGTCCAGGGCGAGCACGAGGTCCGCCTCCCGCAGCAGCGCCGCGGTCATCTGCCGGGCCCGGTGGGCGGAGGCGTCCAGGCCGTGGCGCTGGAGCAGCGCTCCGGCCCGTGCGTCGACGGGGTTGCCGACCTCCCAGCCGGAGGTGCCGACGGAGGCGACCTCGACGTGGTCATCGAGACCGGCCTGCTCGAGCGCCTCGCGGAGCGCGTACTCGGCCATCGGGGAGCGGCAGATGTTGCCGGTGCACACGGTGAGGATGCGGTAGCTCATCGACCCTCCGTTCCGCTGCCGGCGCTGGGCTCCTCGAGCAGATCGGCGTACTCGGGGTGCCGCTCGATCCAGCCGCGCACGAACCAGCACGTGGCGCGCACCCGCAGGCTGTGCTCGCGAGCGTCGTCGAGGGCGAAGCGGACCAGCGCGGAGCCCACTCCCCGGCCGTTGTGCTCGGGGGCGACCACGGTCGAGCGCAGATCGCGCACCGTGGCCGGCCCGGGGCCGGCGGCGGCCCCCGCGCTCTGGCCCTCGGCCGTCCCGGCGCTCTCGCTCGCGTCGGCGGCGGGCTCATCGCCGTAGTACAGGACGGCGAGCAGCTCGGAACCGTCCAGCGCTTCGTAGCGGTCTCTGTCGTCGTCATGGACCAGGCGCACCGCGCCCGGTCCGGCGGAGGTCTCATCCATGCCGGTCACGGTACACTGCCGGGCATGCCCGCGCCCCTGATCTGGCACATCACCGAGCTGCCCGCCTGGGAGGCGGCAGCCCGGCAGGGCTCGTACACCCAAGCCACCCGGGGCCGCGACCTCTCCGAGGTCGGCTATATCCACGCGTCCTGGCCCGAGCAGGTCTCCATGGTCGCCAAGCGCGTCTACCCCGATCGCCCCTCGGATCTCGTGATCCTCGAGATCGACGTGGCGCGCGTGGAGGCGGCCGGCGTCGCGGTGGACATCGAGGCCGACGACGACGGGGGCGGCCGCGGCTATCCGCACATCAAGGGGCCGCTGCCGGTCGGGGCCGTGCTCCGTCTGCGTCGCACGAAGTGGATCGGCCGGGAGTTCGTCGTCGTCGCCTGAGCTGCGCGAGGCACACCTCCGCAGCCCCATAGCGGCCTGCGGCGCCGCCGTCGTAGCATCGAGCATGGCCAGATCATCACGCTCTGCCCGCTATCTCGACATCCACCCCGTCGACCCGCAGCCACGGCTCATCGACCAGGCCGTCAACGTGCTGAAGGCCGGTGGGCTGATCGCCTATCCGACGGATTCCTCCTACGCCCTGGGCTGCTCGCTGGGAGCGCACGAGGGGCTCGAGCGGATCCGCCGCATCCGCCAGGTCGGCAAGAATCACCACTTCACGCTGGTGTGCGCGGACTTCGCCCAGCTGGGCCAGTTCGTCATCGTCTCGAACCCGACGTTCCGGCTGGTCAAGAACGCGACCCCGGGCCCGTACACGTTCATCCTGCCGGCCACCAAGGAGGTGCCGCGGCGGATGGCGCACCCCAAGAAGCTCACCGTGGGGGTGCGCATCCCCGATCACCGCGTCGCCCATGCGCTGGTCCGTGCGCTCGGCGAGCCGATCGTCTCCTCGACGCTGCTGCTGCCCGGTCACGAGCAATCCCCCTCGGAGGGCTGGGTCGTGCAGGACCTGCTGGGCGATCAGCTCGACGTGATCATCGATTCCGGGGAGGTGGGCACCGAGCCCACCACGGTCGTCGACCTCTCCGGCGGCGACGTCGAGATCGCTCGGGAGGGCGCCGGGGACATCAGCCGCTTCTGACCTGGGCCGGTGGATGCACCCGCGGGTGCCCTCGGGTGCCAGGACCGGTATCAGCCACGACCGGCGGTCGCATCGGCCGACGGGCGGTTGCTGAGGACCCCCGAGAAGAGCAGGATGCCCAGCGCGTACACCGGCATCATCCACAGGGCGTAGCGCAGGGTGAGGGCGTCGGCGAGCGCCCCGACCAGCGGCGGCGTGACGAAGAAGCCCAACCGCGCGAACCACCCCACCACGGTGATGCCCACCCCGTGGGGCACGCCCGGCATGTCGTCGGCGGCCCGGTAGGCGGCGGGGAACAAGGTGGCGACGCCCCACCCGGCGGCGGCGAAACCGACCACCGCGGTGGCCGGGGTGGGCATCAGCAGAGCGACGCTCATGCCGCAGATCGAGACCAGGGCACCCAGCCGGGCGGCGAGCCGGTCCCCCAGCCGGTCGACGACGAAGTCGCCGGTGAAGCGGCCCACGGTCTGGGCTCCCTGCAGGGCGACGAAGGCCAGTCCGGCCACGAACGGGGTCGCCTCGAAGGTGGAGGTCATGAACAGCGCGCCCCACGTGTTGCCGGCGTCCTCGGTCGACCCCGCGAAGACCAGGATCATGCCCAGCGCCGCGACCAGACCCAGTGCGCGCAGGCTCATCCCCGCCAGGCGGAAGCCGGCCGGGACCGGTTCGGCGGGCACCTCCGCGGCGGAGCCGGCCGACGGCCCGGCCGCCGGACCCCCGCTCGGGGTGCGCTCGGTGGCGTCGTGCCCGGGCAGCATGAAGCGCAGCGACGCGGCGCCCAGGGCCCCGAACACGACGAGCCCGAGCACTCCCTGGAGCCACAGCGCGAGACCGATCTGGGCGCTGCCCGCACCGAGGAGTCCTCCCGTGACGGCACCCAGGGACCACCAGCCGTGGTAGCTGTTCATGATCGAGCGGCGGTAGCGGCGCTCGACGCGCATGCCGTGGGCGTTCATGGAGATGTCGGTGACGGCGTCGGCCGCCATCGCCAGGCCCAGCGACGCCGCCAGCCAGAGCCACGAGCCGGACACGTATACCGCCAGATGGGTGGTCGAGGCGATGACCTGGGCGACGACGCTGACCCGCGCGGAGCCGTAGCGGGACATCAGGCCGGCCACCGTCAGCCCCGCGATCAGGCCGCCGACGGGCCCGATGCCGACGGCGAGCCCGAAGGCGGTGTGGGACAGGCCGATGCTCTCGACCAGCTCGGGGTAGCGCGGCAGGATCGCGCAGAAGGACGCGCCGTTGAGGAAGAAGAGCAGGGAGACGGCCCATCGGGCACGCCGCACGGCGTCCGGCGGGGCGTCGGCGGCCGCGGTACGGGCCGGGGAGGGAACGTTCACGAGGACTCATTGTCCGGGAACCGACGCGCGAAATCCATGCGAGTGCTCTCTGCGGACGCGGCCGGCGGACACTCCCGGTGGCCTGGGCTTCGTCGCGGATGCAGCTGCACGCCCTCGCGGATGCAGTCGTGCCCGGCCGCCGTGAGGCGCCGGGCACGAGGAACGTGGGGACTGGCCGGTTGCTGCGGCGAGCGCAGGAGCCCGCTCAGGTCAGGAAGCGGGGAACCAGTTCGAGGGAGGCGAACAGCGCGACCAGGCACATTCCGAGCCCGCCGAGGAACGTCCACATCGTGAACAGGCTCATGACGTAGAGACCGGCGGCGAAGAGGCCGAACAGGACCAGGAACAGGACCACGCTGAGGACGAGGCTGTTGCCGCTCGAGGCGACCTTCCCCTCCTGCTGATCGGCGGGGTCGGTGCCGATCGCGACCCGTTGGTTGCTCATGGTGCCTCTTCCTCCGCTTTCGCCTGGGTCCTCCGGCGGCCCGAAGGCCCGCACGGTCAGGGTCCATCCTAGACCAGCGAGCGCTGCGGTGCTGCCGCCTCCCGGTGCTCGATGGCGGTGAGCAGGCTCTCGAACACGGCGCTGCCGTCGGCCCCGTCGATCTCGGGATGCCACTGCACCGCGAGCACGGTCGACCCGGAGGCGGCCTCGACGGCCATCGGCAGAGCGCTGGCATGGCGAGCGACGACCCGGAGGTCACCGCGGACGTCCCGAACGCCCTGATGGTGGTACGCGGTGACACCGGCACGGGTGCCCAGCGCGAGGGCGAGGTCGCTGGCCGCCTCGAGGGCGACCTCGACGCGGGTGGGGCTCACGCCCGTCGCCGGGTGCGCCGGGACGTCCTCGGGCAGGTGACGGTGCAGGGTGCCGCCCTCGGCGACGACGATGATCTGCAGTCCGCGGCAGATGCCGAGCACGGGGACGTCGGCCCGGCGGGCGGCGCGGTACAGAGCCGTCTCGAAGGCGTCGCGCTCCGGGTCCGGGGTCATGTCCGTGGGCAGTGCGTCCTCGCCCCAGGCGGCGGGATCGAGGTCGGTGCCGCCGGTGAGGACGAGACCGTCGAGCTCGCCGACCTCCTCGTCGCTCCACTGGTCCTGCGGGGCGATGATGACGGGGCGGGCTCCGGCCTCGCGGAGGGCGCGCACGTAGTGCTCGGTGATCACCACGGCGTCATGGCCCGCCCAGGCGCCGGTCATCATGGCGCGGGTCCCTGCGGTCACGCCGATGAGCGGGCGACGGGTGGAGGTGCGCTGCGCCATGAGTTGTCCTTCCGCGGAGATCCGAGCCGCCCGTATCGGCGACGTCCACAGTTCACTCCCCGCGCGACGTGCGGGGCGAGCTGTGTGGCGGAATATGACGCACCGGGATCGAGCAGGCAGTCGCCCGGGGCGATGACACGGCTGTCCCGGGGCGTTCACTCAGGGGGACGACCTCAGTGGGACGACTCAGTGAGAGGAGTGCACTCTCTCGTGCTGCTCGATCGCAGTGCGGTAGAAGCCGCGCAGCTGCTCGGACAGCACCGGCCAGGTGCGCTTGTGCACCGCCTCCAGCGCCGCCTGCCCGAAGGCGAGCCGTTTCGTGTCGTCGAACAGCAGGTCGCCGGCATGCTGACGCATCTCGTCGTGCATGCCCGGCGTGTACAGCCAGCCGGTGCGGCTGGGAGCGACCAGATCGACCGGGCCGCCGCGCCGCGGGGCGATCACGGGCAGGCCCGAGGCCATGGCCTCCTGGATGGTCTGCCCGAAGGTCTCGAGCTCGCCGGGGTGGATGAACAGATCGGCGCTGGCCAGGTGGGTGGCGAGGTCCGTGCCGGAGCGGAAGCCGGCGAAGCGCGCGCGCGGCATGGCACGGCGCAGCGCGTCCTTGTCCGGGCCGTCGCCCACGATCAGCAGTCGCACCCCGGGCATGTCATGGATGACCTTGAAGTCACCGACCTGCTTCTCCGGGGCGAGCCGGCCGACGTAGACCACGAGCTTCTCGCCCAGATCCGCGTACTTCGCGCGCAGCTTCTCGCTGCGCAGCGAGGGCGAGAACAGCGAGGTGTCCACGCCCCGCCCCCACAGCTGGACGCGCTTGATGCCGTGCTCGACGAGCTGATCGCGGGTCGCCGTCGAGGGCGCGAGGTTCAGCGTGGCGCGGTTGTGCACGTCCTTGAGCAGCTGCCAGGTCGCGTTCTCGAGGAACGGCATCCCGTAGCGGGCCGTGTAGCCGGGGATGTCGGTCTGGTAGACCGCGACGGTCGGCACCCCTGCCTTGTGGGCCGCGATCACGGCGCGGCCGCCCAGGATCGTCGGCGAGGCGAGGTGGATGACGTCGGGCTGGAAATCATCGATGCGGCGTCGGATCGTGGCGGCGCTGGTGGTGGCCACGCGCACGTCGGCGTACCCCGGCAGCGGGGCCGACGCGATGCGTCGCACCCGGATCTTGCGCCCGCAGGCGGTGCGCAGGAACTTGTCGGCACGGGGCCACTGCGGGGCGATGATGGAGAGATCATCACCGGCGGCGGCGAAGTGGTCGACGACGCGGAGCACCGAATTGGTGACCCCGTTCATGTGCGGCAGGAAGGACTCGGCGACGAAGAGGATCCTCACACCGGAGATGATCCTCTTCGCCGCCGGATTCGGGCTCACGCCCGCGTGACGTGTCGTCGACGCCCAGGTGAACTTTTTCGTCGCCGGGAGCGATCAGGCGCGCTGCGAGGCGATCCGTGCTCCCTCGGCCAGCGACTCGAGCTTGGCCCACGCGATGTCGGGGTGGATGCGCCCGCCCAGGCCGCAGTCGGTCGAGGCGATGACGCGCTCGGGGCCGACGCGCTTCGCGTAGCGCTGGATGCGCTGGGCGACCAGCTCGGGATGCTCGACCACGTTGGTGGAGTGGGTGACCACTCCGGGCACGATGATCTTGTCCTCCGGCAGCGTCACGTCGTCCCAGACCACGTACTCGTGCTCGTGGCGGGCGTTGGCGCCCTCGAACGAGTAGTACGTGACGTCGATGTCCAGCATGAGCTTGACCAGATGCTTGAACTCGATGTCCGTGGTGTGGGGGCCGTGCCAGGAGCCCCAGCACAGATGGAAGCGCAGCTGCTCCGTGGGCAGCCCCTCGAGGGCGTGGTTGAGCGCCTCGACGCGCTTGCCGGTGAAGCGCAGGTAGTCCTCGATGCTCGGCTCGGGGTCGATCTGATCGAAGTTCTCGGCGATGGAGGGGTCGTCCACCTGCACGATCAGCCCGGCGTCGGTGATGGCCTTGTACTCCTCGTGCAGGGCGTCGGCCCATGCCTCGAGGAAGGCGTCCTCGGACCCGTAGTGGCGATCCTGGATGCGGGCGCCGGAGCCCGGGGAGAGCGAGGTCAGAAAGCCCCGCTCGATGCCCTGGGCCTTCAGCGCGCGGGAGAAGTTGGAGACGTCGGAGGCGATCTGCTCGTGGCCGGTGTAGGCCAGCTCGCCGGAGGCGACGGGGAAGGTCAGCGCGCCCTCCTTGGGGGTCGCCTTGTTCACCTCGGCGTCGCTCGCGTACACGTCCGGGAAGCGCTGGCGGTCCCGGCGGTTGCCGAACGAGGTCAGCGTGAGACCGTCGGCGTTCTCCGCGGTCGGCGGCTGGGAGACGAACGTGTCCTCCTCGACGATCTCCAGGCCGGCGGTGCGGTGGAAGATGTAGCTCCACCACGCGCCGTAGTTGAAGGTCGTGGTCATCGCCTTGCCGTACTCGCCGTCACCGGGAAGGGTGATCCCGATCTCCTGCTGGCGGGTGACGACGGAGTCGACGGCGGCCGCGAGCGCGGCATCGAACTCCGCCGAGGGCAGGGGCGTCAGACCGTCGGCGTCGAAGCGTCGGGCGGCGTTGGCCGCGAGCAGTTCCGGAGTGCGTGGCAGTGAACCGGCGGTGGTGGTGAGGATCTCTGTCATGGCATCGAGGTTATGGGCCCTCGATCGCGGCAGGAAACCGGGCCGTCACAGCGGTTCATATCGACGCGCTCCGAGGCCGACGGTCCGTCGCGCGGCCAGGTCAGTCGCGGGGCCAGGTCGGGACCAGGTTGCGATCCCCGTGGGCCTGGTCGATGCGTCGCACCGGCGGCCAGTACTTCGACTGGATCCGCATCTGGGCGCTGTCGTGGACCGAGAGATCCTCCGGAGCGGACCGGCTGCCGGGGTAGACGGCCACCTCCCGCGAGTACGGGTGGCTCCACTCCCCCGTCGCGATGGAGGCCGCCGTGTGCGGGGCGCCCACCAGCGGGTTGTCATCCGCCGGCCAGCTGCCGGAGGCGACCTCGTCGGCCTCCTCGGCGATCATCAGCATCGCGTCGACGAAGCGATCGATCTCCGCGAGATCCTCGGATTCGGTGGGCTCGATCATGAACGTGCCGGCGACGGGGAACGACATGGTCGGGGCATGGAACCCGTAGTCGATGAGCCGCTTGGCGACGTCGTCGACGGTGATCCCGGTGCGCGCGGTCAGGGGCCGCAGGTCGACGATGCACTCGTGGGCGACCAGGCCGTTCTCCCCGGTGTAGAGGATCTCGTAGGCCTCCGAGAGGCGACGGGCCATGTAGTTGGCCGCCAGCACGGCCGCGGCAGTCGCGTGGCGCAGCCCCTCGGGACCCATGAGACGGATGTAGGTCCATGAGATCGGCAGGATCGAGGGGGAGCCGTAGGGCGCCTGGGAGACCGGGGGCCCCGCGTGGACCTGCGCGTCCCGCCCGGCGACCGGGTGCTTCTCCTCCTGGATGGCGGGGTGGCCGGGCAGGAACGGAGCCAGGTGCGACTTCGCCGCCAGCGGGCCCACTCCCGGGCCGCCGCCGCCATGGGGGATGCAGAACGTCTTGTGCAGGTTCAGATGGGAGACGTCGCCGCCGAACTCCCCGGGCCTGGCGACCTGCAGCAGGGCATTGAGGTTGGCACCGTCGACGTAGACCTGTCCCCCGGCGTCGTGGACGAGCTGGCAGACGGTGCGCACCTCCTCCTCGTACACGCCGTGCGTGGAGGGGTAGGTGATCATGATGGCCGCGAGTTCGTCCCCGTGGTCCTTGAGCTTCTGCTTCAGGTCCTCGAGGTCGATGTTGCCGCGATCGTCGGAGCCGACCACGACCACCCGCAGTCCGGCATTGACCGCGGAGGCCGCGTTGGTGCCGTGCGCGGAGCTGGGGACCAGGCACACCTCGCGGCCGCTCTCCCCCCGGGAGGCGTGGTACGCGCGGATGGCCAGGAGTCCGGCAAACTCGCCCTGGGACCCGGCGTTGGGCTGGAGGGAGACGGTGTCGTACCCGGTCAGATCCGCCAGCCAGGTCTCCAGCTGCTCGATCAGGTCGAGGTAGCCCTCGACGTCCTCGCGGGGCGCGAAGGGGTGGAGGGCGTTGAACCGGGCCCAGGTGACCCCGGCCATCTCGGTGGCGGCGTTGAGCTTCATGGTGCACGAGCCCAGCGGGATCATGCCCCGGTCCAGCGCGAAGTCCTTGTCCGCGAGGCGGCGGAGGTAGCGCATCATCGCGGTCTCGGAGTGGAACGAGGAGAAGACGGGGTGCTGCAGGAATCGGTCCTGGCGGGCCAGGGCGCCCCACCGCTGCCGTGCGCCGGGGCCGGCACCGGTCGCAGCCTCGCTGCCCGCGTCGGCGTCGGCGTCGGCGTCCGCGTCGGCGTCGGCGTCGGCGTCGGCGTCGGCGTCGAGCTCATCGTCGTCCCTCCCGAGCGCCGTGACGTCGCGCAGCTCCTGCCCCGGGGTCGGGGCATAGGGCGCGAAGGCGGCGGCGATCGCCTCCAGGTCGGCCGGCGTGACGGTCTCGTCCAGGGACAGGTGGACGACGTCGTCGCCGAGGGGGCGGAGCAGGAACCCGGCCTCGGCCATCGAGGCGGCGATGTCGTGGGCGAGGCCCGTGGCGCGCACCTCGAGGGTGTCGAAGAACGAGTCGTTCTCGAGCTCGAAACCGCTGCGCACGAGGTGGTCGGCCAGCGCTGCGGTGCGCGCCGCGACGCGGCGACCGATGCGGGCGAGGCCGTCGGGCCCGTGGTACACGGCGTACATAGCGGCCATCACGGCCAGCAGCACCTGGGCGGTGGTGATCGAGCTGGTCGCCTTCTCGCGCCGGATGTGCTGTTCACGGGTCTGCAGGGAGAGCCGATAGGCGGGGTTGCCCTCGGCGTCGACGGAGACGCCCACCAGCCGGCCGGGCAGCTGGCGCTCGAGTCCCTTGCGCACGGCGACGAACCCGGCGTGGGGCCCGCCGAAGCCGAGCGGGATGCCGAAGCGCTGGGTGGTGCCGATGGTGACGTCCGCGCCCAGGGTGCCCGGGGAGGCCAGCTGGGTCAGCGCCAGCAGATCGGCCGCGACGACGGCGACGGCCTTGGTCTCCTTGATCGCGGCGATCGTCTCGCGCGGATCCCACACCCGGCCGGAGGCGCCCGGGTACTGGATGAGCGCCCCGAAGTACTCGCCGTCGGCCGGCTCGCCGTCGGGCATGTCGCCGGCGGCGAAGTCGACCTCGCGCAGCTCGATGCCGAGCCCGTCGGCGCGCCCGCGCAGCACCTCCTTCGTGGCGGGAAGGGTGTCGGCGTCGACGAGGAACACGTTGCCGTTGCGCTTGGCGGTGCGGCGGGCCAGCATCAGCGCCTCGGCGGCGGAGGTGGCTTCGTCCAGCGTGGAGGCGTTGGAGACCTCCATCCCGGTGAGATCGCAGATCATGGTCTGGAACGTCAGCAGCGCCTCGAGCCGTCCCTGCGAGATCTCCGGCTGGTACGGCGTGTAGGCGGTGTACCAGGCCGGGTTCTCCAGCACGTTGCGCTGGATGACGGCCGGGGTGTGGGTGCCGTGGTACCCAAGGCCGATCAACGAGCGGCGCACGGTGTTGCGATCGGCGAGTGCGCGCAGCTCGGCCAGCGCCGCCGTCTCGCTGATGCCCTCGGGCACCGCCGATCCGGTCTCCGCACCGTCTCCGGCCAGAAGGATGGTCCCGGGCACCGCAGCGGTGAGCATCTCGTCCAGGCTCTCGTAGCCCAGGGTCTCGAGCATGTGGCGCTGGGCCGCGGGGTCGGTGCCGACGTGACGGCGGACGAAGGACTCGTGGTCGTGGACGGGCGAAGCGGTCATGAGGTGGGTGCCCCTGGGGTGTCGCGTCGTGGGAGTGGTGCGTCGTCAGGCGATGTGCGCGGGACCGGCCGGGCTCGGAGCGGGGCCGCCGCGCCTTATCAGGACTGTGTGAAGGCCTTGTAGTCCTCCGCGCTGAGCAGATCCTCCGGCAGCGACTCGAAGCGCGCGCGCAGCAGCCATCCCTGGTCGAACGGAGAGGAGTTGACCAGCTCCGGGGAGTCGACGACGTCCTGGTTGATCTCGGTGACGGTGCCGTCGAGCGGGGAGAGCAGGTCCGAGACGGACTTCGTGGACTCGATCTCGCCCATCTCGGATCCGGCGGAGAGTTCGGTGCCCGCTTCGGGCAGGTCGACGTAGACGACGTCGCCCAGCTGCTCGGCGGCGTAGTCCGTCACGCCGATGACGGCGATGCCGTCGGACTCGACGCGGACCCATTCGTGGTCCTTGCTGTAGCGGATCTCCTCGGTCATGGCGATGGTCCTTCCTGGGGCGGGGCTCGGGCGGATGGGGGTGCTGGGGTCAGCGGTGGGGCGGATCAGCGGCGGGAGTAGAAGGGCAGCTCGACGACGCGGACCGGGAGGGGCTTGCCGCGGACGTCGACGACGAGCTCGGTGCCGGCCTCGGTGAGGTCCGGCCGTACGAGCGCCATGGCGATCGGGTGGCCGAGAGTCGGCGAGAGGGCTCCGGAGGTCACGGAACCGACCTCGACTCCGTCGGCGGTGCGGACGCTGGAGCCGGCGCGGGCGGCGCGGCGACCCTCGGCGACCAGCCCCACCAGGACAGGACGGGACGAGACGTCGGTGTTCTCCACGCCCGCCCGGCCGACGAAGTCGTCCTTGGTCGACAGCGCGACCACGCGGCCCATGCCGGACTGGGCGGGATGCAGGTCGCGGCCCAGCTCGTGGCCGTACAGCGGCATCCCGGCCTCGAGACGCAGGGTGTCGCGGCAGGCGAGTCCGCACGGCGTGAGATCCTCGCCTCCGGCGACGGTGAGCTGCTCCCACAGTGGGGCGGCGAGATCGGCCGGGACGTACAGCTCGAAGCCGTCCTCCCCGGTGTATCCCGTGCGGGCCACCAGCAGCTGCCGGCCGCGGTAGGTGCCCTGGGCGACGCGGTAGTACTTCATCTCCGTGAGGTCTTCGGCGGCGATGCCCTCGATGCCCGTCTCGGCGCCGGCGAGGACGCGCAGCAGGATCTCCTGGCTGCGGGGGCCCTGGACCGCGATCAGGGCGGTGCGGTCCGAGGCGTCCTCGACGCGGGCGTCGAATCCCTCGGCGCGGGCGGTGATCTCCTGGGCGTCGATCTCCGCGTTGGCCGCGTTGGCGACGACGAGGTAGTGCTCCTCGGCGAGGCGATAGGTGATGACGTCGTCGATGACGCCGCCCTCCTCGGTCAGCAGCAGCGAGTACTTCGCTCGTCCCACGGAGATGGCGGACAGCTTGCCTGCCAGGGCGTTGTCGAGGGCCTGCCCGGCCTGGGGGCCCTGGACGTGGATCTCGCCCATGTGGCTGAGGTCGAACAGTCCGGCACGCTCGCGGACTGCGGCGTGCTCGGCCAGGTCGGAGCCGTAGCGCACGGGCATCCGCCAGCCGGCGAAGTCCGTGAAGGTCGCGCCGAGGGACTCGTGGATCGCCTCCAGCGCGGTGCTGCGCAGGGCCTGCTCAACCATGGTGCTCCTTCTCGTTCTGTGCTCGCCACGGAGCGAGCGCCGCCCGTCCATCTCGCGGCACGGACCGGGCGCGCCGGCGGCCTGCCCCGGTGCGATGATCCGGCCGCCGCAGGCCTCACCCTACCGCCCGGCAGGGCGCGACGCGGCCGCTCGGTCCGGCGTCATGCGGCTGTGACCACGCAGTCCGCACCGTCGGCCGGTCACCGCGAGGCCGAGCGACCCGAAGGTGCCGAGCGCCCGGGGACCAGCTTGTACCGTGGAGGCCGTGACAAAGGAAGGCACGACCGAGTGGCCGATACGGATCCGCAGCCAGCGTCTGGTGATCCGGCCGCCCGGTGATGGCGACCGCGACGCCATGATCCGCCTGATGACCGATCCCGTCACCCGGGAATACCTGGGCGGAGCCCTGGACTACGCCTCCCGGCAGGCGCTCGAGCTCTCCCCGCTGGGGCTGACCTGGGGACGCTGGGTGCTGGCCCGGGCGGAGGACGACACCATGATCGGGTCCATCACGCTGGACTACGACCGGGGCGAGCTGGAGCTCTCCTACGCGCTGCTGCCCGAGTGGACGGGACGGGGCTATGCCGCGGAATCCTGCGTGGCGCTGCTGGCCTGGGCCCGCGACGAGCTCGAGGACGACCACGTCATCGCCGTCAGCCAGACCCGCAACAAGCGCAGCGTGGCCCTGCTGCGCAAGCTCGGCTTCACCGTCCGCAAGGGGCTCGAGGAGTTCGGCACCCAGCAGCTGCTGCTCGAACGCTCGCTGGAGGATCCGCTGCCGGAGCAGACGCTGATGATCCAGTCGGAGTCCGATCCTCCGCCGCCCACACGGCGCTGAGCGGTTCTCGGTGGCGCCCGGGGGAGGTCAACCGCGGGCGACCGGGCAGCTCATGCACCGCGGACCGCCGCGACCGCGACCCAGCTCGTCGCCGGCGAACTCGAGCACTTCGATGCCCTGGGCGCGGAGGTAGTCGTTGGTCGCCGCCGCTCTCTCGTAGGCCACCACTCGCCCCGGGGCGAGGGCGAGCACGTTGCACCCGTCGTCCCACTGCTCGCGTGCAGCGGTGTACGGGTCCAGCGGCGCGCTGAGCACTCGCAGTGCGTCCACGCCGAGCCCGCGGGCGAGCACGGAATCCATCTCGTCGGCGGCACGCGAGCGCGAGATCAGACGGTCACCGGGCCGCTCGATCTCGAACGTCTCCAGCGGCCCCAGCGGCCCGTGGCGCAGCATCGAGTCGTGGTCGACAACGGTGGTGACCGTGTCCAGGTGCATCATCGAGCGCCGGTGCGGCAGGGCGATGGCGATCACGCGGTCCACGGTGCCGTCCTCGAGCAGGTCGCCCGCGAGCCGTTCGACGCCGACGGCGCTGGTGCGCTCCGAGAGTCCGAGCGCGACCACCCGCGGGGACAGCATCATCACGTCCCCGCCCTCGACGGTGGCTGCACCTGCGCCGCCGCTGCCGACGACGCGTCGCGGGCCGGATGCCCCGGCGAAGCGCGGATGGTGCCGATAGATCGCCTCCAGGTGCAGGCTCTCGCGGCGCCGTGCCGACCTCCGCATCGGGCTGACCGCGGCCACGTCCCCGATCCACGCCGAGGAGTCGCGCGTGAACAGATGGTTGGGCAGCGGATCGAGCACCAGGTGCTCCTCCCCCATCCGTTGCAGGGCGATGGACCGGGGAGTGACACCGAGTCCGCGCAGCTCGGCGACGGTGATCCCGGCGATCAGCACCTCCCCCAGAGCGGCCGACGGCATCTCGCCGAGCGCCTCGGTCAGGTCCTGGACGGCGATGTCTCCCAGCACCGTCGGATCCAGCGCCCGGTGCAGCAGGTCGCTGCGGACCTCAGGCACCTCGAGCAGGTCCGTCAGCAGTTCGCTCAGCTCGAGGACCTCGACGCCCTCGCGGCGCAGCAGGGCGGAGAACTCACGGTGCTGGCTGCGGGCGCGATCGCGCCACAGCACCTCGTCGAACAGGAACCGCTCGCGAGTGTCCGGGGTCAGCCGTTCGAGCTCGGCGCCGGGCTCGTGCAGGATCACCCGCCGCAGCGGCGAGATCTCGTCGTGCACTCCGGCCTGGTCGTGCTCTCGGGTCTGTCGGGACGCAGCGTCCATGGGTTCTCCTGAGGGCGAGGGCAGGGACGGGGACGGGGACGGGGACGGGGACGGGGACGCCAGTAAACACCCCGAGACGTGCCGGGCGCGGATCGATACGCTGGCGGTGTCCGCACGTCGTTCCCGCAGGAGGCCCCCATGACCACGCTGTCCATCCCGACCACGACCCTCGCCGACGGCTCGCCCTTCCCGCTGGTCGGCTTCGGTACCGCCGGCCTGCGGGGCGCCGACGGCTGCGAGTCCATCGCCGCGGCGATCCGCGCCGGGTACCGGCTGCTGGACACCGCCGCCCAGTACGGCAACGAGGCCGCGGTGGGCGAAGCCGTGCGGCGCAGCGGCGTCGATGCCGACGAGGTGCTGGTGACGACGAAGATCGCCGGCGGCGACCAGGGGCGCGAGGCGGCCCGCACCGGGTATCTGGAGTCGCTGCGGCGCCTGGGGCTCGAGCGCGCCGCCCTGGTGCTGATCCACTGGCCGAACCCCTCCCGCGGGCTCGCCCTGGAGACCTGGCGCACGCTGATCGATCTCAAGGAGGAGGGCAGGGCGCTGCACATCGGCGTCTCGAACTTCCGCCCCGAGCAGCTGCAGGAGCTGGTCGACGCCACCGGCGTATGGCCCGAGGTCAACCAGATCCAGCTCTCCCCCGCGCTCCAGCGCCGCGAGGCGGTCGCCTTCCATCGCGAGCACGGCATCGTCACCGAGGCCTGGGGACCGCTGGGCGGCCGCGACGGGCTGGGCGCGCAGTTCGCCCTGCGCAAGGTGGCCGACAAGCACGGCGTGACCACCTCCCAGGTCTCGCTGCGCTGGGCCGTGGACCAGGACATCGTGGTGATCCCGAAGTCCAGCGACCCGCAGCGCCAGCTCACCAACGCCACCCTCGACCAGATCACCCTCGACGACGAGGATCGCGAGCTCCTGGCGACGTTGGACCTGGGCGAGGAGGAAGCCTGGGACTCCCGCGAGCACGAGGAGTGGTGAGCCGGGAGGACCGGTTCTCACCCGGCGGTGAGCACCGCGAGATCGTCTTCCTGACCGGGTCGGGCCTCAGCGCCCGCACCGGCCTGGGCACGTTCCGCGGACCGGACGGCCTGTGGGCGCTGGAGCCGGAGACGGAGCAGGCGATGCACGCCGACCAGCTGCCCCGGTCGCTGCCGCTGCTGTGGAAGGTCTGGGGCAGGATGGGCCGGATCGCGCTCGAGCACGGGCCCACGCCCGGGCACCGCGCGATCGCACGTCTCGGTGCTCCCGTGATCACGCAGAACATCGACGGGCTGCACCAGGCCGCCGGCAGCGAGGTCGTCGCCGAGCTGCACGGCAGCGCGCTGCATGCCACCTGCATGGGGTCGGGATGCCCGTGGCGCGGCCGGGTCGAACCCGGCGACGGCGAGCGCCCCGAGGACCACGGGGTCCCCGCCCGCTGCCCCCTGTGCGGGTCGCCGACGCGGCCGGACGTGGTGCTGTTCGACGAGATGCTGCCGCAGGGCCCCCTCGACCTCGCGACGCGGCTTGCCCAGCGGGCGGACCTCTTCGTCGCCGTCGGCACCAGCGGTGTCGTGTTCCCGGCGGCGCAGCTGGCACCCACCGCCCGGTCGCACGGGGCCACGACGGTGCTGATCGACGTCGATCCGCCGCAGGACCCTGCGCTGAGGGCCGCCTTCGATCATGTCATCGCCGAGGACGCCCACGAGGTGCTGCCCGAGTGGGAGCGCGAGGTCAACGGCGTCGGCGGGACCTCGTTCCTCCGCCCCTTCTGAGGCGGGCCCGCCGGGCGATGAACGGCCGAGCGCCGGGAGCGTGTCGGTGTCTCGTCGGGTCGACTCAGATCCAGATCGCCGGGTCGACCTGCTCCTGGGGGTGGGCGGCACCGGTGCGCACCTGCGCGGGCACACCCACCGCGGTGGCCAGCGCCGGCACGTCCTTGACCACCACGGCGTTGGCACCGATCTGGGATCCCTGTCCGAGCACGACAGGGCCGATCACCCGCGCCCCGGCGCCGATGGTGACTCCGTCCTCGACGGTGGGGTGGCGTTTGACGGGTTCCATGGAACGGCCGCCGAGGGTGACGCCGTGGTACAGCATGACGTCGTCCCCGACCTCGGCGGTCTCGCCGATCACGACACCCATGCCGTGATCGATGAAGAAGCGCCGGCCGATGGTGGCACCCGGGTGGATCTCCACGCCGGTGATCGACCGGGCGCCCTGGGCGATGATCCGCGCCGACAGCGTCGCCCCGCGCTCCCACATCTGATGGGCGAGGCGGTAGGTCCAGATCGCATGCAGTCCCGGCGACGTCAGCAGCAGGGAGAGGTCATCGGTGGCGGCGGGATCGCGCCGGCGTGCCGCCGCGAGGTCCTCGCGGACCGTCGCGACGGCACCCATGGCGCGACCGACCAGGCCGCGGACGAGAGCCAAGGGATCAGTCCGCGTACTGGGAGAACAGCGGCGTGGAGAGGTACCGCTCGCCGAAGGAGGGCACGATCACGACGATGGTCTTGCCGGCGTACTCGTCGCGGGAGCCGACGCGCACGGCCGCCTCGATCGCGGCGCCGGAGGAGATCCCGACCAGCAGGCCTTCCGAACGGGCGGTGGCGCGGGCGCGCTCCATCGCGGTCTCCGCGTCGATGTCGAGCACCTCGTCGTAGATCTCGCGGTCCAGGATGCTGGGCACGAAGTTCGCGCCGATGCCCTGGATCTTGTGCGGGCCGGGCTGGCCGCCGTTGAGGATTGCGGACTCCTCGGGCTCGACCGCGATCATCGTGACCTCGCTCTTGCGCTCCTTGAGCACCTGACCGACGCCGCTGATCGTGCCGCCGGTGCCGATGCCGGCGACGACCGCGTCCACCGAGCCCTCGGTGTCGTCCCAGATCTCCTCGGCCGTGGTGCGGCGGTGGATCTCGACGTTGGCCGGGTTGTCGAACTGCTTGACCTGGACGGCACCGGTCTCCTCGGCGACCTGCTCGGCCTTCTCGACCGCGCCCTTCATGCCCTTGGCGGCCTCGGTGAGGATCAGCTCGGCGCCGTAGGCGCGCAGCAGCATGCGGCGCTCGTTGGACATCGACTCCGGCATCGTGAGGATGACCTTGTAGCCGCGCGAGCTGCCGATCATGGCCAGGGCGATGCCCGTGTTGCCGCTGGTGGCCTCGACGATGGTGCCGCCGGGCTGCAGTTGGCCGGACTCCTCGGCGGCATCGATCATGGCGACGCCGATGCGGTCCTTGACGGAGTTGGCGGGGTTGTAGAACTCGAGCTTGGCGAGCACGGTGGCCTTGACGTCGTCGCCGAGGCGATTGAGCTTGACCAGCGGGGTACGGCCGACGAGTTCGGAGACGTTCTCGTAGACGGGCATGCTTCCTCCTGTGGACTGGATCTCCCGGAGCCCCAAAGGGGCACTTTCCCCGAGCATAACGGGAACTCGGAACGGCCGTGGCCGGATCCGTCCTTCGGCAGCACCCGCGGAGTCCCGGGTTCGGGTCACCCCCTCGAGCGGGTCCACAGGCTGCACAGCTCCCGCGGCTGAGCGCATAGGCTCGCGCCATGACGTACGAGCTCGACGCTTCCCTCTGCGTGCCCGCCACCCCGGAGGAGGTCTACGCACTGCTCAGCGACATCACGCGCACCGGCGAATGGAGCGTCCAGACCGAGAAGGCCGAATGGAACTCCGAGGCCCGGGGCGTGGGCGCGACGTTCACCGGTCATAACCGCACGCCGGAGCGGACATGGCAGACCGTCTCCACGGTCGTCATCGACGAACCCGGCCGGGAGTTCGCGTGGTCCGTGGGCCCGGCGGAGGTGATCTGGGGCTACCGCATGCAGCCACAGGACGGCGGCACCGAGCTGATCCAGTACACCCGGTTCGGCGAGCGCGCCGAGAAGGTCTTCGCCGAGCGGCACGGCGAGGATGCCGCGAGGCAGATCGAGATCCGCCGGAAGGCAGCCCGTGCCGGCATGCCCGCCACCCTCGAGCGCATCGCCGCGATCCTGCGAGGCCAGTCGCCGGCCACGGAGCGCTGAGACGCGGCGGCGCGCCCGGCGAGGAACCGGTCAGTACACCATGCCCATGACCTCGCGCACGCGCGCCAGGGTCTGCTCGGCGACCTCGTTCGCGCGTTCGTCGCCGGCGCGCAGCACCCCGAACAGGTACTCCGGGTCCTGTTCGATCTCGGCCCGGCGTGCGCGGATCGGGGCGAGGTGCTCGTTCAGCGCCTCGGCGGCCAGCATCTTCAGGGTGCCGGAGCCGGCGTCGCCGACCTCGGAGGCGATCTCCTCGGGCGTGCGCCCGGTGGCCTCCGAGGCGATCGTGAGCAGGTTGGCGACCTCGGGGCGCCCCTCGGGGTCATAGGTGATCCGTCGCTCGGAGTCCGTCTTGGCCTTCTTGATCTTCTTCAGGGTCTCGTCCGGGCTCATCCGCAGCATCACGGTGTTGCCCAGCGACTTGCTCATCTTGGCCGCACCGTCGAGGCCCAGGATGGTGGGGGCGTCCGACAGCAGCGCGTCGGGCTCGGTGAAGACCTGCTCTCCGTCCGCGTAGCGCTCGTTGAAGCGCCGGGCGATGACACGGGTCTGCTCGATGTGGGGCAGCTGATCCTTGCCCACCGGGACCACGTTGCCGTGGCAGAAGAGGATGTCCGCGGCCTGATGGACCGGGTAGGTCAGCAGCAGCCCGCCCATCGCGGACTTCCCGGCCGCGGCGAGCTCGGCCTTGACGGTGGGATTGCGCTCCAGCTCCGGCTGGGTGACCAGCGAGAGGAACGGCAGCATCAGCTGGTTCAGCGCCGGCACGGCCGAGTGCGCGAAGAAGGTGGACTTCTCGGGGTCCAGGCCGACGGCGAGGTAGTCGGTCAGCAGCTCGCGCACCGAGCCGCGGATGTCACCGACGACATCGCGGTCGGTGATCACCTGGTAGTCGGCGACCAGCACCCAGGTCTCGATCCCGGCCTCCTGCAGGCGCACCCGGTTACGCAGCGACCCGAAGTAGTGGCCGATGTGCAGGGCGCCGGTGGGGCGGTCCCCCGTCAGCATGCGCAGCCCCGAGGGGTCGCTCTCGATCTGCTTCCAGATCTCGTCACTGCGCTGGCGGGAGGAGTCGTAGCTGGTGCGGGAGGAGGTCGGTGCGGTCACCGCTCCATGCTAGCGGCCCCGTTCGGATCCGCCGTGGCCCCGCGGGTTGCCGCTGCGCCGCGCCCCGCCGCTCTGCAGGAGCTTGCGCATTCTTGCACGTGCCGCTCGCGGATAAGATCTTCCGCATGCCCGCCACTGCCCCGGCCGATCCCGGGTTCGACGTCGTCGTCCTCGGGGCCGGTCTGAACTCCTTGAACCTGACCATCGCCTTCCATCAGCAGTACGGGATGCGCTGCACCACCGTGGTGCGCATCCCGGTGGCGATGAACGAGCACACCGTGACCACCGACCTCGAGGTGCTCGGAGCCGAGGCGAGCGATGAGGACATGCGCGATGCTCTGCTCGAGCTCGCCTCCCGGCGCGCTCCGGGGCGCCCGGCGCTGCTGCTGACCAACGCGGACTCCCTGATCGACTTCATCGACCGCTTCCGCGCCGACCTCGAGGAGCACTACCTCCTGGCGCAGGTCGACGCCGATCTGCTCGCGCGTCTGGCCGACAAGGCGGAGTTCGCCGAGATCTGTGAGCGGCTCGGCATCGGCACTGTGCCCACGGTGATCGTCGATTTCGCGCGGGCAGGCGAGAGCGACTGGAACGGCACCGATGAGCTGCCGTGGGCCTACCCGGTGGTCGGCAAGGCCGCCAATACTGCCGAGTACCACCACGTGCAGTTCCCCGGGAAGCGGAAGGTCTTCTTCCT
Source organism: Brachybacterium sp. GCM10030252 (assembly GCF_042666535.1). Taxonomy (NCBI): domain Bacteria; kingdom Bacillati; phylum Actinomycetota; class Actinomycetes; order Micrococcales; family Dermabacteraceae; genus Brachybacterium; species Brachybacterium sp. GCM10030252. The sequence goes on along the minus strand of NZ_JBHTDM010000010.1, from coordinate 164,554 downwards.
CGAATCCGCCGAGCAGCAGCAGGATCTCGTGCGGCGGCTGCGCGAGTCGGGCTTCACCGGGAGATTCCTGTTCCAGGAGCTCATCGAGGGCGATGACACCGCCCAGCGCTCGATCACCGCCTACCGCTCCAGCCGCGGCAAGGTCACCCTGCTCTGCGCCGCCCAGGTGCTGCTGGGCGAGCACACCCCCGATGCCCTGGGCCGGCCCGCCGCCATGGTCACCGGCGACTTCCCGTCCCTGACCGCCGCCGCGGAGAGGTTCCTCGACGCGGTGGACTACGTCGGCTTCGCGAACTTCGATGTGAAGGTCGACCCGCGCACCGGCCGCGAGTGCTTCTTCGAGATCAACCCGCGCATCGGCCGCAACAACTACTACGTCACCGCAGCCGGGGAATCCGTGGCCCGGCACGTCGTCGAGGATCGCGTCCACGGCCGGGACCTCGAGCAGGTCGTGGTCACCGACACCGTTGTGTACTCGATCCTGCCGGTGCGCCTGGTGCTGCGCTACCTGCGCGATCCCGCGCTGCGGGACCGGATCCGCCGCGTGGCGCGCACCTCCCTGCGCAACCCCTTCCGGTACGGTCCTGAAGGTCTGTGGATGCGCGCCTACTCCGTGCTCTCGGGCCTGAACTTCGTGCGCAAGTTCCGCGCCGTGTACCCGCGGCCCACCGACACCGGATTCTGATCCTGGGAAGGACCCCGCCCCGATGCCCGACACCCCCGCCCGCCCCTTCGCCGTCGATCCCTCGCCCGGGATCGACCTGGTGCTGCTGGGCGGTGACATCGGCATCTACGCGCTGGCCCGCGCCTTCCACGAGGAGTACGGGATCCGGGCCACCGTGGTGACCCGCAGGGTCGTGGGCCCCGTCGCGGATTCCTCCATCCTGGAGACCGTCGAGGTCGGGATGTCCGCGAGCGAGGACGAGCTGATCCGGGCCCTGCTCGAGGTCGGGTCCGGCAAGGCCTCCGGGCCGGCCGGGCACCGCCCGATCCTGCTGGCCAATGCCGACTTCCTGGTCTCGCTGCTGGCCGCCCACCGCGACCGCCTGAGCCAGTACTTCCATCTCCCCCTGCTCGCTGACGACGTGCTGGCCACGGTGGCCGACAAGGCGGCATTCAGCGAGGTCTGCGAGCAGATCGGGGTGCCCACGCCGCGCACCGTCGTGCTCGATTTCGCCGGCGGCTCCACCCCGGAGGTGCCCGAGCTCGATCTCGGCTGGCCCGTGGTCGCCAAGGCCTCCCGCTCCTCGGCGTACAACGCGGTCTCCTTCCCGGGCAAGCGCAAGGTCTTCGAGTTCCACGACCGCGCCCAGCTGCTCGACCTGGTCGGCCGGCTCAGCGCCGCCGGGTACACCGACCGCTTCGTGGTCCAGGAGATGATCCCGGGCGATGACACGTCCATGCTGTCGGTGACCGCGTACGTCGACACCCGCGGGAAGGTGACGCTGCTGGGCGGGGCGCAGGTGCTGCTGGAGGAGCACACACCCATCGCCCAGGGGAACCCGGCGGCGATGTACACCACCGACCTGCCCGACGTGCTCGAGCAGTCCGTGCGCTTCCTCGAGCACACCGGCTACCGCGGCTATGCGAACTTCGATGTCAAGATCGATCCGCGCGATGGCATCGCCAAGTTCTTCGAGGTCAATCCCCGCATCGGTCGCAACAACTACTACATGACCGCGGCCGGCGCGAATGTCGCCGTGCCCGTCGTCGCCGATCTGGTCGAGGACCGCGAGGCGGAGCGGATGGTCCCGCAGCAGGAGATCCTCTACTCGATCGTGCCCTGGATGCTGCTGCGCCGGTACATCATCGATCCGGACCTGCGCGCGCGGGTGCGGGAGATCGGTCGGCGCTGCACCGTCCACCCGCTGTCCTACGGCCCGGAGGGACCGCGGCGCCGCGCCTACGTCCTCGCCGCCCAGGCGAACCAGGTCAAGAAGTTCCTCCAGCACTACCCGCGACCGTCGGCCGACGGATTCTGAGCCGGACGCCCCCACCGACGGCGGCGCGGGCAGAGCGGTCGCCTGAGCGGTCGGCCGAGCGGTAGGCCGGGCCGCCGGCCGGTCGACAGCGCGCCCGCACCTGCTTACGCTGGCAGGCATGAGCGAGAACACCTTCACCGTGACCTCGAACGCGACCCCGGACGGCACCGAGGTGGCTCCCCAGCAGCTGGTGGAGAACCTCGGCGGGCAGAACCTCTCTCCGGACCTGACTTGGTCGGGCGCCCCTGAGGGCACCCGCTCGTTCGCGGTGACGCTGTTCGACCCGGACGCCCCCACCGGTTCCGGCTTCTGGCACTGGATCGCGTGGGACATCCCTGCCACCACGACCTCGCTGCCCCTCGGCGTCCCCCGCGAGGAGCCCTCCCTGCAGCAGGGCGTCAACGACTTCGGCAACCGCGGGTACGACGGCCCCGAGCCGCCGGCCGGACCGCCGCACCGCTACACCTTCACGGTCCACGCCCTGCCGGTCGAGACGCTGGGTGCGGACCCCGACGGCCCGCACATCGGGGCCCGGTTCGCGATCTTCAGCCAGCAGCTGGCCTCCACCTCGCTCACCGCGCATTACCAGGTTACGAACTGACGCACCAGGGGGAAACACTCCGCGACGGCTCGGGCGTGCCCCGTCGTGGTCGAAGATCGCCGCCCGTAGGCTCGAACCATGAGGTCGAGGACATCCCACGGTGAGTGGACGAGGCAGATATCAGACCGGAGTCTGACCCCGTTCATCCGCTCGACGGACGACGGAGACGCCTCCGAGTGCGAAGGTCGAGGGGTGAACGTGATCCAGATGCGCCCCGCCGACCGGGCGGCCACCGCCCGGACCGCCGCCGAGCGGACCGGGGGCGAGCGCCGCGGCGGGGAGCGTGCCGGCGGTGAACGCACCGGCGGCGAGCAGCGACCGCTGCGGGTGCTGCTGACCACCGACTGGTGGGAGCCGGTCGTCAACGGCGTCGTCGCCTCCGTCGCCACTCTGCGCCGGGAACTGATCGCGCTGGGCTGCGACGTCCGCGTCCTCACCCTCTCCCAGGGGATCCGCACCCGCAGCGAACCCGGCGTCTACCGCATCGGCTCGGTCTCCGCGGCCATGTTCTACGACCGGGCGCGGATCGGCATGCCGGCCAGCCGTCGAGTTCTGCGGGACATCCTGCGCTGGCGGCCGGATGTGATCCATTCCCACTGCGAGTTCTCCACCCATGTGTGGGCCCGCCGGATCGCCCGCACCCTCTCGGTGCCGCTGATCCACACGTACCACACCATCTACGAGGACTACACGCACTATTACTCCCCCAGCCGCACCGTCGGCCGCAAGGTGGTCGCGACCTTCTCGCGGCGCGTGCTCTCGGGCACCGACGCCGTCGTCGTCCCCACCGCCAAGGTCGCCGCGCTGCTGAGCGGGTACGGGGTGCGCCGGCCGGTCCACGTCGTCCCCACGGGGCTGGATCTGGAGCGTTTCCGGCCGGCCGCCTCCGAGGCCGAGCGGGCCGACACCGCCGCCCTGCGCTCGCGGCTGGGCATCGGCGCGGACCACAAGGTGCTGGTCTCGGTGTGCCGCCTGGCCAAGGAGAAGAACCTCGACGAGGTCCTGGACATGGTCGCGGCCGCCGATCGCAGCGACGTGGTCCTGGTGCTGGTGGGCGAGGGCCCCTATCGCGAGGAGCTCGAGGAGCGCGCGCGGCAGCTGGGCATCGCCGATCGCGTCGTGTTCACGGGCGTGGTCGAGCCCGCCGAGGTCCAGCGCTGGTACCGCGTCGGCGACGTGTTCGTCAGCGCCTCCCTGAGCGAGACCCAGGGCCTGACCTTCATCGAAGCCCTCGCCAGCGGCCTGCCGCTCCTGTGCCACCGGGACCCGTCGCTGGCCAGCGTGGTCCTCGACGGCCGCACCGGCCACCAGTACGAGACCGCGGCGGAGTTCACCCAGCACCTCTCGGCACTGCTGGATGACCCGCGCACGCGCCGCGAGATGGCTGCGGCCGCGGTCGAGCACGCCGCGGCCACCTTCGGGGCCCGCCGGTTCGGCCGCTCCGTGCTCGAGGTGTACCAGCAGACGCTGCTGCGTCACTCCCCGCGCGTCATCACCCGGATGGCGGCCGTGGCATGAGCACCGCGATCCAGTCCGCACCGACCGCCGTGGCCGTCCCCGGCGGGATCTCGCGCGCCGAGCGCTCGACGCTGGAGCTCGCCGGGGAGCCCGGGACCGTCGCGCCACCGCGCATCGGGGACCACGGGGAGCTCGGAGCGCTCGGAGGGTTCGGAACCGGCCCCGCCGCCCCGGCCCGTCGGGACCCCGTGCGGATCGCCGCCCGCCTCTCCCCGCTGCTGGGACTCGGGCTCAGCATCGGCTTGATCTGGTGGGGCCTGCAGACGGGCGTGCTGCAGTCACTGGCGAACCTCCAGAGCTTCATCGACTCCCTCGGAGCCTGGGGACCGGTCGCCTTCCTGATCGTCTCCGCCGCCTCGGTGGTGTTCCCGATCGTGCCCGGTGGCCTCCTGGTCATCGCCGGCCCGGTCCTGTTCGGTCCCGTCGAAGGCACCCTGCTGAACTACATCGCCGTGTGCACCGGGTCGCTCCTGAACTTCCTGATCGCCCGGCACGTCGGCCTCGCGCTCATCGAACGGATCTTCCGCCCGCGGACGGTCGAGAAATTCCTGGGCTGGACGCGCAACGCCCACTTCACCCGCGCCTTCGGCCTCGCGATCGCGCTGCCGATCGCGCCGGACGATCTGCTGTGCTACATCGCCGGGACCACCCGGATGCGGTGGCGCACCTACGCGGCGATCATCCTGCTGTGCAAGCCGTGGGCCCTGATCGCGTACGGGCTCGGCGCCAGCGCCATCCTGCTCCGCGTCCTGCCCTGGTGAACGGAGGAGAGTCATGCTCATGAGGACCCGCGCCGTCAGGCGCCCCCGCCGGCCCTGGGACCCGGCCGTGCACTGGCTGGACCATGTCGTCCACACTCTCCTGCCCGGGCGGCACCCGCGCCGCAACGTGCGCACCCATGAGCCGCTGCGCGTGCTCATGCCGCACGGCATGGCCGGGCTCGCCCGCGAATCCGGGATCGGAGCGGCGATCCGGCATCAGGAGTCCGTGGTGCGCGCGCTCGGGCACAAGGTGGTCACCAATCCGCTGCTCCCCTTCGATGTCGTCCACCTCAACACCCCCTTCCCGGACACCCCGCTCCTCGCGCGCTGGGCCCGTCTATGGCGCCGGCCCGTGCTGGTGTGGGCGCACTCGACGGAGAACGACTTCCGCGATTCCTTCCCCGGCTCCAACCAGCTCGCGCCGCTGTTCCGGCGGTGGATCTCGCACCTGTACCGCCTCGGGGATGCCGTGGTCACGCCCAGCGAGTACTCCCGGGAGCTGGTCTCGGACCCGAAGTACGGCATCACCAGCAGCATCCATGTGCTCTCCAACGGCGTGGACACCACGTTCTTCCGTCCGGATCCCGAGGCGCGGCCGCGGCTGCGCGAGTCCCTCGGCATCGCCCCGGATGCGAAGGTGGTCATCAGCGTCGGCATGCAGCTGGTGCGCAAGGGGATCCTCGACTGGGTCGAGGTGGCCCGACGGATGCCCGAGGTCACCTTCGTCTGGTACGGCCGCACGGACGAGCGCCTGCTGACGGCCGACGTCGAGCGCGCTCTGGCCACTGCGCCCTCGAACGCCCTGTTCCCCGGCTACCTCCGCCCCGACAAGCTGCGTGAGGCCTACTGCGGCGCGGACGTGTTCTGCTTCCTGACCAAGGAGGAGACCGAGGGGATCGTGCTGTGGGAGGCACTGGCCTGCGGAGTTCCCGCCCTGGTGCGGGCCATCCCGCTGTACCGGGACCGGATGCCCGACGGGGTGCTGACCCACCAGGTCGCCGGCGACGGCCCCGAGTTCCCGGCCGAGGTCGCGCGCAAGCTCACCGATCTGCTGGAGGGGCGGCTCGAGGACCTCACCGAGGCCGGGCGGCTCGCCGCCGAGGACGTCGATCTGCGCTCGGTGGCCCGCCGGCTCGAGGAGATCTACCGGCTGACGGGCGTGCAGCCCCATCGCCGCTCGCGCGGTCTCACTGCCGACGCGAGGGACGCCACAGTACGAGCGCGCCTCCGCCGCGCCGCTGGGGCCTCTCGCCCCGGCGCAGCGCGCTGATCTCCCCGTCGCGGTCGGCCGAGAACACCCGCCGCTGCGCGGGGGTCATCGCGTCGAGAGTCTCCTGGACGCTCTCGAGCTGGTCGGCGAGGTCGTTGACCTCGTCCTGCAGCTCCATGATCCGTTTGATCCCGGCGAGGTTGATGCCCTGGTCCTGGGAGAGTCGCTGGATCTCGCGCAGCTTCGCGACGTCGCGCGCACTGTAGCGCCGGCCCCGCCCGCGGGTGCGCTGCGGGGAGACCAGGCCCAGCCGGTCGTACTGGCGCAGCGTCTGCGGGTGCATCCCGGACAGCTCCGCGGCCACGGAGATCACGAACACGGGTGCGCGCTCGTCGATGCGGTGCGGGCCGGCCATCGGGGATGCTCCTTCCTGCGCCAGTTCTACGCGGGATACCTACGTCGGGCGAGGTCTGCTCTCTGCTCCGTCCTACTCTGCCAGGCCGGGGCCTGCCGCCGGCGGCAGCCGGCGCACGAGGACTCGGTGGCGAGAGGCCGCGCCGGCGGAGCGGCGAGGCCGCCCCGCCGGAGCGGGTGTCAGCGGGCGGCGGCCTCCGCCAGTCCTGCCCGCGGGTCCTCGTCGGCCAGCGCCTCGCGCAGATCCTCGACGGCCCGCTTGGCCTTGCCCTCGACGTGGGTGGGCACCGCGACCTGCACGGTGACCAGCAGATCACCCGTGGTCTTCTTCGTGGTGATGCCCTTGCCGCGCACCCGCAGGGTGCGGCCCGACGGGGTGCCCGGTGGCACCTTGACGCTCACGGAGCCGCCGTCGAGCAGCGGCACCGACAGCGTGGTGCCCAGGACCGCCTCGTCGAAGGAGATCGGGACGGTCAGGCGCAGGTTCGCGCCGTCACTGCTCCAGACGGGATGCTCCTCGACGTCGAGGGTCAGCAGCAGGTCGCCCGCCGGGGCCGAGCCGGGACCGGGGCGTCCCTTGCCGCGCAGCCGGATCTTCTGGCCGTCATGCACGCCGGCCGGGATGCGCGCCGTCACGGTGCGTCCCTCGACGTTCAGGCGGATCTCGGTGCCCAGCGCGGCGTCGCGGAAGCCGATGCGGGTGCGGGCGGAGATGTCGGCCCCCTTCGGCGGGGCGCCGCCTGGTCCACCGGCGCCGCCGAAGCCGCCCGTGGCGCCGAATCCGGCCGGACCGCTGCTGTAGCCACCGCCGGCCTGCCCGCCGAACATGCGCAGGATGTCCTCGAGATCCGGCTCTGCCGCGCCGCCCCGGGCGCCGCGTGCCCCGGCGCCGGAGAAGCCGCCGCCCTGGCCGCCGAACATGGAGGAGAAGACGTCCTCGAAGCCTGCACCGCCGGGGCCGCCCTGGCCCGCGGAGAAGCGCGCGCCGCCGGAACCCATGGCATGGATCGCGTCGTACTGCTGACGCTGCTCGGGATCGTTGAGCACCGAGTAGGCCTCACCGACCTCCTTGAACTTCTCCTCGGCCGTGGGGTCGTCGGGATGACGGTCGGGGTGGAACTTCTTGGCCTTGGCCCGATAGGCCTTCTTGATCTCCTGCGCGCTCGCGTCCTTCGAGACGCCGAGGACCGCGTAGAAGTCCTTGTCGAGCCAGTCCTGTCCGGACATGTGCGTCTCCTTTCGGGAGCGTCAGGGGCTTCCTGGGGTCGGTGGGCGGTGAGTCGGTGGGTGAGAGATATGGGGCCGACGGGACACGCCCGCCGGGGCGGGGAGGGCGGGGCCCTGCCGGCCGGGTGATGGCCGGCAGGGCCCCGCGCCGCCCCTAGGTGCGACCGGTCAGGCCGGGCCGCGGGTGCTCACCCGCGCCGGTCGCAGCACGCGCTCGCCCAGGGCGTAGCCGGGCTGCATGACCTGCGCGATCGTGGTGGTCTCGGCGTCGTCGGCCTGCTCGTGCATCAGCGCCTCGTGGAGGTTCGGATCGAACTCCTCCCCGACGGCGCCGTAGCGCCTCAGACCGTGCGACCCGAGGGTGTCCTCGAGCTTCTGGGCGATCGAGTGGAAGGGGGTGCCCTCGGCGATGTCGCCGTGCTGACGCCCCAGCTCCACATCGTCCAGGACGCCGATCAGCGAGGTCAGGACACGGCCCACGGCCGCCTCCTTGCCCGCCTCGGCGGCGCCCTCGATGCGCCGGCGCGAGTTGACGTACTCCGCCTGTTCGCGCCTGAGCTGCTCGGTCAGCTCGGTGACCTGGCCCTCGAGCTCGGCCACCCGGCCGGCATCTGCCGGGACCCCGCTGCCGGAGTCATCGCCCTCGGCCGCCTGCTCGTAGAGCTTCGCGGCCTCGGCCTCGATCGGGTCGACGGGCTCGGCGCCCTCCGCCGGGTCCTGCTCGTTCCCGGCGGAGGCGGTCTCCGAGGCGCCGGAGTCACGGACGCTGCCGTCCTCCGGGTTCACCTTCCGCTTGTCGTTGAAGGAGAACCGGGGCTCACCCTCGGGGCGCTGCGCGTCGTCGGGAGTGCTCTGGTCCTCGCTCATCACTTCTTCTCCTCGTCCTCGTCCACGACCTCGGCGTCGACCACGTCGTCATCGTCCGACGAGGTCGAACCGCTCTCGGCACCCTCGGCCCCGGCGGCGCCCTCGGCACCCTCCTGCTCGGCCTGGGAGTAGATCGCGGTGCCCACAGCCTGCAGGGCCTCGTTCAGCGCGTCGCGCTTGGACTCGAGGTCCTCGGTGGAGGTGTCCTCGCTGGCGAGGGACTCCTTGGCCTCCTTGATGGCTTCCTCGGCCTTGGTGCGATCTGCATCCGGCACCTTGCCCTCGTTGTCCTTGAGGACCTTGTCGCCCTGGTAGACGAGCTGCTCGAGGGTGTTGCGGGCGTCGGCGTTCTTGCGGCGCTCCTCGTCCTCGGCGGCGTGGGCCTCGGCGTCCTTCACCATGCGGTCGATGTCCTCGTCGGACAGGGCGGAGCCGCCGGTGATCTGGATGGACTGCTCGTTGCCGGTGCCGCGGTCCTTCGCGGTCACGTGCACGATGCCGTTGGAGTCGATGTCGAAGGTGACCTCGATCTGCGGGATGCCGCGGGGAGCCGGGGCGATGCCGGTCAGCTCGAAGGTGCCCAGCATCTTGTTGTCCCGGGTGAACTGACGCTCGCCCTGGAACACCTGGATCGCCACGGAGGGCTGGTTGTCCTCCGCGGTGGAGAACACCTCGGACGTCTTGGTCGGGATGGCCGCGTTGCGCTCGATGAGCTTGGTCATCACGCCGCCCTTGGTCTCGATGCCGAGGCTGAGCGGGGTGACGTCCATGAGCAGGACGTCCTTGCGCTCACCCTTGATGACCGCGGCCTGCAGGGCCGCGCCCACGGCGACGACCTCATCGGGGTTGACGCCCTTGTTGGGCTCCTTGCCACCGGTCAGGGACTTCACGACGTCGGTCACAGCCGGCATACGGGTGGAGCCGCCGACCAGGATCACGTGGTCGATCTCGGAGACCGAGATGCCCGCGTCCTTGATGACCTGGTGGAACGGCGCCTTGGTGCGCTCGAGCAGGTCGGAGGTCATGTCCTCGAACTGAGCCCGGGTGAGCTTCTCGTCGAGGTGCAGCGGCCCGTTCTCGGTCATCGAGAGGTACTGCAGCGAGATGTTCGTGGAGGTCGAGGAGGACAGCTCCTTCTTCGCCTGCTCGGCGGCCTCCTTGAGGCGCTGCAGAGCGATGCGGTCCTTGGAGAGGTCCACGCCCTCCTTGTTCTTGACCTGGGAGATCAGCCAGTCGACGATCTTCTGGTCCCAGTCGTCGCCGCCGAGGCGGTTGTCGCCCGCGGTGGCCTGGACCTGGATGGTCGAGCCCTCCTCGTCCTTGCTCACGCCGAGCAGGGAGACGTCGAAGGTGCCGCCGCCGAGGTCGAAGACGAGGATCTGCTCGTCGTCGTTGCCCTTCTCGAGGCCGTAGGCCAGGGCCGCGGCGGTGGGCTCGTTGACGATGCGCAGCACGTTGAGGCCGGCGATGGTGCCGGCGTCCTTCGTGGCCTGGCGCTCGGCGTCGCTGAAGTACGCGGGGACCGTGACGACCGCGTCGGTGACGTCCTCGCCCAGGTAGGACTCGGCGTCGCGCTTGAGCTTGCCGAGGATGCGCGCGGAGATCTCCTGCGCGGTGTACTTCTTGTCGTCGATCTCGGTGCTCCAGTCGGTGCCCATGTGGCGCTTGACCGAGGAGATGGTGCGGTCGACGTTGGTCACGGCCTGGCGCTTGGCGACCTCACCGACCAGGACCTCGCCCTGCTTGGAGAAGGCGACGACCGACGGGGTGGTGCGAGCGCCCTCGGCGTTCGCGATCACGGTGGGCTGGCCGCCCTCGAGGACGGAGACGACGGAGTTGGTGGTACCGAGGTCGATTCCGACGACACGGGACATGAGTGCCTGCCTTTCTGCGACGGGAACGCCGCAAACGGGTTCGTGCGATGCCGGCCGCCGTGGGCCGGCGGCAAGCCTTGAGCTGTACGCACTCAAGTAGAGGACCCGTCGCGATCGTTGTCAATCCGGGACGCATCGAACTTGAGTACACCCGACTCAACTACGGGGATGCGCCGCACATTCCCGATCCGGAACGGCGTGACGGAGACCACGTCTTTGGCGTAGGTTCGCGGTACGAGACGATCCGTCGGACGATCCGGCGGGAGCCGATCCGTCGGACGATCCGGCGGGAGCCGAAGGAGGCATAGATGCCCGCGATCCGAGCCCTCACGGCGCTGCTGCCGGACCCTTCCCGGGCAGCACGGTCGCTCAGCACCGTATTCGGCTGGAGCGTGGAGAGCGACTTCGGGACGTTCGCAGCGCTACAGCTCCCGGGAGACGTCCCTCTGTGGATCAACGCCCCGGCGGACGGCGAGCCCGCAACCGGCAATCTCGTACTGCACCTGACAGCCGACGACGTCGACGAGTCGTTCCGCGAGGCCGTCGCGTGCGGCGCCCGCGCCGTCCGGCAGCCACAGGACATGGACTACGGCGAGCGCTCGGCCTCCGTCACCGTCGACGACGCTCCTGGTCTCGTCTTCGACTTCTCGCGCCCGCTCACGTAGATCTCAGGAGATCGCCTCCCGGCGTCGCACCATCTCGTCGATCCAGGCCGGGGCATAGGGCGATGTGCAGTTCGGGGGCGTGGGGTAGTCCTTGAGCACCTCGAGCCGCTCCCCGATCCGCCGCGCCCGCTCACGCAGCTCCGGCGTGTGGATGCCGATCTGCGCTAGGCAGTGGTTCATGGACCATTGCAGACGATCGGGGGCGTCCTTCATCTCGGCCTCGATGATGTCCAGGAGCCGGGACTGGTCGATTCCGTGCGGGTTATTCACCACCCGGTCGCTGGTCAGCGCCCAGCCGGCGCTGGCGACGACCGGATCCGGGCCCGCCGACCACGCCTGGCGGAGCTCCTCGCGGTGTGGGCTCTTCTTGACGATGTAGTTCACGAGCCAGTCGTGGACCTTGGGAGCGCGAGCCTCACGCAGCATGGCGTCGAGTTCATCGCGGCCGAACTCCTTGGGCCGCGAGATGAGCACGGCGAGCAGTTCGGCAGAGGTCTCGCCGGTCGACCACAGCTCACGGGCAAGATCGGGCTGCGTCTTGAGTCGCTTGGCAAGGGCGCGAAGCGCGGACAGATTCACGCCATGGTCGTCGCCGCGCTTCTCGTTGACGGCCCGAACTCGCGGGTCCTCGAGCGAGGCCAGCTCCTCCAGCACCTCGGCCGCCACCGCGGTCAGGTCGTCGGCATCCTGCTCGCGATCGGCCAAGTGCTCGTCCTTCGGTCTCGGAGTTACGCGCAGGATACGTGCAGCCACCGCGAGCGGCGTCGCAGGCGACGCCCTCAATCCGCTGACCTCCTCCCGTGTCCGCGACAATGTCGCCATGTCTGCATCCGACCTGCCTCCCTCCGCGCGCCGCACCGTGCAACTGAGCACCTCCGACCAGCCAGCGTGGATCGTGAAGGACGAGGTCGACGGCGGCTGGGTCCTGCAGATCGGCGGGGTGGAGCAGTCCCATGTCGACCTCGAGGATCCGACGCACCTCGTGCACGAGTACCTGCGGCGGATGGCGAACGTGCTGGACGAGGCATGGCCGCGTCGCCAGCCGATCCGGATCGCACACCTGGGGGCGGGCGCCCTGACCCTGGCGCGGTACGTCCAGGCCACCCGGCCGGGTTCCGCGCAGGTGGTCGTCGAGATAGAGCGCGAGCTGCCGACGCTGGTGACCTCCGCGCTGCCCCTGCCCACCGGGACGGATCTGGACGTGGTGATCGGGGATGCCCGCGCCGAGCTCGCGGCCATGGGAGTCCGACGATTCGAGGCGATCGTGCTCGATGTGTTCTCCGGCGAGTCCTCCCCCGCCCATCTGGCCACGCAGGATTTCTATGTGGAGGCGCTCGAGCACCTGACGGACGACGGCGTATTGCTGGTCAACGTCGGCGACGACGCCGGCCAGCAATTCCTCGCACGTCAGGTGCGCGAGCTCGAGGAGGCGGCGGCCGCGCGCGGCCTCTCCGGGGTCTGGACGCTGACTCACGCAACGCTGTTGTCGCATCCGGCCGACGGGAACATGGTGCTTCTCGCCGGCGGGGCACTGTCGTCACCCGAGGTCGAGACGTGGCGGGCGGCGTGGAAGAAGGCCGGCCCGCACCCGGCCGCGGTGCTCGACCCCGCCGAGACGGTCGAGGCCTTCGGCTGAGCCGGTTATCCACAATCTCTGCGACTGGAGGACGCGGGAGACGCGGGCCAGATAGCGTGCAGGTGACCTGACGCACTCCCGGAAGGCATCTCCATGCCCCGTCGCCTGTTCTCCGCCGCGGCCGCCGCCGCTCTGACCCTCGGCCTCGCGGCATGCGGCGACGGTAGTGACGGCCCCGTCACCAGCCCGCCCCCTGACGTTACCGTCACCGGCGGTGGCAGCGACGGCGGAGGTGCCAGCGACGGAGGAGGCTCCGATGGCGAGGGCGCGCCCAGCGACGGCGGAAACTCCAGCGATGGCGGCGGCAACGGCGAAGCGGACCCGAGCGCAGCCGCCCCCGATATCCCCCCTCCCGATCCTGCGGAGTATGCAGGCATGGACGAGCACACGCCGGAGGGCGCGGAGCAGGCGTTCCGGTATTACATCGCCGTCTCCATGTGGGCGCACCAGACGGGGAGCGACGAACTACTCAAGACGCTGCAATCCGATGCGTGCGAAGGCTGCGCATACTTGAACGAAGACCTAAAGCAAATTGCAGACGGCGGACATTATTGGAGCGAGGTCGAAGTGACTGACATCGCCACAGCAATCCATGAATCACCCAACTTTGAACACGAGATCGGATACGAATTCGAGCTTGGCCCACACTCCCGCCCGAGCCCCGACTTCTCTGGTCGACAGAATGTCACCCATCTCGAGTACACAGCTATCGGCGGGATGAGCTGGACGTCTGGAGAGTGGACTGTCAGCGAAATGAGCATTGAGTGGAGCGAGAATGCTCACAGCTAATCGACACATCCACCGAAAACACAATCTAGTCACGATCTTTCTCGCCGCCATCATTCTATTTTCCGCCCCACTCAGTGCCGAAGCAGACGACCCGCCAGTAGAAGGAAAATTAACGCCAGAAGAAATTGCAGCGTCTCTGGAAGATGCCACGACAGACTCGGGCGAGTCTACCGACTCCTCATCGACGACAAACGATTCATCGGATGGAAACGCACCAAAATACAGCTATGTCTGGGAAGCCGTTTCCGCATTCGACGATTGCGAGATGTCCGCCGACGCCGCGTGGCAGTGCGACCCGGACGCTGCATCCTGCGAATCAGACAGCGCGCCCATGCGCGGCAATGGCGACGTCATGTACAACTCCAGCGGTGGCGGCGGCGGAGGCGACACCGACAGTGAGGGAGTCACGCAGCGCGGCACGCGTATCGACAACGAGACTGGAGAAGAAACCGACATGGGGTTCCGGTGCGCCATGCCCGGGTCTCCTGAGATGGCCGAGGCCGAACCGATCGTCATCACTGTCACCCAGAGCGATTTCGCGCAGATGCCCGTCGATCCGCTCAAGCCTCATGCCGGACCGGTCGATGGCTGGCTCCCGGTGAACATGGTCAACGTGCTCTACGCCGAGGCCGAGTCCCAGGAACTCGAAGTCACGCTCCTCGATACCCCCGTCGCCGTCCGAGCGACGCCCGTCTCGTACCACTGGGACCTCGGCGACGGGAACACGATCACCACGGACAACCCCGGCGAGCCATACCCCTCCGAGGCCGTCTCCAGCACGTACACGCAGGAGGGCTGGTACGACATCACCCTCACCACGACATTCACCGGGCAGTTCTCCGTGAACGGCGGGGAATGGCAGGACATCGAGGGCTCGATCGAGATCGAATCGGAGTCCGTGCCCGTCTACTCCAAGTCCTTGGAATCCAGGCTCGTCAACGGCAACGTCCCGGTCGACGAGGAGGAAGACCCCTGGATACCCGGGCGCACGACAGACACCGAAGGCCCCAAAGACCCCAGCGCCACGCACCGCACGATCTGAGGCACCATCCGGCCGTACGCCCGACACGCTGGAGACGGCGTATACATCCCGTCAGCTGGGTCATAGGCTCGCCACCATGACCGCCAACGACGACGCCTCACCGGACATCAAGCCCCGTAGCCGCCAGGTCACCGACGGCCTCGCCGCCACCGCGTCCCGCGGCATGCTGCGCGCCGTGGGAATGGGCGATGACGACTGGGACAAGCCGCAGATCGGGATCGCGAGCTCCTGGAACGAGATCACGCCGTGCAACCTGTCCCTGGACCGTCTCGCCCGCTCCGCGAAGGAAGGCGTCCACGCAGGGGGCGGATACCCGCTGCAGTTCGGCACCATCTCCGTCTCCGACGGCATCTCGATGGGCCACGACGGGATGCACTATTCCCTCGTCTCCCGCGACCTCATCGCCGACTCGGTCGAGACCGTCATGCAGGCCGAGCGCCTCGACGGCTCCGTGCTGCTGGCGGGCTGCGACAAGTCGCTGCCGGGCATGCTCATGGCCGCGGCCCGCTTGGACCTGGCCAGCGTGTTCGTCTACGCCGGCACGATCATGCCGGGCCGCGTCACCCTCACCGACGGCACGGAGAAGGACGTCACCCTCATCGACGGCTTCGAGGCCGTCGGGGCCTGTCGGCGAGGGCTGATGAGCCGCGAGGACGTCGGCCGCATCGAACGCTCCATCTGCCCCGGCGAGGGCGCCTGCGGCGGCTATTACACCGCCAACACGATGTCGACCGTGGCCGAGGCGATCGGCATGTCGATCCCGGGATCCGCCACTCCCCCGTCGGCCGACCGTCGCCGCGATGCCGACGCCCGCCGGGCCGGCGAGGCCGTCGTCGGCATGCTGCGCCGGGGCATCACGTCGGGCGACATCATGACCAAGCCGGCGTTCGAGAACGCCATCGCGGTGGTCCAGGCGTTCGGCGGCTCCACCAACGCCGTTCTGCACCTGCTGGCCATCGCCCACGAGGCCGGGGTCGACCTCACCCTGGACGACTTCGCCCGCATCGGCGCGAAGGTCCCCCACCTCGCCGATCTCAAGCCCTACGGCCGCTACGTCATGAACGACGTCGACCACGTCGGCGGCATCCAGGTGGTCATGAAGACCTTGCTGGACGAGGGACTACTCGATGGCGACTGCCTCACCGTCACCGGCCGCCCGATCGCCGAGAACCTCGAGGTCCTCGCACCGCGCCCTGCTGACGGAACAGTGCTGCGCCCCGCCTCGGCGCCGATCGCCCCGACCGGCGGCATCACGATCCTGCGCGGCTCGCTGGCCCCCGAGGGCGCCGTGGTGAAATCCGCCGGGTTCGAGGCCGATGTCTTCGAGGGCGCTGCCAGGGTCTTCGACCGCGAGCAGCAGGCGATGGATGCCCTGAACGACGGCACCATCACCCACGGCGACGTGGTCGTGATCCGCTACGAGGGCCCCAAGGGCGGCCCCGGCATGCGAGAGATGCTCTCGATCACCGGCGCGATCAAGGGCGCCGGGCTCGGCAAGGACGTGCTGCTGATGACCGACGGGCGCTTCTCCGGCGGCACCACCGGACTGTGCGTCGGCCACATCGCGCCGGAAGCCGTCGACGGCGGCCCGATCGCGTTCGTCCAGGACGGGGACCGCATCCGGCTCGACGTCGCCAGCGGCGCCCTGGACCTCCTGGTCGACGAGGTCGAGCTGGCGCGCCGGCTGGAGGGCTGGACTCCCCTGCCCCCGAAGTTCACCAAGGGGGTGCTCGGCAAGTACGTCACGCTCGTGAAGTCCGCGTCCAAGGGCGCGATCCTCGGGGACTGAGCGGTCATGGCCACGTTCGTCCTCCTCCACGGCGCCGGCGATGTCGGATGGTCCTGGCACCTCGTCGAGGCCGAGCTGAGGGCGCGCGGGCACGACGTCGTGGCGCCCGACCTTCCCTGCGAGGACGAGGCCACAGGCCACCGGGAGACCGCAGACGCGGTCATCGGCGCCGTCGGCGATCGGCAGGACGTCGTGGTCGTCGGTCATTCCTTCGGGGGTTTCACGGCCCCGCTCGTCGCGAGCTGGATGCCGGCGCGAGTGCGAGGACTCGTCTACCTCGCCGCCATGATTCCCGCTCCCGGCGAGCGCGCCGGCGATTGGTGGTCGAACACCGGCTACTCGCAGGCCGTCGAGAACCAGGCCGCGCGTGACGGCGGCGTGACCGGCCACGAGGATCCCTTCGTCAGCTTCTTCCACGGGGTCCCGGACGAGTTGGCGGAGGAGGCGATGCGCCGCTCGCGCGGTCAGTCCAGACGGTCCTTCGAGGATCCGTGGCCGCTCGAGGAGCATCCGCAGGTCCCGACGCGGTTCCTCCTGTGCCGCGAGGATCGCTTCTTCCCTGCGGACTTCCTGCGCCGCCTCGCCCGCGCGCGACTCGGAGTCGAGGCGGAAGAGGTTCCCGGGGGCCACTGCGTCGCCCTCAGCCACCCCCGGGAGCTGGCCGACGCCTTGGAGACCTCGCTCAGCTGACTCCGGTGAGCAGTCGTCGAAGAACTGCCGCGGTCTCCTCCGGGCTTCCGCACGCGTCGACGCGATGGGCGCCCGGGCGCAGCGCGAGGACCTGATCGATCGAACGCACCAGGTCGCCCGCGTCGGCCGGGCCGACGAAACGGTCGTTGACGGTGTGCTCCGGCCGGTCCGGCCGTTCGCGCCGGCCTGCCAGTCGCCGTGCCAGGGTCGATTCGTCGAGAACCAGCACGGCCTCGATGAACCGGGCCCTGCGCGCGGCGGCGAGACTCTCGAGCTCCTCGAGGAACGCCGTGCGCGCCAGATACTGCCCGAGGACGACGTCGTAGCCGTCGGTCAGGTGCCGATCGATCATCGCCACTGCGAGTCGGCGGGCCTGCAGCCCTGCGGCCGTGGGATCGCGTTCCCAGGTCCCGAGGGAGTGCTTGATGGTGTCGATGTCCAGCGCGAGCGCCAGGGGGCGCTCGGCCGCGAGCGTCGAGGCGAGAGTAGATTTCCCGCTGCCAGGTGCACCGCCGATGAGCATCAGCGTGGGCGTGGCGGAGATGTGTTCCTTCATGCCTGACTCCCGGGGCGCCGAGCTGTGATCGCGGCGTGGGGCCGCACGCCCGGATCTTGGCGCTGCTCCACCTCGAGCACGTCGAATCCGGCGCATCCCAGCAGCTCGGCCATATGAGCGGCAGGCCAGTACTGGGCGGTGGCCACGGCGTGGTCGAACGCCTCCTGGCACGGCCCGTCGAAGAAACCGAGCAGGAGCGTCCCGCCGGGGCGCAGCGCGTCGTGCAGGATCGACAAGGTCTCGGGCACCTGGACCGGATCGAGATGGATCAGCGAATACCATGCCAGGACCCCGCCGTACCTGCCCGGCTCGTGGACCAGATCTCCGAAGGATCCGGCTCGATAGGCGACTTCGGGGTGGGCCCGGCGGGCGATGTCCAGGAATTCGGGCACCGGGTCGAGGCCTTCGACGTCGTGACCGAGCGAGGCCAGGTGCGCGGTCCAGTGCCCGGGCCCGCACCCGGCGTCGAGGATCGGCCCGTGCACCTCGGCCGCCCACGTCTCGATACGGTGGCGGTCCGTCGGAGCCATGGCATCGATGCTGCCAAGGAGGTCGGAGTACTCCTGGGCACGCCTCGAGTAGGCATCGACGGCGCTCATGAGGCGCGCCAAACTTTCTGCGCGGCGGACCAGAGCTCGCGGGCGCACTCAGCGGGGGCGGCGTCTGAGGTGGTCCGCACGAGTCGCTCGGACGGAAGAATCTGCCGCAGCATCGCGGCATCCTGGCGTGCGTCATCGGTCAGGAGTTCGCTCTCCGAGCGCGCCCGAAGGCGTGCTGTTCGCACGTCGTCGTCCACCTCCCAGCCGAGCAGTCGCAGATCCGCCGGGTCCTGTTCTGGCCCTGGGACCTGGGTGAACAGCAGCATCGGGAACCCCGCGCGGGTGACGATGTCACTGATCCGGTTCCACAGACGATCGTAAGCGGGCCAGATCGGTGCCGCTGTCGGGTCCGCGATCCTGACCCCGAGCAGTTTCCCGTCCTGCAGGATCTCGTCGATGTCAGCGACGGCGGCTCGACCGTGCGCAAGCTCCACGAGGTGGGGCAGCACGGTCGTCTTCCCGGTTCCCGGTGGCGCCGCGATGCGTACGAGCTCGTCAGAGCACGTCGGGCTCGTCCTCGTCACTCCGGCCCTCTCCACGTCAGTTTCACCGAGCATCCGCGCAGCGGGGCCAGCCCCGTCACCCGATGCTTGCGTGCGGCGCGCCGATACCCGGATCGATCTTCGGCGCCTCCCCCGAACCGGGTCGGATGTCGATGTCGAAGATGTCCAGCGGCAGGTACACCGTTGCACAGGCATTGGGGATGTCCACGACGCCGGAGAAGCGGCCTTCGATCGGGGCGGCACCGAGCAGTAGATACGCCTGCTCCTTCGACCACCCGAAGGTCGAGAGGTAGTCGATGGCATGCAGGCACGCGCGCTGGTAGGCGAGATGGGAATCGAGGTATCGCTGCTCGCCGTCCAGCGTCACGGAGGTGCCGGAGAAGGAGAGCCACTGACTGTGCTGGGGCGCCGTGGTGCCCGGCATGAAGATGGCGTTCTCGGTGACGCCGTACTTGTCCATACCGCCCTCGATGACATCGACGTGGACGTCGATGAACCCTCCCATCTCGATGCCGCCGCAGAAGGTGATCTCACCATCTCCCTGCGAGAAGTGCAGGTCGCCCACGGAGAAGTTCGCGCCGTCGACGAAGACGGGATAGAAGATGCGGGTCCCCTTTGTGAGGTTCTTGATGTCCTGGTTGCCGCCGTTCTCCCGCGGTGGTGCCGTGCGGGCGGCCTCTCCCGCGACACGATTGCTCTCGCCCTCGGGCACATCGCCGAGAACCGCCCCGTCGGGCTCCGGAGGTAGCGCCAGCGGCGGAACCCGGTCGGGGTCGGTGGCGATCAGTGCGGCCTCGCGGTCGTTCCATGTCGTCAGCAGCTCGGGCGAGGGCGCGGTGCCCATGAGTCCGGGGTGGATCATGCCGGTGAATTCGACGCCCGGCACGTGCCGGGACGTGGCCCGATCGCCCTGGAAATCCCAGACGGCCTTGTAGGCATCGGGGAACTCGTCGGTCAGGAAGCTGCCGCCGTTGCGCTTGGCGAAGATGCCCGTGTAGCCCCACCCCTGCCCGGCCAGGGGCCCCTCATCCTCCTGCGGGATCGGGCCGACGTCGAGGATGTCCACGATCAGGAGATCGCCGGGCCGTGCACCCTCGATCCGGATCGGCCCGGACAGGGCATGGACGGTGTTCAGCGGAGCCGACGCGATGTCCTCGGCGGAATCATCGTTCTTGATGTATCCGTCGAACCACTCGCGGCAGTCGACGCGGAAGGTGTCGCCGGGCCTGACACTGACCGTCGGCGGGATCTCGGGATGCCAGCGGTTGTGGCCACGCTTCTGCTGATCGGTGAAGGCCTTCGTCGAGTCCAGCGGGAAGACGTTCTGGGGCATGATCTCTCCTTCCACGGCGGCGGAGCCGATGCCCGGTCCCACCGGATTGGGGTGATGCGGTTCAGGGGCGAGGCAGGCGCGCGTGGCGAGGGTCCGTCGTCGTGGGGGCGGAGTTCCCGGACCCCGTGCCGGGGATCCGGTCCACGACCCCCGGAGCATCCGCACTGGCCTGGGTGCGTTCGATGAGCTGCGCGCGGTCGAACCCCAGCCGGCCGAGCCGGGCCGAGCTGATCAGCCGGACCGAGGCGCCCCCGCACGCAGGGCACGTCGCCTCGCGCGCCTCGGCGTTGATCGGGAGCATCACTTCGTGCACGTGCGAGCTCTCGCACCGGAATTCGTACAGCGGCACCTCGACCTCCGAGCCTCGCCGTGCGCGCGGCCGCCACGCGGACCGATCACGTGACGTGCGTCATAACCATTGCCACTCTAGCCTGCTCGCCGACCAGCCGTACAGGAACACTGGAGCCGTGATGGCGACGTGATCCGGCGGCCCGCACGGCGGACGCGCGGCGCAGCCGTGCTCCCGGCCCGCCGCCCATCTGTCGGAGCCCGTCCGTAGCGTCCAGGCATGGCTCAGAGGATCGCGAACATCGCAGACCCGCCGAGCACTGCGCTGCGCGAGCGGGAGCAGATCCGGGACCTGCTGGTCGGGGAACGCCCCGATCTCGCGCAGCGGATGCAGGTGGGCCCCAGCGGCGCGCTGGTGATCCCGCTGCCGACGGGCGGCAGCATCGAGATCGGTCGGATGCGCCGGCGCGGCGCCGCACGCTGGGTGGTGGTCTCCCCGGAGGCCGACCGCGCCCGCCTGCGGGAGCCCGCGAGCGTCGGGGCGGTCGCCCGCACGGCGCTGGCAGCGCTGGATCGAGTCAGCGAGGCGCGATGAGGTCGGCCAGCATCGGGATCTGGACGTCCAGGATCTTCTCGCCGACGGCGACGGCATCGGGTCCGAGCTGAGCGAACACGTGGGCGCTGATGATGCCGATCAGCCCGCTCCAGGCGGTGACGGCTCGGGCCGCCGTGGCGGCATCGGCTCCCACGCCGAACTCCTCGAGGCTCTCTGCCAGCAGTGACTCGACCTCGGGCGGCATATCGGGCCGGGCACCCGGAGGTACGGCGCCGTCGTAGGAGCCCGCCGTCGAGGCGTCGGCCGCGATCGCCAGCACGGTGCCGATGGTGCGCGTACCAGCGGCATTGGTGGTCTCGGCCGGAGCGGCGTAGTCGCGCACCGGTGTGCCGTAGAGCAGCGTCCACCGCTCCGGTTGGGCGATGGCCCACGCCGCCATGGCCTCGCCCAGCGCGATGAACCGCGCGCGCGGATCGTCCCCGGCGCCGGCGACCGCCTCGTCGGCCGCGTCAGCCAGATCGCTGTAGGCCTCCACGATCAGCAGGGTCAGCAGCTCGTCACGGCTGCTCACGTAGCGGTAGATGGCGGAGGAGACCATGCCCAGGCCGCGCGCGATCTCGCGCACGCTGAGCGCCGCCGGGCCGGATGCGGCGAGCTGCGCGTTCCCGAGCTCGACGATCCGTCGCATGGTGCGTTCGCGCGCCTCGGCGCGCGCGGTGCGGGGCGGCCGGGCATTCGCGGTCTCGCTGGCGGGCATACGGCCATCCTGCCACAGACAGAGAGCACCGCTCTTGACTTCAACCCGAGAGCAGTGTTCACTGATTCCACAACAGAGAGCAGCGCTCACACTTTGGAGGCCGTCATGCATCACCTGGTTATCGGAGAAGGACAGATCGGGCGCGCGATCATCGAGCGCGCCCTCGCCGACGGGGACGAGGTCACCGTCCTGCGCCGCACCCCCGTCCCGCCGTCCGCCGGCATCGGCCGGGTCACGGGCGACGTGCTCGACGAGGCGGCGCTGGCCGAGGCCATCTCGGAGGCCGACGCCGTCCATGCCACGTTCCACGCCGTCTACGACGCACGGGTCTGGGAGCGCGACCTCCCACCGCGCGAGCGCGCCGTGCTCGATGCGGCGGCCGCGCGAGGGATCCCCGTCATCTTCCCGGAGTCGATGTACGGCTTCGTGGGAGAGGCCGGCGATCTCGTCGAAGGTGCCGCCCCGACGCCCCGCGACGCCAAGGGCCGGGTGCGCATCCAGCTGCTCGAGCAGCGCCGGCAGCATCCGGCGCGCACTGTCAGCATCATCGCCTCGGACCTCATCGGGCCGACGGCACTGGGCACCGGAGCCGCCGTGGTCACCACGATGCTCATCGAACGGATCGCCGCCGGCTCCCGGCCGCTCCTCTTCGGGTCCGCGAGCGCCCCGCATACATTGACCTACATCCCTGACCTCGCGGTCGCGATGCTCCACGCCGCCCGGAACGCCGAGCGCCTGGCAGGCGGGGCCTCTGCGCCTGATGGCGCCGGTGGTGATGCCGTCGTGCACGCTCCGTCGGCCCCTGCCCGTTCGCAGTCCGAACTGATCGCAGCCGCGTCCGAGCTGCTCGATCAGCCGGTGCGTCGGCCCGTGCCGATCCCGCGCGTCGCGCTGCGGATGCTGGCAGCGCTGAACAGCTTCGCGCGCGAGCTGCACGGGATCTCCGGGCTCTGGTACGCGCCGGCGGTCCTGCGTCCCGGTGTCCTGACCAGCCAGGAGGACCTGGCGCCGACGTCGTGGACCGACGCGCTGCGGGACACCGCGCAGGCGGCACGGGCGTCACAGCTGGCGGGGTCGGCGGGGACGGCAGGGGCGACGGACCCGCGCAGCACCGTCTCGGAGAGCACTGCGTCGCAGGGCGCGCCTGATACGGAGCATCCGGTCGGCGCGTGAAGACGCAGGAGCCGGCTGCTAGCGTCGGCGGCATGAGCGCCACGCCGGAGAACGCAGGGAAACCAGAGAACTCAGAGAACGCGCAGCGGCCGACGAGGACGGAGCCCTCCACCGCCGCGGGCTCCGCCAGCGCGTCCGTCCACCTCGACGTCGTCATCGAGCGGCCATGGCGCGAGGTGTACGACTACGTCAGCGATCCGCGCAACCTCCCCCGCTGGGCGGCGGGACTGGCCGGCGGCGATGTCCAGCGCGAGGTCTCGCAGTGGTCGATGAACTCTCCGATGGGCCGCGTGCTGGTCAGCTTCGTCCCGGAGAATGCCTACGGAGTGCTCGACCACACGGTGACGCTGCCCGACGGCGAGTCGACGCTGAATCCGATGCGGGTGCTGCCGCTGGACGAGCAGCGCAGCGAGGTGCTGTTCACGCTGCGCCGCGGCAGCATGTCGGATCAGGAGCTGGAGGAGGACGCCTCGGCCGTCTCGGCAGATCTGGCCGAGCTGAAACGCGTGCTCGAGAACAGCTGAGGCGACGTCCCCTGCTGTGGGGCGGAGCCGCCGCTGTCGGGCATGCCCGACAACCACCGGCCTGGTGACAGGATGGGGCCGGCGAACATCCGGCGGCAGAGTTGAGGCATGAACACGATGACCATGCCCCGCAGCGTCGAAGCCCCAGGCGCCGACGCGTCCGGCCCCGACGTGCCCCGCAGCACCGAGACCCACGCCCCGCAACGCTGGTCCCTCGGCCGCTGGGCCTCACGGATCGGCCGCTTCCTGGCCTACAGCTTCATCGCCCTGCTTCTCGGCACCGTGGGGTTCTCCCTGGTGATCTCCTTGCTGGCGGCGGGCGCGGGCACCGCCATCATCTGGATCGGCCTCGCGATCCTCGTGCTCGGGGTTGTCGCCGCTCGCGGGTTCACCATGGCCGAGCGTGCGATCCAATCCGGCCTTCTCGGCACGGAGCTGCCCACGCCGGCGGCGAAGCCGGCTCCGGCCGGGGCCGGCCGGATGCGACGCCTCCTCACCCCGCTCACCGATCCGCAGTCGTGGCTGGATGCGCTGTGGATCCTCGTGAACTTCCTGCTCGCGCTGGTCACCTTCCCGCTCGCGCTGGCGTGGACGCTCGGCGCGATCGCCACCGTCGGCGGCCCCATCTCGACCCTGATCCTCGAGCAGGTCCTCCCCGACTCCACCGGCAACGGGCTCGCCGAGCTGCTGGGCTTCACCGGACGAAACGCGCTGACGGTCGATATCGGGCTGCAGATGCTGTGCGGGCTGTTCTTCCTGCTCACCGTCGGCCCGCTCGTACGCGGCTTCACCGCTGCCCACCAGGCAGTGGCCCGCGGGCTGCTCAGCTCGCGCTACGAGGAGCAGCAGCAGCTGCTGCGCACCCAGGAGTCCCGCGCCGCCGGGCGCACCGCGGAATCCACCGCCCTGCGCCGCCTGGAGCGCGACCTGCACGATGGCCCACAGCAGCGCCTGGTGCGAGCCTCGATGGACCTGGCACGGGTCGAAGCTCTGTCGGTCAACGACCCCGAGCGGGCGCAGGCGGTGCTGCGAGAGACCCGCGAGCAGCTCGGCCTCACGCTCGATGATCTGCGCCGCCTCTCCCGCGGCATCGCCCCGCCCGTGCTCGTGGACCGGGGCCTGGCAGCCGCCCTCACCGAGCTCGCGGCCATCTCCCCCCTCCCCACCAGCATCGAATGCCCACAGCTGGATCTGCCCGATCATGTCGACATCGGCATCTACTACGTGGTCTCCGAGGCGCTGACGAACGCGGCCAAGCACTCCGAGGCCGACTCCGTGCACGTGGAGATCACCCGGATCGGCGATGATGCACGGGTGAGGATCGAGGACGACGGGCGAGGAGGCGCCGAGATGCGCACCGGCGGCGGACTCGCCGGGCTGGCCGGCCGGGTCGCGTCCCTCGAGGGGCGACTGACCGTGCATTCACCGGAGGGAGCCGGCACCCGGATCGAGGCGGTGATCCCGTGCGGGTCCTGATCGCCGACGACTCGGCCCTGCTGCGTGAGGGGCTGCGGCTCCTGCTCGAGGACGCCGGGCACACCGTGGCCGGCACCGCGGCGACCGGCACCGAACTGGTGGTGCGCGCCCTGGAGCTGCGGCCCGACCTGATCATCTCCGACATCCGCATGCCGCCCAGCCACACCGACGAGGGTCTGCGCGCCGCGCAGGAGATTCGCAGGGCCTGGCCGGAGGCGCCGATCATCCTGCTCAGCCAGTACGTCGTGATCGGCTACGCGACCGAGCTGATCGAGAGCGGCGAACGGGCCACGGGGTACCTGCTGAAGGACCGCGTGTTCGACATCCGCTCCTTCCTGGACTCCGTCGAGCGTGTCGCCGACGGCGGAGTCGCCATCGATCCGGACGTGGTGGGCCAGGTGATCGCCTCGCGTCGCCGGACGCCGCTGGATGATCTGACCCAGCGGGAGCGGGAGGTGCTCGAACTGATGGGCGAGGGCCTGACCAATGCGGGCATCTCGCAGCGGCTCTACATCAGCGGCGGCGCGGTCGAGAAGCACACCCAGCGACTGTTCGCCAAGCTGGGATTGAGCGAGGATTCGAGCGTGCATCGCCGCGTGACGGCGGTCCTGACCCTGCTGGGCCGCTGAACCCACCCTGCAGTTCTCGTTCCCGATCCGGTTGCGGTACCTGTTCCCGTCGGCACGGCCGGCCCCACCGGGACCATTCCTCCCCAGTACACGGTTTTCCCCAGAGAAATAACGGACTGGACGAATGGACTTTCGTGTGGTCGCGATGCCGTAGCCGCGGTGCGACTACGGTGCGTGGCACCGCCCAGGCCTCTTCGTCCCGCCGCCTGCCAGCGGAACCCCTGGCCACCTGCGCGTGGTGCAGCGGAGCTCAGGGCCAGGGCGTCGCGTCACGGAGGCTCGGATCATTCCTCCCCAGCGACCACTTCTCCACCATTTCGTCCACATAGGAAAAGTTGTCCACACATTTGACCGCGGCCTATTGGCGGGTTTCGAATGTGCGTACGCTCGAGGCATGGAGCACACGAGTTCGAGCAGCAGCGGGGAGGCCGACGGGCACGACGCCCGGCCGGGTGAGACCCCGCCGGGCGGACGTGCGCAGGCCGGACCGGAAAGGGGCGCACAGCTCCGCGACGTCGCGCGCCGACTCGCCCGGTTCGAGGGACACGACGAAGCCGGCTCTCTGGTCGCCGAGGTCGTCGACGCCGCGCTGCAGGCCTTCACCCGGACCACGTCGGTGCGCGATCCGCTCCCCTCCACGGTGCCCGGCACGCCGCAGGAAGCACTGGCCGTGCTCGCCGGCCTCGATCAACTGCGTTCCGCACTCTCGGCGATCGACGCCCGCTGGCAGGTCGAGGCCGAAGCCCGGATCCGCGCGGCGGACAGGGACGCTGACGTGGACGAGGACCAGCAAGGGCGGAGCGCGGCGCACGAGATCGGCCTGGCGCGTCGCGTCTCCCCCTCGTCCGCCTCCCTCTCCCTGGGTTCGTCCCGTCGGCTGGTCGAGCAGCTGCCGGGGGTAGCTTCCGCGCTCCGGGACGGGGACGTCACGCAGCAGCAGGTCGCCGCCCTCTCCGGTGCGCTCGACGGAGCCGAACCTGCCACGTGCGCGCGGATCGACGAGATCGTGAGCGAGGACCCGCAGTCGCTCCAGGGCATGGGGCCGCGACGGGTACGCCGCGGCGTCCAGGAGATCATCCAGCGGATGGAGCCGCACAACTCCCGTGCGCGGGCGGAGCGCGCGGCGCGAGCGCGGCACGTGAGGATGACTCCGCTCAGCGACGGCATGGCGCGGGTGACCGGCATCCTGCGCGGCGTCGACGCGAGCGGGATGATGCAGACCCTGAACCGCGGCGCACAGTCGCTGAAGGCCGGCGGCGCCAGGGAATCCGTCTCCGCGCTCGAAGCCGATCTGCTGGTAGCGGCCGTCCAAGACGGACCAGGATCGGACCGAGCCGAACCGGGCGTCACCCAAGAGGGCGACGCGCCCTTCCGCAAACCCAGTCGTCCCGCGCAGGGACTCGATGTCGGAGTCATCATCACCGACACCGCCCTGCTCGGGCGGGACGACGAGGCGCAATGCGCGCAGCTCGAGGGTTACGGCGCGATCCCCGCGCACATCATCACCGACACCCTCCGCGGCACTCCCCCGGGTTACCTGCGGGGCAGCGAGGACAAGCACCCCGACGAGGACGTCACCGCCTTCTACCGGCGTCTCTACACCAACCCCACCACCGGCGAGCTGACGGGAATGGAGTCTCGCGCCCGCGTGTTCCCCGCCGGCCTGGCGCGCATGATCCGATGGCGTGATGTCACCTGCCGCACTCCGTGGTGCAATGCGATCATCCGGCAGATCGACCATGCGCGGCCGCATCACCAGGGCGGGCCGACCAGCTATGCCAATGGTCAGGGGCTCTGCGTGCGCTGCAACCTGCTCAAGGAGCACGGACGGTGGGTGCTCACCCCGCTGACGTCAACCGACCCCGCTGCGACAGGCCGCGCTCCCACGACCGCCGACCCGACGGATCCGACAGCGCCCGCTGCGACGGACCCGCGTGGCTGGGCTTGGCAGAGTCCTCATGGTGCCCACGCCACCTCCCGGACACCCCGTCTGCTTGATCCGCCGGCCCCGCGTGAGGCCGGCGCGGCCCGGGACGAGCCGTTCCCCTCCGAATCAGCGCCGTTCCCCTTCGACTCCGCGGTCCCCGACGCGCATCAGGCTCGCCCGCTCGGTGCAGAGCCTCCGGACGACCCGGTTCCCCCACCTCGCCGCCGGCCCGGCCGATAGAGTCGCGCCCATCAGGTGGATGGAGGACGAGACATGCACTCCCCGCTCACGGTGCGGATCCTCGGCGCCGGCGTGGCCGGGCTGGCAGCGTCGATCGCACTCGCCGAGGACGGACACCACGTCGAACTCATCGACGAACGATTCGACGCTCCGCCGATCGGCACTGCGCTCGGTCTGTTCGGCTCGGCGCAGCGCGTGCTGGCACGCATCGGAGTGCTCGAGGCCGTCCAGGCCGGCTCCACCGCGCCGCTCGCCGGCACCATCCGTGGCGTCGACGGTCGTGCAGTGGCCTCGCTCCCTGCCGGCGAGGCACTCCTGGTCTCCCGCTCCCACCTGGTGCGGACTCTCCAGCACGCCGTCCCGGACACGGTCCGGTTGGTCCGGCGGCGGATCGAGGACGTGCGTCCGCTGCGCGAAGGCGCCGATCTGCTCGTCGGCGCCGACGGCGTCCACTCCCTGGTGCGGCGATCGGGGTGGCGCGGCCGCACCGCCGCCCGCAGCCACCACATGACCGTACTGCGCGGCATCGCGGATATCTCTCCCCCGGAGATCTCCGAGACCTGGGGCGGCGGGTGGCTGTTCGGCATCACGCCGATCGCCGGTCACCGCACGAACTGGTTCGCTTGTCTTCCCGAGCATCGCACCGCGTCGGTCAGCGAGGATCTGGAGCACCTGGCCGCGACCGTCGGCGGGCATCGCGACCCGATCGACGCCGTCCTGGCGGCCGCGCGCCCTGGCCAGACCCTGGTCCATGGAATCCACACAGCGCCGCACGTCCATCCGGTGCGGGAGAACGTGGTGCTCATCGGCGACGCGGCTCACGCGATGGCGCCGAACCTCGGCCACGGCGCACATACCGCCCTGCGGGACGCGGAGGCTCTTGCCGCGTCGATTCGCGACCGGCCGACCACACTCAGTTCGACAGCATCCGGTGCAACAGCGTCCCCGCCGCCGCGGGAGCTTTCGCAGGCACTGCGCACTTACGCGCTGCGCCGTGCTCTCGCCGGCCATTGCTGGCGGCTGGCTTCCGGGGCCATGATGCGGCTGGCGATGATGGACGAACGAGCAGGTCTGCGCGATCGCCTGCTGAGGTCAGCTGCAGAAGTCAGGACGGTCCGGGCGCCCTAGGGACGCCCCGGAACCAGCTCAGCCCAGTTTCCGAGCCAGCGTCGTGATGACGTGCCAGTGCTTCTTGTCGGCCAGGAAGCGGCCGTCCTCGTCGCGAACCGTGCGGTCGATGATCTGGAAGCCGCGGAACATCGCATCGATCTCCTCGAGCGGGAGAGTCGCGATATCGGAGCGCTCGGCCCACGTGTCATTGGTGCCGAACATGTCGACCGCCATCACGCCCCCGCGCGGAAGGGCGTCGACGAGCTTCGCCCAGGTCGTGGGCAGGGCCGTCGGCCCGAGTAGACCCAGCGTGTAGGTCGAGTAGACGATCTGGGCGCGAGGGAACTCCTCGACCGCCGCGATGTCGGTGTGGTGAAAGTGCACCGAGCCGGGCATGCGTTCGTTCTCCACGAGACGACCGGCCAGGGTGTCATCGGTGTCGTAGGCATGCACCGTCCACCCACGGCGCGCGAACTGCAGCGAGTCGGCCCCGGCGCCTGCGCCGAGATCCAGGACGACCCCACGGTGCCGATCACCGCCGGCCGCCGCGATCGCGTTCGCCACGAGCCGGCGGGCAGGACGGCCCGCCGCATGGGCATTGAGTGCCGCCCAATCAACCTTCTCCGCCGTATCCATGGCCCTCAGGCTCTATGATGCTGATCGCCGTTTCAACTTCCCGTGACCCAGGACGCCCTTTGTTTCGTCATGGGCGAACAACGGCCTATTCTTTCCGCCGCTTAGGATGGCTGGCATGCCTGTCGCTCCGCTGCGCGTCGCCGCGATCTCTCTGCACACCTCGCCTCTGGAGGATCCCGGTGGTGCCGATGCCGGGGGGATGAACGTCGTCGTCCTCGAACAGGCGCTGGCGCTCGCGCGCCTCGGCCACCAGGTCGACCTCTTCACCCGCCGCAGCGACCCGGAGGCCCCGGCCGTGATCGAGGTCGCCGAGGGCGTCCGGCTGCACCATCTCGACGCCGGCCCGGCCGCTCCCCTCGCCAAGAGCGACATGGAGCAGGCGATCGGCCCCTTCCGGGACGCCCTGCACCGGAGCCTCGCCACCGGGACCTGGGACCTCGTCCACTCCCATCACTGGTTCAGCGGGGTCGCCGCCCTGCCCGTCGCGCGCGAGCTGGGCGTGCCGCACCTGCAGTCCTTCCACTCCGTGGCGGCCCCCGAGGACGCCGAGAGCCTCGACGCCGGGGAGCCCGCGGAATCCGCAGGCCGCATCCCGGGTGAGCGCTTCGTCGCCGACGGCTCGGACCTCGTCGTCTCCGTCTCCGAAGCGGAAGCACGCACCATCGGCGAGCGCTACGGCGTCACCGGGGACCGGCTCGCCGTGATCCGGCCGGGCGTGGACGTGGATCGTTTCCGTCCGTGCTCCTCGCTGGAGGAGCGGCGCCACCGTCCGACGCTGCTGTTCACCGGACGCCTGCAGCCGCTCAAGGCACCCGATCACGCCCTCGAGGTGCTCGCTCACCTCGACCCCGCGCTCGATGCGCGCCTCGTCCTTGCCGGGGGTGCCTCCCAGGACTTCGAGGAGTACCTCAGCGAGCTCGAGAACCGGGCGGAGGAGCTCGGTGTCGCCGACCGCGTGGAGTTCGCCGGGTCGATGGGTCGCGACGAGCTGGCCGAGGCGATGCGCTGTGCCGGCGCGCTGCTGCTGACGAGCTGGTCCGAGACCTTCGGGCTGGTCGCCCTCGAGGCGCAGGCCAGCGGGACCCCGGTCGTCGCCTGGCGCTGTGCAGGCGGGGTCCAGGAAGCCGTCGGCCCCGGCGGCGTGGTGCTGAGCAGCCGGGATCCCGATGTCTGGGCGGAGGCCGTGCAGTCACTGCTCGGCGACGCCGACGGATATGCGAACGCCGTGCGGTCCGCTCGCGACTTCGCGGCCACCCGGACCTGGGAGAGCGGGGCCCAGGCCCTGGCGGCGCTGTACGCGCGCATCGTCGGCCGCGACGGCGCGGATCATCATCCCTCCGGCGGGGAGTCGGCATGACGCGGGATCCGTGGCAGCTCCTCGACGACGCCGGGACGGTGCTCGCCGTCCACGCCCACCCGGACGACGAGTCCCTCTCGACCGGCGCCCTGATCGCCTCCCTCGCCGCCGCCGGCACCCGGGTGGTGCTGGTGACCGCGACCCGCGGCGAGGAGGGCGAGATCGTGCCGGGCTCCGTCGCCGCGGACGATCCCCGTTCCCTCGAAGAGATCCGTCAGACGGAGATCGACGCCGCCACGAACGCGCTCGGCGTCGCCGAACGGCACATGCTCGGCACGGCTCCGGCCCTCGCCCCCGGTGCCGCACCACGCAGGTATCGCGACTCGGGGATGCAGTGGGTGCGTGACGGGCTCGCCGGCCCGTCCGACACGGCGGGGCCGACGAGCTTCACGCATCGCCCGCTCGAGGACGCGGTGACCGATCTGGTGGCCCTCCTCGAGCACGTCCGTCCCGATGTGGTGATCGGGTACGACGACGACGGCTCGTACGGGCACCCCGACCACGTCCACGCCCACCACGTGACGCTCGAGGCCTGCCGGCGCACGGGGATCCCGTTCGTGGAGGTCGCCAGCGGTGAGCGGCCCGCCGGTGAGGAGTCCGCTGGTGAGGAGACCGATGGTGAGAAGACCGGGATCTCCTGGCGGGAGCATCCCGGGACGGGCGCTGCCGTGCATCGCGCGATCGACGCCTACCGCACCCAGCTCACCGTGGTCGGCCGGGACGAGAACGGCGTGGCGATCCGTCATGTCGGCGGCCAGGACGACCTCATCGCGCTGCGGACGGGTCTGCACCCGGTGCGGTGATCGGGATCGGCGCAGCGACCCCCGGCCGCTCAGCCCCGGACCGTCACGTCCAGCAGCGTCGGCAGATGGTCAGAGGCGCCGGCCAGACGCTCCGCGGGGACCCGCTGCGTCGAGGTGACCGCCCCGGCTCGGCGCACCTGCACCGCGGGCGTGGTCATCACCGCGTCGATCCGTCGGAGAGGACGGGCCGCCGGGAAGGTGAGCTCCGAGGGCTCCGCAGGGTCCTCCAGCACCGGCGCGAGGAGGCGGCGGGCCGCACCGTCGGCCGTCTCGTTCAGATCCCCGCCGACGATCACCGGCGCGCCCGCCCCGCGCACCAGCGCGCTGAGGTGCTCGGCGTGGGCGATGCGGTTCTCCTCCTGCAGCGCGAGATGCGTGGAGGAGACGACGACCGCGCCGCCACCGGGCACCGAGAGCCGCACGGCGGCCACCCCACGCGGGTAGGTCGAGTTCAGGTCGCTCAGCCGCTGGGCGACGGGATGGGCGCCGCGCCGGATCACCTGCCGGGCGATCTCGTCGCTCGCCAGGATCGCCAGCCCCCGGCCGCCCGCGCCGCCGACCAGGACGCGCAGTCCGGTCTGCCCGGCGAACCAGGCCAGCCGCGCCGTCGGCAGCACGAACCGCGGCGCTTCCTGCATCAGCAGCACGTCGGGCTCGAGGTCGACGATCGTCTCGATCGCGGCCCGCAGGTCGCCCCGGAGCTCCCACAGGTTCCAGCTGAGGATGCGCAGATCCCAGCCTCGCTCCGACACGATCAGTTCTCCTCGCCGGCAGGGGCGAGCATCGGCTCGAGCACCTGGTCGACCAGGCCGATCAGTTCGTCGACCTCGTAGCCGGGCCAGCCGAAGAGCATGCGCCGCCATTCCGGCGGCACCGACTTCGGCCCCAGCGCGGCCCCGAGCAGGGCGCCGGTGATGCAGGCGACGGTGTCCGTGTCGTACCCGGCGCGGGCCGCCGCATCCAGGGCGGCGACCATGGCGTCGCGCTGGTCGAACTTGCCCTGCGGGATCGGGCTGACCACGGTGATCGCGGACCACGCCGCCTGGAACGCGCCGACGACCCAACCGTTGCGCCGGAACGAGACGGGGGTCCCGGCCTCGGCCTCCTCGATGCGGTCGATCCACAGCGCCCGGCGCTCGTCGTCCAGCCGGGACAGGCCGCGGCGCACGTCGAGCTCCCCGGTGAGGATCGCGTGGCGCACCGCGAAGCCCCACAGCATGCAGGCCTCGGTGGCATCGGGATGGACGTGTGTGAGCCGGCACACCACGTCGATCGCGTCGGCCACGTCGTCGTCGGACGAGAGCAGGTAGGGCAGGACCGCGACGTGGGTGCGCATCAGCGACCCGTTGCCGGCATTGGCCGGAAGCTCCTCGTGCGCACCGGCCGCCGCGGCGCGGAAGTCCGCCGCCCTGGGCGCGTAGTGACCGTCCGCCCACGCCAGGTCCGCGGCGCGACGCACCACCGTCGAGGTGAGCGTGCCGATATCCGGTGTGCCCAGCGACCAGGAGTACCACTCGCGGGCGATGTGATCTTGAGCGGATTCGATGCGCAGATCGTGCCCGTCCGGCGCGGAGATCGCGGCCTCCAGCACCACGATCGCCATGGACGTGTCGTCGGTCCACTCCCCCGGTTGCCAGCCCAGCACTCCGCCACCGATCATGCCGATGTCCTCGGAGGCCACCACCGGAGCGTGGAACTCGTACGGGGCGCCGAGAGCGTCTCCCGTGGCCGCCGCCACCACGGAACCGATGGCGCGCTGGCGCTGCACCGGGGTCAGCCCTGGTCCCCTGGTCTCAGCAGCGTCGGTCCTCACGCTCACATCGTTCCACACCGACCGGAATGGTTCCTGAGCCCCGCTACCCTGAGAGGGACTTCGAAGGAGTTCCATGACCGACACCTCCGGCCGCCCCGGCACCACGGGCCAGCCCGCGGAGCAGGCCTGCGCCGACCCGCACGACCACACCGGCCACGACCACCCGCCCACAGGCGCCGACCTGGTGCGCGGCCTGGTCCAGGGCTACTCGATCCTCGCCCTGATCATCCCCGTGCTCGGGGTGGTCCTGCTGCTGGCGATCCTGCCGCTGGCCCCCACCAGCCCCGTGGTGCTCCTGCTGGGCGTCGCCCTGGGCGCCTCGCACCTGCTCGCCCTGGTCGCGACCAGCCTGTTCGTCGCGCGCACCCGCCGGCAGCTGGCCGTGAACCCAGGGCTGCTCGCGGTGCGCAGCACGATCGAGGAGGTGCTGCGCGTGGCCGCGGTGCTGCTGGCGATGCTGCTGTGGCCGGCGGACATCCGCGCCGAGCTCGGCGTGTGGGTCGGCGCGGGCGCGGCCATCGTGTGGCTGGCCCTGGCCACGGTGCAGACGGTCGCGACCCGTCGCCGCATCGCGCGCCCCTCGCAATGGTCCGAGGACGCCGTCTCGACGCTGCTCGCAGGACGCGTCGGCGCCCGCTCCACCGTGATCATGCGGCTGCTGGACGTGATCGGCACCGTGGCCTTCCAGGTGGGAGCGACCGCCCTGGTGATCATGTCCCCGGTCCTCGCCATCGGCACCGCGGTCCTCTCCGTCGGCTCGGGCCTGTCCACCCTGGTCATCCAGCGCCGGCCGCCGGCGCAGCGCTCCCGGTCCCCCTGGGCGTACGCCCCGCTCGTGATCGGCCTGCTGACCCTCGCCCTCGCCTCGCTGGGTCTGGCGACCCCCTGACGGCGCACCCCCACACCTGTCCCCTCCGTCCGATCCCGCAGGAGCGATGATGACCACTGCCCCCTCGTCCGAGACCACCGTGAACTCCGGCCTCGTCCTCGACCAGGTCGATCCGGGCATCCGCCTCCAGGACGACCTCTTCGGCCACGTCAACGGGCGATGGCTGCGCGAGCACCGGATCCCGGCGGACCGCTCCAGCGACGGAGCCTTCCATCAGCTGCGCGACCTCTCCGAGGAGCGGGTGCGGGAGATCGTCGAGCAGGCGGCGGCAGAGGTCGAGCAGGCGGCGGGGACCGGGGACGGGGCCGCCGAGGGAGCACCCGTCACCGACCGCGGCCGCGTCGGCGCGCTGTACCGCATGTTCATGGACACCGAGGCGATCGAGGCGGCCGGTACCGCGCCCCTCGAGGACATGCTGAGCGCCATCACCGCGGCCGACGACCTCGAGGCCATCACCCGCACCATGGCCGCCCCGGATTCGGGCGCGAGCGCCCTGCTGGCCTACGTGTGGACCGACGACCACGATTCCTCCA
This sequence comes from Brachybacterium sp. GCM10030252, assembly GCF_042666535.1. NCBI lineage: Bacteria > Bacillati > Actinomycetota > Actinomycetes > Micrococcales > Dermabacteraceae > Brachybacterium > Brachybacterium sp. GCM10030252. The sequence continues at coordinate 129,787 of NZ_JBHTDM010000010.1, read as the reverse complement.
GCTACCAGGTCAAACTGCATCAGGGCGGGCTCGGCCTGCCCGATGAGTCCTACTACCGCGAGGAGCACTACGGGCAGATCCGCGAGGCCTACACCGAGCACCTGGCCGCTCTCGCCCGCCTGACCGGCCTGCCCGGCCGCGAGGGCCTGGTCGAGGGCGATGCGGACGCACAGGCCACCGCGGTGATGGACTTCGAGACCCGCCTGGCCGGATGCCACGTCGACGTCGTGCGCCTGCGCGACCGCGAGAAGTCCTACAACCCGATGGACGAGGCGCAGCGCCGCGAGCTGGCCCCTGCCTTCCCCTGGACCGCCTACATCGAGGGCACCGGAGCCCCGGAATCGGTCTTCGACGTGGTCTCGGTCGGCCAGCCCGAGTTCGTCTCCGCCGCTGCCGAGCTGCTGGCCGGCGAGGACCTCGCCGTGCTGCGCACCTGGCTGGCCCTCCACGCCGTCTCCTCGTACGCCCCCTACCTGCCCGCGGCCATCGTCGAGGAGGACTTCGCCTTCTTCGGGAAGGTGCTCTCCGGCGCCGAGGAGCTGCGCGAGCGCTGGAAGCGCGGCGTCGCTTTCGTCGAGGGCGCCGTGGGCTTCGCCGTCGGCCGCGAGTACGTCGACCGCCACTTCCCGCCGGCCCACAAGGAGCGCATGACCGCACTGGTCGATGCTCTGCTGGAGGCCTACCGCAGCTCGATCGGGACCCTGGAGTGGATGACGCCGGCCACCCGGGAGAAGGCGCTGGCCAAGCTCGAGAAGTTCACCCCCAAGATCGGCTACCCCGAGCGCTGGCGCGAGTACGACGGGCTCGAGGTGGTCCCCGGCGACCTGGTCGCCACCGCGCGCGCCGCACGCCGCTTCGACGCCGACTACGAGTACGCCAAGGTCGGCGGCCCCATCGACGAGACCGAGTGGCACATGACGCCGCAGACGGTCAACGCCTACTACAACCCCGGGCGCAACGAGATCGTCTTCCCCGCCGCCATCCTGCAGCCGCCGTTCTTCGACGGCGAGGCGGAGGACGCCGTGAACTTCGGCGGCATCGGCGCGGTCATCGGCCACGAGGTCGGCCACGGCTTCGACGACCAGGGCTCGAAGTACGACGGGGACGGCAACCTGGTCACCTGGTGGACGGCCGAGGACCGTCAGGCCTTCGACGACCGCGCCGCCGCCCTCATCGCCCAGTATTCCGAGCTCTCCCCGCGCGACCTCGACGACTCCCACCGCGTCAACGGCGCCCTCACCATCGGCGAGAACATCGGCGACCTCGGCGGTCTCTCCATCGCCGTGAAGGCGTACCTGGCCAGCCGGTCCGCCGAGGAGGCCGCGGCCGAACTGGACGGGTACACCGGTCTGCAGCGCATCTTCCTGTCCTGGGCGACGGTGTGGCGGGGCAAGAACCGCACGCAGGAGGCGATCCGCCGGCTCGCGGTGGACCCGCACGCGCCGATGGAGTTCCGCTGCAACACGGTCGCCGGCCATCTCGACGAGTTCCACAGCGCCTTCGGCGTGCGCGAGGGCGACGGGATGTACCGCGCCCCCGAGGAGCGGGTGTCGATCTGGTGAGCACGACGGTGAGGATCCCGTGAGGCCCGAGGCGCCATTCTACGTCGGCACCACCAGGCCCTCCTGGGTCGGGTGGACCCGCATCGCCCTGACCCTGCTGTTCGGTGCGGTCCTGGCGCTGGTGCTGGCCCAGCGCGGCCTCGTGGCCGCCGTGCCGCCGGCCGCCGGGGTGTTCGCCCTGCTGGCGCTGTGGACCTGGATGGGCCAGCACACGCGCTTCATCGTCGACGACCGCGGCCTCACGGTGAGCCTCGGCGGGTTCCTCCCGCGCCCGACGTGGCCGCTGGCCGGCTTCCGCACCGTCCAGTACCGCATCGTGCCGCAGCCGGCCGTCGGGGCGAGCCTCGGCGGCTACGGATGGCGCCGCGGCATGGTGATCCCCGCCCGGCCCGAGGAGCTGCGGCCCGTCGGCGACCGGAAGCTGCTGACCGGCGGTGAGGCGCGGCAGTCCTACCGCATGGTCGTCACCCGGCCGGGGACCATGGTCGAGATCGTCGGCCGCGAGGGCACCGGGTATCTGCTGACGCCCGAGGACCCCGAGGCGACGGCCGCGGCCATCGACCAGGCGATCCGGGCGCGGCGCTGACGCCACCGCCGAGGGAGTATCCTGAGTGCCGGTCATCCACTGACAGGGGAGCACCAACGGGGTGCTGAGAGTGCGCGAACCTGCGCAGACCCTCGAACCTGATCCGGTTCACACCGGCGTAGGGAGTCGGGATATCCGTGCGGCATCGATGATGCCGTGCGCCCCTTCCGTGAGAGGAAGGAGAAGTGATGACACGCTTTCGCACCATTGATCTGCTGGTCACCGTCATGATCGGGGCAGCCTTCGGCGTCGCGTTCCTGGGGTACGGCCAGCTCTACACCCTGATCAGCCCGCTGACGATGGCGTTCCGCCCCGCCGAGGGTCTGCTGGTGGGCATCTGGTTCCTGCCCGCCGTCCTCGCCGCCCTGATCGTCCGCAAGCCCGGCGCGGCGCTGCTGGCCGAGATGATCGCGGCATGCCTCGAGATGCTGCTGGGCGGCCAGTGGGGCTGGGGCACCGTGGTCTCCGGGCTGCTGCAGGGCGGTGGCGTCGAGCTCGCCGTCGCGCTGACCGCGTACCGCCGCTTCACGCTCCCGGTGGCCGTCCTCGGCGGAGTCCTCGCCGGCGGCCTGGAATGGATCTGGGAGCGCTTCGCCTACTACCCCGAGATGAGCTGGCCCTTCGCCCTGATCCTGCTCGGGTTCTTCCTCGTCTCCGGCGCCGCGCTGGGCGGCGGCCTGGGCTGGGCCGCGACCCGTGCCCTGGTGGCCACCGGCGCGGTGGATTCGCTCGCCGCGGGACGGGAGCACGCCCGCGCCGCCGCGGCGTGAGGACTGCGGCGTGAGAACCAGGGAGTCCGCCGCCGGGGCCGCGCTTGCGCTGTCCCGGGTCAGCTGGCGCCCGAACTCGCGGCGGGAGCCGACGGTCGCCGACCTCGACCTGAGCATCCCCGCCGGTCAGCGCGTGCTGCTCGCCGGCGCGAGCGGCAGCGGGAAATCGACGGTGCTGCGCGCCCTCGCCGGTCTTCTCGATGAGGAGGCCGGCGAGCTCTCGGGGCACATGGCGGTCTCGTCCCGGCCCGGTGAGCGCGGCCTGCTGCTGCAGAATCCCGCGCACGCGCTGGTGGCCGCGACCGTGGGCCGCGATGTCGCCTTCGGGCCCGAGAACGCGGCCCTGCCCCGGCCGGAGGTCCACCGGCGGGCCGCGGCGGCGCTGGATGCCGCGCAGGTGGACCTGGAGCCGTCGCGCGGCCCGCTGGAGGCCTCCGGCGGGCAGCAGCAGCGCGTCGCCCTGGCCGGCGCCCTCGCGCTCGGCCCGGACATGCTGCTGCTGGACGAACCCACGAGCATGCTCGACGCCGAGACCGCCCAGCAGGTGCGCTCGGCGATCCTGGCCAGCGCCGAGGGCCGCACCCTGGTCGTCGCGGAGCACCGGATCGAGCCCTGGCTGGATCACGTGGACCGCCTGGTGGTCCTCGGCGAGCAGGCCCGGATCCTCGCCGACGGGGACCCGCGGACGGTGCTGGCCGCCCAGAGCGACCTGCTCGAGGAGGCCGGAGTGCTGGCGGGGCGGGAGGCGCCGCCGGATGCCGGCCCGTCTCCGCGGCGTCCGAGCGGGAGCGATCCCGGGACGGTGGTCGCCTCCCTCGAGGAGGTCACCGTGCCGCGCCGGGGCGTCACGATCCCCGTCGGCCTGGAGGCGCGGGCCGGGCAGCTGACGGTGCTGACCGGGCCCAGCGGCGCCGGCAAGACGACCGTCGTCCGCGCCCTGCTGGGGGCGATGCGCCCCGCGACCGGCACCGTCCGGCGCCCGGATCGCGAGCGCATCGCCGTCGTCCCCCAGGATCCGGAGCACTCGTTCGTCGCCGCCACCGTGCGCGAGGAGCTGCTGGCCTCTCCGTGGGCCGACGACGAGCACCTCGCGGACGAGCTCCTGGAGCGCGCCGGCCTCGCCCATCTCGCCGGGGCCAACCCCTATCGGCTCGCCGGCGGGGAGCAGCGCCGCACCGCACTCGCGGCCGCCCTCGCCCAGCAGCCCGACCTGCTGGTCCTCGACGAGCCGACGGTCGGGCTGGACGCGCGCCGCCGCGGCGCCGTGCTGGACCTGCTCGAGGAGGCCGCCGCGCGCGGCTGCGCGGTGCTGGCCGCGACCCACGACCCCGAGCTCATCGCCCGGGCCGATCACCGGATCGAGCTGCCGGGTTCAGAGCACGGGGTTCCTCCCCCGCCGCGCCGCCGGATCCCGGCTGACGCCCTGAACCCGCTGACCCTCTGCCTGATCGGGATCCTCGCCGCCATCGGCTCGTTCGCGGTCCAGACCTGGCAGGGCGGTCTGCTCGCGCTGCTGCCGCTGGTGCTGCTGGGCCCACTGGCGGTGCGCACGCTGCGCGGCGCGGCGCTGCGGCTGACCCCGATCCTGCTCTCGGCCGCCGGGCTGGCCTGGACCACCGCCCTGCTCGGGGACGCGCCGGCGCTGTCCGGGGACGCCTGGCTGCTGGGGCTGAAGGAGGCGGCCCGGATCATGATGTTCGTCGCGCCGGGGGTGCTGGCCCTGGGCAGCGTGGAGGTGACCGCCCTCGGCGACGCCCTCGGAGGCCGGCTGAGACTGCCCGCCAGGCCGGTCGCGGCCTCCGTGGTCGCGCTGGTGCGAGTCGGGCACCTCGGGCGGCAGTGGGAGATCATCCTGCGCACCCGGATCCAGCGCGGGCTGGGCACGGCCGCCTCGCCGCGGCTGCTGGCCGGGGCGACGCTCGCCCTGCTGGTCGACACCCTGCGCAGCGCCGAGCAGCAGGCGCTGGCGATGGATGCCCGCGGCTTCGCGACCGCGACGCGGCGCACCTGGGCCGAACCCAGCCGGTTCGGGCCGGCCGACGTGCTCGGCGCGGCGATCGCGGTGGCGCTGCTGATCTGGCCCGCGATCGCGGAGCTGCTGGTCTAGCCTGGCAGCGTGAACGACGACATCCAGCCCCAGCCCTCCACCCGGCCCGACGTGCCCGCCTCCGAGGACGAGGAGGTGATCGCCCTGGCCAACTCGATGCTCGACGCCGCTCGGCGCGGGGACGGTGACGGCCTGCTGCCGCTGATCGACCGGGGCGCCCCCGCCAACCTGCGCGACGCCTCCGGCAACAGCGCCCTCATGCTCGCCGCCTACCACGGCCACGCCGAGCTGGTGCGTGAGCTCGCCGCCCGCGGGGCCGACGTCGACCTGCTGAACGACCGCCGTCAGTCCCCGCTGGCCGGGGCCGCGTTCAAGGGCTACACGGACGTCGCCGTGGCACTGCTGGAGGCCGGGGCGGACCCGGGCCTGGGCTCCCCGGACGCGCTGGAGACGGCCCGGTTCTTCGAGCGCGGCGAGATGATCACGCTGATCGAGGAGCACGCGGCCCGACGCGAGGACTGATCAGTCCGCCGGATGGCGGTAGACCATCGGCACGTGCTCGATGCCTGCCTCCATGAACAGGCCGCCGACGGTCTCGTAGCCCATCGACTGGTACCACGTCTCGAGGTAGGCCTGGGCGTCGATGTGCACCTCGGCCTGCGGCGCCTGCTCGCGGGCCACGTCCAGCGCCGCGCGCATGATGCGGCGCCCGAAGCCGTCGCGACGGTTCGCGGCCCGCACGGCGAGCCGGCCGATGCGCAGCACGCCGCCGGGTTCGTGGAGGACGCGGATGTGCGCGGCGGGTTCGCGCTCCAGCCCGGCGGCCTCGGCCTCCGGCCCGGGCACCTCGATCCACAGAAGGGTGGTCGTGGCCTCGAGGTCGCGACCGTCGAGGTCCGGGTCGGTGGCCTTCTGCTCCATGGTGAAGACGTCCTGGCGGAGCTTCGCGAGCAGGTAGAGCGTGCGGGGGTCGATGTCGGGCACGACGGAGCGTCGCAGCACGGCGCCGGTCTCCGGGTCCGGAGCCGACGCCGCTGGATGGATCACGGGTTCAGGCATGGTCACCACATTACTGCTCGGGAGCTTGCGGCATTCCCGCCGTCGCCGCCAGTCGCGCGACGGCGGCCCGCCACTGCTCGACCATCCGCGGCCCACCGTGGCCCTCGTCCTCGATGATCACCAGTTCGCTGCCCGGCCAGGCACGATGCAGCTCCCAGGCGGTCACGGCGGGGCCGGAGACGTCGCGTCGGCCGTGGATCAGCACGCCCGGGACGCCGGCCAAGCGGCCCATACCGCCCAGCAGGCCGGCACCCGGCACGCCGCCCCAGCGCGCGGCCCAGTCGGCGACGAACCCGTCGTGGGCCCAGTAGTGGGTGACGAGGCGGGCGAAGGTACGGCGCTCACGTCGCTGCTCGTCGGTGAGATCCGCGGGCGGAGTCGCGATCTCGGTGGAGCCGGTGCCGATGCGGATGTGCTCGTCCTCCCAGGTCATCCAGGCCTCGGCCGCGGCGTCGACGAGATCGGGTTCGTCGCCCTCGAGCAGACGACGGTAGGCCTCGACCAGTCGCACTCGCGCCGGTGAGGTGCTGCGTCGATCGAAGTCGCCGTGCGTCTCGGCGAAGCCGGCGAACCGATCCCAGGCCTCGGGGAACACGGATCCGATCCCTTCGGTGATCCAGTCGACCTCGCGCCGCGAGGTGCTGGTGACGGCGAAGAGGACCACTCCGAGCACCCGGTCCGGATGCGCCTGGGCGTAGGCGAGGGCGAGCGTGCTGCCCCACGAGACGCCCTCGACGATCCAGGCGTCGATGCCGAGGTGCTCGCGGAGTGCCTCGATGTCGGCGACCAGGTGCGCGGTGGTGTTCGCACCGAGGTCGACGGGACCGGGGGCTCCGGCCGACGGGGTCGAGGCCCCGGCGCCCCGCTGGGAGAGGCCGACGATCCGGCAGCGATCAGAGGGAGCGCTGCGGCGGTACCCGGGGCTCAGTCCGCTCCCCGGGCCGCCGTGGAGGTAGAGCACGGGCACGCCGTCGGGTGTGCCGCTCTCCTCCCACCAGATCTCGTGCCCGTCGCCCACGGGCAGGTGGCCGGAGGCGTTCAGAGGCAGGGGCGGGGGTGCGGACGCAGAGCTCACAGCGCCCATTCTGCCGCGGGGTGCTCGCGCGTCCAGGCCGCCCGGCGGCTGCGCACGCTCTGGCACCTCGGGCACCAGAACACGGTGCGGGCGGCGAGGTCGCGCGAGCGGATGGTGGTCCCGCACAGCCGGCAGGGCAGGCTCTGGCGGTGATAGACGTAGAAGGACTTCTCGCGCGGCACCACGGAGGGGTCCTCGTCGCCGTTCTGGCGGGTGCCGCGGGAGCGTTCGACGATGCGGGCCTCGAGGTCGCGGTGCTCGGGCTGGGTGGTGACGATCCGGCCGGTGCGCGCCCCGTAGGCCATCAGCGCGGCCAGGTCGGTCCACATCTGATCGAGCATGCCGGCGCTGAGATCCCGGCCGGGCACGAACGGGTCCAGGCGCGCCCGGAACAGCAGCTCGGCGCGGTAGATGTTGCCGATGCCCGCCACGACCTTCTGGTCCATCAGCTGCGTTCCGATGGCCGTGCGGGAGCGGCGCACGGCCTCCACGAACCGGCGCCGGTCGCCGCCGCCGCTGCCGTTCGCGTCCGGTCGCAGCGGGTCCGGGCCGAGCCGGTCCAGGACGGCCTGCCGGCCGGGCCCGTCGAGCACCTCGCAGGCGGTGGGACCGGTCAGCTCGGCGAGCCCGCGAGCGCCGACCAGGCGCAGCCGCACCGTCGGCCGCGGGACCAGGCGCCGCCAGTCCAGCACGCCGTCGTCCCCCAGCTCCTCCTCCTGCTCGCCCAGGCGCACGCGCGGTGCGCCGATCGCGTGGGCGTCGGCGAAGCCGGGATCGCCGGCGAAGGTCCAGGAGCCGTACAGGCCGAGGTGGACGTGGATGTGCCGGACCACCGGCGAGCCCGGGTCCACGTCCGCCGAGGGCGCCAGTGCCAGGAACAGGTGCTTGCCGGCCGCTTCTGCGGCCAGCAGCACCATGCCGTCGACCTGCGCCGCCTCCGCGAAGCGGCCCTGCGGGCTCGAGATGCGCACCCTCTCGCCCCCGAAGCCGCGGCTCAGCGCCGCGGCGAGCCGGTGGACGGTGTGCCCCTCCGGCACTACGGCGCCGAGGGGGCGGCGACGCCGGCGGGATCGCCGTAGCCGCCGGTCTCCTCGTAGCGGGCGACCAGGTCGATACGGCGCTGGTGACGCTCCTCGCCGGAGAACGGCTCGGCCAGGAACAGGTCGATCAGCGCCTCCAGCTCGGGCTCGGTGTGCTGGCGAGCGCCGACGGAGATCACGTTGGCGTCGTTGTGCTGGCGGGCGAGGCGCGCGGTGTCCTCGTTCCAGACCAGGGCGGCACGCACCCCGGTGACCTTGTTCGCGGCGATCTGCTCACCGTTGCCGGAACCGCCGATGACGATCCCGAGGGAGCCGGGATCGGCGACCACGGCCTCGCCGACGTCGGTGCAGAACGGCGGGTAGTCATCCAGGGCGTCGTACTGGTGGGCACCGTGGTCGGTGACCTCGTGGCCCTTGTCCTGCAACGCCGCGATCAGGCGGTTCTTCAGCTCGAAGCCGGCGTGGTCGGTGCCGATGTGCACGCGCATGGGGGTGGATGTGCCTCTCTGGGTCAGGCCGGTCCGGTTCGGTCCGGTTCGGTTCAGCTGAAGTCGACGCCGCCGCTGCGGGTGCGCTTGAGCTCGTAGAAGCCCTCGAGCGTGGCCATGGTCGCCATCGCGTCCAGCAGACGGCCGGCATCCTCGCCCTTCGGGGCCGGGGAGACGACGGGGCCGAAGTACGCGGTGCCCTCGCCGAAGGAGATCACCGGGGTGCCGACGTCCTGGCCGACCATGGAGATGGCCCGCTCGTGGGAGGCGCGCAGCTCGGTGTCGGTCTCGTCGTCGGCAACCGGGTCGAACACGTCCATCAGCGAGGCCGGCAACTCCGCGGCCTCCAGCGCCTGCTCGGCCACCGCCCGACGGTCCTTGTCGCCGCCGACGTGGAACCGCTCGCCCCAGGCGGTGTACCAGCGGGCGAAGGCCTCGTCCCCGTGCATGCGGGAGATCTCGATGGCCAGGCGCGCGGGAGCCCAGTTCTGATCCGTGCTGCGGCGGTAGTCGGGATCGAGGTCGCGGCCCTCGTTGAGCACGTAGAGAGACATCACCGAGAACTTCGGGGTGACCTCGCGGACCTCGGCGGCACCCAGCAGCCAGCGGCTGGTCATCCAGGCGTAGGGGCAGGCAGGGTCGACGAACAGCTCGACGGTGCGGGCAGACATGACAGCTCCTCGTGCTCGGGGGTGATGCCGCTCATTCTGTCACTGCGGGCCGTCGCCGCGGAAAGTCGCTGCGGAAAAGACGTTGCACCTGCGGCGTCGCCGGGGTTGGATCTATCAGGTGTCCGTGACCTCGTCGACGGCGGAGACCTCCGCCGCAGCTCCCCCTGCCCGCAGCCCTGCCGCCCCGGCCGCACGACGCCCCGGGGTGATGGCCTCGATCCTGCGCAACCATCGCCGGATGCTTGCGAAGGTGCTGCCGCTGGCGACGATCTCCGAGGGCGCCGAGATGCTGCTGCCGATCCTGCTCGGCGTGGTCATCGACCGCGGCATCGTCGGCGGGAACCTGGCCTTCACCCTGCTCGGTGCGCTCGGGATCATCGCGGTGCGCCTGGGCGGGATGCTGCTGTGGATCTACACCTTCCTGGCGAGCCAGAAGGCCTGCATGTACGAGCGCCACCGTCTGCGCGTGGGCCTGACCGGCGCGGTGCTGGACCCGGCCTCCCGGCGGATCCGGCGTCCGGCCGGCGAGGTGCTCTCGATCGCGACGTCCGACGCCGACAAGGCCTCCGACGTGCTCGACCTGCTGCCGTGGGGATTCCCCGCCGGCATGGTGATCCTCGGGGCCACCGTGTGGATGGGATTCCAGGACGTGTGGCTGGGAGCGGCCATGCTGATCGGGATCGTGGTGATGGTGGTCGTGATCCGCGTGATCACCCCGACGCTCTCCCAGCGCTACGACGCCCAGCAGACCCAGGCCGCCGAGGCCGCCGCGACCGCCACCGACCTGGTGCACGGACTGCGGGTGCTGCAGGGCCTGGGCGTGCAGTCCCGGGCCCGCGCCCACTACCGCCGCCGCTCCCGCGTGGCGCTGGAGGCGGCGCTGGTCAACGCCCGCTACTCGGGTCTCTCCTCGGGCCTGACCACGCTGGTCACCGGGGCGATGCTGGCCGCCGTCGTCGTCATCGCCACCGTCCGCGGGCTGCAGGGTGACCTGGGCATCGGCGCCCTGATCGCCGTGGTCGGCGTCGCGCGCCAGGTCATGGGGTCGCTGCAGGGGCTCTCCGGGATGCCGGTGTGGTGGGCGAGCATGTCGACATCCGCCCGTCGTGTCCGTGACCTGTTCGCCGACCTCGGCCGCGAGGTCGACGATCCCGCTCTGACGCTCAGAGCTCTCTCCGTCGGGCGCGATGACCGCGGCGAGGGCACCGCCGCCCGCCGGGAACGGCGCGGCGCGGCCGGCGGTCTGCACATCCGCAACCGGGGCCATGGCCGCAGCCTCGACATCTCCGTGCCCGACGGCACGTTCGTCGCGGTCGCCTGTGCCGACGTGGCCGATGCCGACGCCATCATCGACGCCGTCAGCGGACCGGACGACGGGGACGGCCTCCAGGCGTCCCTGGGCGAGCGGCCGATCGTCCCGGAGCAGCGCGCGAGCCTGCGAGCGGACCTGCTGGTGGAGCCGCACGTGGTGGATCTGTTCGACGGAACGCTGCGCGAGCAGCTGGCCACCCGCGCCCCGGAGACCGCCGCGACCGACGGCAGCGACGACTCCTGGGCGGATGCCGCCCTGCATGCCGCCGGCGCCGAGGACCTGCTGCGGATCCTGCCCGACGGGTACGAGTCGCGCATCCTCGATCGTGGCTCCAACCTCTCCGGCGGCCAGCGCCAGCGCATCGCCCTCGCGCGCGCCGTCGCGGCCGATACCCCCGTCCTCGTGCTGCAGGACCCCACCACCGCGGTCGACGCCGTCACCGAGCAGCACATCGCCGAGGCCCTGGTCGACGCCCGCCGCCGCAGCGACCGGGCGACGCTGGTGCTCGCCCGCTCCCCCGCTCTGCTGCGGGAGGCGGACCGCGTGGTGTACGTGCGCGCCGGGGAGGTGGTCGCCGAGGGCGAGCACCTCGAGCTCATGGACCGTGACGACTACCGGGAGATGGTGCAGCGATGAGCGCGACCACGAGGCGCGGCACGCCGACGCACGACCTCGACTGGACGCGCCCGGTGGACGAGGTGCTGGGCGATGACGCCACTGCCCAGCACCAGCTTGCCGAGCACGCCCAGCTGCTGCCGATCGCGGGCGCCGGCCAGGCGACGCGGTTCATGCTCGGCAGGCTCCGCGAGCACCGCCTGGCCGCGCTGGCCACCGCGGCGGTGACGATCGGCGGCGCCATCGCGGCGGCGATCCTGCCGCGGCTGATCGGCGCGGCGGTCGACGTCGTCGCGGGCGGCGGGGACCCCGCCGCGGCATGGTGGCTCGGCGCGCAGGTCCTCGGCGTCGGCATCATCCAGGCGGTGCTGGCCGCCGCCGGCTGGTCGATGGTCTCGGCGCTCGGACAGCGGATCCTGGCCGGGATGCGCGAGGACGTCATCGACCGCGCTCTGGACCTGCCCGCGCACACCATGGAGCGCTCCGGCATCGGCGACGCCCTCTCCCGGGTCGCCGACGACGTCGACGTGGCCGCGCGTGCCGTGAACAACCTGGTGCCCTCACTGATCCAGATGGGCTTCTACGTGATGGTGACCATGGTCGGCATGGCCACCCTGTCCCCGTGGCTGCTGATCCTGGTGGTGCTGGTGGTGCCGATGTACGCGCTGGCGGCGCTGTGGTATCTGCGGCGCACCGCACCCCTGTACCGCCGCGAGCGGATCGCGATGGGCGCCCGCGCCCAGGGGCTGCTCTCCGCGATCCACGGCATCCCCACGGTGCACGCCTACGTCATCGAGCGCCGCGAGACCCGGCACGTCGCGGTGCTCTCGGAGACCGCCTCGGTGCTGAACATGCGGGTGATGTTCCTGGTCAGCCGCCTGGTGGCCTTCATCGCCATCCCGGAGAACCTGGCCCTGCTGCTGGTGCTCGGGCTCGGATTCGTGATGGTGCACGTGGCCGGAGCGCCGATCGGCGTGGTCACCGCCGCCGGCATCTACCTGGTCAGCCTGTTCTGGCCGATGATGGCGGTCATCTTCAACCTCGACGAAGTGCAGTCCGCCGTCGCGAGCCTGTCGCGCATGGTCGGGGTGATCTCCTCGATCGACCCCGCCGCCTCCCCGGGCGAGGAACGCCCCCAGGACGCCTCGATCCGCCTCGAGCAGGTCTCCCACGCCTACGGCACCGACGACGAGGGCCGGGAGCGGACCGTGCTGCATCCGATCGATCTCGACATCGCCCCGGGTGAGGTGGTCTCCCTGGTGGGAGCCTCCGGGGCGGGCAAGTCGACGCTCGCGGCGATCCTCGCCGGCACCCTGGTCCCCCGCCACGGCACGGTGCTGCACGGCGGCGCCGACCTCGCCCGGGCCGACATCGACGCGGTGCGCAGCCACGCCTCGATCGTCAGCCAGGACGTGCACGTCTTCCGCGGCACGCTCCGGGAGGACCTGCGACTGGCGCGGCCCGGGGCGAGCGACGAGGAGCTGTGGGCGGCGCTGCACCGGGTGGACGCCTGGATCTGGGCGCAGCGCCTTCCCCACGGCCTGGACACCGAGGTCGGGGAGAAGGGTGAGCGCCTCACCGCGGAGCAGGCCCAGCAGCTGGCCCTGGCCCGCATCTCGCTGCAGGACCCCGCCGTGCTGGTGCTCGACGAGGCCACGGCCGACGAAGGCTCCTCGGGCGCCCGGGTGCTGGAACGGGCGGCGCTCGAGGTGGCCCGGGGCCGCACCACGATCATCGTGGCCCACCGCCTGTCCCAGGCGATGGTCGCCGACCGGATCCTGATGATGGCCGACGGCCGGGTGGTAGAGCAGGGCAGCCACGAGGAGCTGGTGGCGCGGGGCGGCGAGTACGCCCGGCTGTGGAGGGCCTGGGCGGGCTGAACGGGGTCGGCGACTGGGTGGTTCGGCGACTGCGCGGTTCAGCGGCGTCGCAGACGCAGCACCAGGATGCCGGCCACGCCGGTCACCAGTGCCGTCACCGTCAGCAGGCCGGCGCCCACGAACATGGCGACGCGTCCGAGGCCGCCGGAGGACCCGAGCAGTCCGTCGCGCTGCGAGGTGGTCTCGCCCAGTTCGAGCACGGTGCCCTCGACGGCGTCGGGCGCGACCTCTCCCTCGACCTCGAGGGTGAGGATCAGCCTCAGCGGCTCCTCCGCGCCGGGTTCCGCGTCGGCCGGAAGCTGCAGCCGCTGGAGCTGGATCGTGTGGGTCCCCGGCAGCCAGGCGGATTGCACCGCGCGCAGCTCCGAGCTGCGATTGCCCAGATCCACCGGGGCGGCCATGCCGCCCCCGGCGATCGGGTCGCCGTCGTAGGCCGCCCAGGAGCCGCCGCCCACCGTCACCTGTTCACGCGCGGCGTTGAAGGCCCGCAGCGCGAGGACGTCCTTGCCGCCGTCGGGCTGTGCGGTGACCTCCGTGCGCCAGCGCAGACGCTGACCCTCGCGGACCTGTGTCGAGACCATTCCGGTCTCCCCGGGAACGAGCTCGACCACGTGGGAGCCGGGCTCGAGCGGGGTGGCAGCGGCGAAGGCCCGCCCCAGCTCGATCGGCTGGTCGTCGACGGGAGAGGCGGGGGACGCGCCGTCGTCCTCGACCTCCTCGTCCACCGCGGGTGCGCCGCCGCCGATCCCGGGCGGCTGGATCGCGACCTGGATCTCCACGGGAAGCGGCTCGTCGGCCGCCCGTGATCCCTGCCGGGCGACCCGCAGGAAGAGCTCCTCGCCGGAGCAGCCGTCGGGACCGACCGCCTCGGAGACGGCCCAGGCCGTCACCGGTCCGTCTCCGGTCATGTCCTCCCCGGCGAAGTCGTCGTCGCTGGTACAGGTATCGCCTCCCGCGGTGCGGAAGCCGATGGCCAGGCCCAGTCCCTCGTCGTCCTCGGGCCGGCCATCCGGGTAGGGCGGCGCCGCGATGGTCGCGGCCGCATGCACGCGCTCGCCGTCCTCGACGGCCACCCGGTAGTACTTCTCGGTGCCCTCCTCGGAGGTGCTCTCGGCGCCGCGCTCGAAGGAATCGCGATGGATCCCGGGAGCCACCGTCGTGGCCTGGGCGAGGGAGGCCCCTCCCTGGACGTCCTGCCCGTCGGCCGTATAGGCGTGCTCCGGCGGGGTCGGCTCGTCCGAGGGATCGGCGAGCGCGGCCGGCGCCGCACCGAGCAGCACGAGCGCCATGGCCAGTGCCACGATCAGCGCCGCCGGGGCCGGGGCGGACGCTCGCGGGGAGTGCTCTAGCATGACCACCATCATGTCCGATGTCATCGCAGGCCGCATCGAGCTGCTCGATCCTCTCGCCCGCGGCGCCTCCGGGTCGCTGTGGCGCGCCATCGACCGCCGCTACGGGGCGATCTGCGCAGCGAAGGTCATGCGCCAGCGGGACGGCGCCGAGGTGCTGCGCTTCGTGCGCGAGCAGACCGTCGGCACCGCCCAGGGCCTCGGCAAGCATCCCCACCTGCTCCCGCCCTACACGTGGGTCGCCGAGGACGACACCGTCGTGCTGGTGATGCCCCTGGTCCACGGCGGCACCCTCGCCGGGGCGCTGGCCGACCACGGCGCTCTGGCCCCTTCGCTGGTCGCGCACCTGATGCGGCAGCTGCTCGACGCCCTCGCGGCGATGCACGACTCCTCATGGGTCCATCGGGACGTGAAACCCGCGAACCTGCTGCTGGACCGCACGGGGGATGCGGCACCGCACCTTCTCCTGGCCGACTTCGGTATCGCGCTGCACGAGTCGGACGTGCGGCTGACGGAGACGGGACTCGTGCACGGCACCCCGGGATTCATGGCACCCGAAGTGCTCACGGGCGAGGCGAGCTCAGCGGCGCAGGACGTCTGGGCGGCAGCGGCCTGCGCCCTGGAGGCCCTCGACCCGTTGCCGCCCCGGCAGCGGGTCGACGTGGCATCCCTTCCGGACCGAGCCGCCCGCGCCCTCGCCGGCAGCGCCGATCCTGCGGCCGGGCCGCTGGGGGAGCTGCTGTGCGCCATGCTCGACGCGGACCCCACCCGGCGCCCGGCGGCCGTGCAGGCCCGGGACGCCATCGTCCCGCCGTCCGCTCCCCCCGCGCAGTGGTCCCGCACGGCCACCGGCGAGCGCTTCGTGGTCGCCGATCAGGTCGAGGCCGGCCACCTCCCCGAGGTGCCGCTGGATGGCCCGGAGAGCCTCGCCGGGCTGGCCCCCGGGCTGCACGAACGGATCACGGCGCGGTCCGCCCCGAACCCGACTCTCTCCTCCGACCCGAGCCCGAGCCCGAGCCCGCGAGCGCGGCACGACTCCACCGAGGAGCTCATGCACGATCCGACGCGGCGCAATCCCCAGTCATACCTGCCACCGCATCCGGTGCAGGCTGCGCCGTCCGGGCCCGCGACCGCGCAGCCGCCTTCCCCGGCGGCTCGGCGCTCCGGCGCCTGGATCGGCGTGCTCCTGCTGGTGGTCGCCGCGCTGTGCCTCGCGGGTGCGGCTGCCCTGGTCGCGGCCGCCCTGATGTGACAGGTGCCGCGGTTCGGCGCGGTTCCCGGCCACTCCCGGACGGTCGCTCCCGGACGGTCACTCGCCCGCGCGGACCAGCCCGGCCTCGTAGGCGGCGACCACCAGCTGGGTGCGGTCGCGCAGGCTCAGCTTGCCCAGCATCCGGGAGACATGGGTCTTGACGGTCTGCTCGGCCATGTACAGCTCGTCGGCGATCTCGCGATTCGATCGTCCCCGGGCCACCAGCCGCAGCACGTCCAGCTCCCGCTCGGTCAGGGCCGCCAGGCTCACGTCCGGGCGCGCGGACTGCTCCGGTCGGGAGACGAAGTCCGCGATCAGCGTGCGCGTCACGCGCGGTGCCAGCAGTGCCTCACCGGCGGCGACCACCCGCACCGCGTGGACGAGCTCATCGGGTGTGGAATCCTTGTGCAGGAATCCGCTCGCTCCCGCCCGCAGGGCGGCGAACACGTACTCGTCGGCATCGAAGGTGGTCAGCATGATGATCTTCGGTGGCGTGCCGGGCATCTCGAGCACCGCCCGGGTCGCGTCCAGCCCGCCCACGTTGGGCATGCGGATGTCCATGAGCACCACGTGGGGCCGGACCTCCTCGACCATGCCGGTGATGCCGGCGCCGTCCGCCGCGGTGCCGACGACCTCGATCCCCTCCTGGGCGTTCAGCAGGGCCTCGAAGCCACCGCGGATCATCGACTGGTCGTCGACGATCAGCACACGGATCGCGGAGGCCGGCTCGGCGGGGTCGGTCATGCGGTCACCGTATCCCAGCTTCCCGGGAGGAGCGCCCCATGCTGCTGGTCCCTGACCGCCGCGCATTGGGCCGCCTCGGCCATGACCTGGCCCTGGTCCTGCCGGGCCTGCCGCTGACCCTGGTCGCCGTGGCCATGCTGACCCCGCTGATGGCCGTCTCCTCGGTCCTGGCGATCGTCTGGGTGGGCGTGCTGCTGTTCCCGGTGACGCTCACCCTCGCCTCGGTCTGCGCGAGTCTGGACCGCTGGCGGCTCGCCCTCTGGGGAGTCGACGTCACTCCCCCGCGCTACCGCCCCCGCGGACGGGGCGTCGCCGGGGTGCTCCGTCTGATCACCGACTCCCGTCGCTGGCTCGACCTCGCCTTCGAGGCACTGATCGCGCTGCCGGTGCGCGTATTGACGGTGGGGACCACGGTGCTCTGGGCGGTCGGTGCGGTGGCGGGCCTCACCTCGTGGGCGTGGGGACGGCTCCTGCCGCCCGGCAGCGGCGACGTCCCCGGCCAGGACCTGCCCGGCGGGTGGGCGGTGGCCCTGGTCGTCGGCCTCCTGCTCGCTCTGACGTTCCCCGCCATCGTCCATGCCCTGGCACTGCTGGACGTCGCGGTCACTGCCGCCCTGCTGGGTGGTGCCGTGCCGGGGGCCCGTCGCAGCGGAGAGGCCCCGGCGACGGTCGGATCGGATGCCGACGAACGGCTGCGGGAGAACGCCTGGACCCGCATGACCATCGCCTTCATCGGCTTCGTCCTGGTCGTCGTGGGCTGGCCCGTGACCGCCACCCTCTACCACGTCCATCCGGCCCTGGCGATGGTCGTGACCGTGGCCCACAGCGTCGCTGCCCTGCTGGCGGTGCGCTGGAACTGGGCGGGCCTGTCCCTGGGGGTCCTCGCCGCGCTGGCCACGATCCTGATCACCGCCGGCGAGCAGACGCTGGCCCCCTGGCCGTGGCCCGTGACCGCGCTGCTGGCACACTGCCTCGTCCTCGCCGTGCTGGCGGTCTTCCACCGCTGGTTCTGGGCGGTCTCTGCCTGGTCCGCCGGGGCCGCACTGACCCTCGGGGCACTGCTGGAGACCGATCCGGCCTCGATGCCGAGCGGGACGCTGCGCGGGGTGATGACCAACGGCGTGGTGCTGGTGGCCATCAGCGGCGGCGTGGTGCTGCTCGGGCTGACCGTGCGCCAGTGGGTGCTGATCAGCGGCCGCGTCGAGCAGGCCCAGACCGTCAGCGCCGAGGAGGTCCGGCGCCGGTTCGAGCTGGAGGAGCGCAGCCGCATCGCCCGCGAGCTCCACGACGTCGTCGCCCATTCGATGTCGGTGATCACCGTGCAGGCCGGCACCGCGAAGTTCCGACTCACGGGCCTGGATGCGCAGGCCGAGCAGGAGTTCGAGGACATCGCCGCCTCCTCCCGGCAGGCACTCGGTGAGATGCGCTCACTGCTGGCGACCCTGCGCACCGACGACTCCCTCGACGAGGTCCCCATGCCGGGCCTGGCGGACATCGAGCAGCTGGCCGAGGCCAGCCGCGCCTCCGGGGCCGCGATCGACGTCGACCTCGATGACATCGACGAGACGGAGGTTCCGCCCACGGTGGGGCTGACGGCCTACCGCGTCGTGCAGGAGGCCCTGAGCAATGCGCTGCGCCATGCGCGCGGCGCCGCGATCCAGGTGCGGGTAGTGGCCACCGGCGCCTCCCTGGACGTCGAGGTCTCCAACCGCGCCGCCGACGCCGGGCACGAGCCCATCCCCGGCTCCGGACTGGGCCTGGCGGGCACCCGGGAACGCGTCACCGCCCTCGGCGGCACCGTCGAGGCGGGCCCCAACGCCGACGGCGGGTTCACCGTGGTGGCCAGGATCCCCATCGCCGATCCCCTACCCCGGTAGGGGGTCGAGGTTCGCTCCCCGGAGGGACGCGGAACCGACCTGGCGACCTCTAGCGTCGAGGGCATGACGACCACCGCCGCACCGCGCCCCACCGGCGCGCGGTCCACACCGCCCAACCGCGACTACTTCGAGCTCTCCGAGCGCGCCAAGGCCGCCGGGCTCATGGGCCGACGGGTGGGCACCTACATGGTGCGCACCGCCGGTCTTGCTCTCGCGTTCCTCGGTGCCACCGCCGCGATGTTCGCCCTCGGCTCCTCGCCGTGGCAGCTGGCCATCGGCGGCGTGTTCGGGATCCTGTTCACCCAGGCCGCGTTCCTCGCCCACGACAGCGCCCATCAGCAGGTGTTCGCCTCGGGCCGCCGCAACGAGTGGTTCTCACGGATCGTGGGCAACCTTGTGGTGGGGCTGAGCCTCGCCTGGTGGACCCGCAAGCACAACAAGCACCACGCCCATCCCAACACCATCGGCAAGGACGGCGACATCGCCGGCGGCGTGCTGGTGTTCGTCCCCGGTGACGAGAAGGGGCGCACCGGCTTCATGGGCTGGCTCGCCAAGCGCCAGGGCTGGGCCTTCATCCCGATGCTGAGCCTGTTCGCCTTCGTGCTGCACTTCGAGGCCATCTCCTCGGTGGTGAAGAACAAGAAGATGAAGCACCGCGTCGCCGAGGGCCTGCTGGTCGCCATCCGTCTGATCGGATTCCCCGCCCTCGCCGTCGCCGCGATGGGCCCGCTGTGGGCGCTCGCCTTCCTCGGCGTCCAGTTCGCCGTGTTCGGCATCTACATGGGCGGCTCGTTCGCCCCCAACCACAAGGGCATGGCACTGCTGCCGGAGGACCTCGAGGTCGACTACCTCCGGCGCCAGGTGCTCACCTCGCGCAACATCACCGGTGGCCGGCCCATGGACTGGGCGATGGGCGGCCTGAACCTCCAGGTCGAGCACCACCTGTTCCCGCGGATGCCCAGCTCGAACCTGCGCAAGGTGCGCCCGCTGGTCAAGGAGTTCTGCGCCGAGAAGAACATCCCCTACACCGAGACGGACCTCGTGACGTCCTACGGGATCATCATCCGGTACCTCAACCGGGTGGGACTGGGCTACGCCGACCCGATGGACTGCCCGATCGTCTCCCAGCTGCGCACCGGCGCCCCCGTGCGGGCCGCCTGAGCCCTGACGCCCCGGCGCGCCGCCCACCGGGCCGGGGGCGAGGCGGTATGGTCGCCCCATACGCCTACCCCTTCACGGGCAGCGCAGCCCCGGCTCGGTGGCCGGACGGTACGGGGCGTCCGTGGAGGCCGATCCGGCCGGGATCACCACCATGTCTTGCACCCCGCGCTGGTCGCCCGGCGACCAGGTGACCTGGACCTACTACACCCCACAGCACCCGACCCGCACCGTCCGCCCCGGCACCGTCGTGCTGGACGACGACCGCGGCATCGTGGTCTGGATCGCGCCCGGCACCGAAGTGCTGCTGCCGGTCCTCGAATCCGGGGCGGCGCTGCGCCGCGCCGGGGACGAGGGCATGTTCACCGCCCCGCGCCTGCAGTCCAAGCAGCTGTGGACCGGCAACGGCATCCTCATGATCGGGCTGCCCGAGAAGCCGTACTCGGTGTGGCTGTTCTACAAGGACGACGGCTCGCTGGGCTGCTACTACGTCAACCTCGAGACCCCGTACGAGCGCACCGACGAGGGTGTGCGCACCCGGGATCTGGTGCTGGACCTGGTGGTGCTGCCGCGCCGCGACTGGCACTACAAGGACGAGGACGAGCTCGAGGGCGCCGAGCGCACCGGATACTTCACTCCCGAGGAGGTCGAGGAGATCCGGGCGGCCGGCCGTGAGGCCGAGCAGCACATCGCCGAGTGGACCTACCCGTTCTCCGCCGGGTACGAGTACTTCTTCCCGGACCCGTCGTGGCCCCTGCCGACGCTGCCGGAGCACTACACCTGGGATCTGGACCTGACGCAGCGGTGAGGGGTCGTGCGCTCAGCGCGGACGCTCAGCCCAGCTGCTGCGCGAAGATCTCGGAGAAGCGGGTTCCCGGAGCGGCAAGCTGCTCGAAGCTGCCGGACTCGAGCACGCGCCCGTGGTCCAGCAGGTAGATGCGATCCATCCCGCGCAGGGTCCAGGCCCGATGGGAGACGACGATCGTGATCCGGCCGGCGGCGCTCTCCCGCAGCTGGGCGAAGACCTCCTGCTCGGCCTCGGCGTCGATCGCCGACGTCGGCTCGTCGAGGATCCTGACCCCGGCATCGCGCACGTGGATGCGCGCCAGGGCGATCCTCTGCCACTGCCCGCCAGAGAGGCCCACCCCGTCGAACTGGGGCCCGAGCATCGTGTCCAGCCCGCGGGGCAGACGCTCGACCAGTGAGCGCGCGCGGGCCGCCTCGAGCGCCTGCCGGATCTCCTCGTCCTCCACGTCCCGGCGCGGGGTGCCGAGTGCCACGGCCTCGCGCACGGTCATCTCGTAACGACCGAACTCCTGGGTCACCAGAGCGAAGCGCGAGAACCTCTCCGGCAGGCTCAGCTGCGAGGCATCGGCCCCGTCGAGCTGCACGAGGCCGCCGTCGAGCTCGACGATGCCCAGCAGAGCGCCTACGAGCGTGGTCTTCCCGGCGCCGTTGACGCCGACCAGCGCGATCATCTCGCCCGCCTCCGCGTGGAGGCTCGCGTCGCGCAGCGCGGGAGTCGACGCGCCGGGATACGTGACGGTCCCCTCGCGGACATCGAGTCGCCGGATGCCGGGGGCACGACCGCCCTGCTCCCGCTCACCGGCAAGGTTCTCCTGCTCCCGGAAGCGGGCGACCTTCGGGGCGACGGAGATGACGTCGCCGAAGGCGAAGCCTGCTCCGCGGGTCGCCTGGAGGCCGGCGATCACGCCCAGCACCCCGGCGCTCAGGCCCGCGGTTCCGCCGCCCTCGGCGAGCACTGCGATCAGGGCCCCACCGAGCAGGCCCGCGGTGAGGGCTCCGCCGATCAGGTCACCGCGCATCAGCCGGGCATAGATCTGGTCATTGTGCGCGGTGAACCGGGCATGGGCCGCGGCCGCGGCGTCGGCGACCTTCGGCCCCGACCCCAGCGTCGCGAGCTCCGTGGCGGTCCGAGCGCCGACCAGCTGCTCGAGCAGATAGCGGAATCGTGCTCCATGCTTCGCGCCGACCTCGAACTGTGCGTCCTGCACTCCCGCGGACCATGCGAAGTTCACGAGGCTCGGAATCAGTGCCAGCACCACCAGCACCGCCGCGAGCGGGGAGAACGGCCAGATCGCCGCCCCGAGGGCCGCCGCCGCGAGCAAGGAGGCGACGGCGCTGATCACGGAGCCGGGAGCCCGAGAGAGCTCGAACGTGCTGGTGCGACACCCGTCGAGCAGAGCGTGGATCCGGGGATCGGCGATCTGGCGCGGATCGAGCCGGGCCGCGGTGCGGGCCAGCCGCGTGTTGAGCTCCCGCATCAGACGGAGACTCGCGCGCTGGCCCATGAGGTTCTCCGCGCTGGAGACGATCTGTGCGAGTCCCACCAGCACCGTCAGCAGGAGGACGGGGACGAGCGCAGAGCGCCACGACCCTGCGTCCGCTGTCTCCACCAGCCAGGCGACGGCACGGACCTGCGCGGCGGGGACCAGGGCGAGCAGGAGAGAGGTCGCGGCGGTCAGGGCGAGCCAGCGGGGGCTGCGGCGGGCGGCTTCGGCAAGACTCCACCCCGCGCCGGCGAGGATCGTCCGGAGTCCGACGGCACGCGGTTCGGCGTCCGTCCTCTCCCTCGACATGTCGCGGACCTTACCCGCGATTCGGCACGACGGGCCCGTGATTTAGTGTGCCGGTGCCGAACGTGGGCGGGTACGCGCCAGGCATC
This sequence comes from Brachybacterium sp. GCM10030252, assembly GCF_042666535.1. Lineage (NCBI taxonomy): Bacteria > Bacillati > Actinomycetota > Actinomycetes > Micrococcales > Dermabacteraceae > Brachybacterium > Brachybacterium sp. GCM10030252. Next base: position 107,616 of record NZ_JBHTDM010000010.1, on the reverse strand, counting down.
GTGCCGCGGTTGCTCAGCCGAGATGCTCTCGAGACCTCGTTCCCCCAAGCGGTGCGCGCGCCGGTGGCAGGATGGAGAGCATGTCAACCGAGAACCTCACGCGCGACGAGGCCCGCGGCCGCGCCTCGTTCCTCAGCACCGATTCCTACGAGATCCGCCTGGATCTGACCACCGGCCCGGAGACCTTCCGCACCGAGACCACCATCCGCTTCTCCTCCGCCGAGGCCCGCGAGACCTTCGTCGACCTGATCGCGAAGGAGGTCCACGAGATCGAGCTCAACGGCGAGCTGCTCGAGGATCCCGGCTCCCGCTTCGACGGTGCCCGCGTCCGCCTGCCCGCCCTGGCCGAGGGCGAGAACGTCGTGCGCATCCTCGCCGACGGGAACTACATGAACACCGGCGAGGGCCTGCACCGCTTCGTGGACCCGGTCGACGACGAGGTCTACCTGTACACCCAGTTCGAGGTCTCCGACGCTCGCCGCATGTTCGCCTGCTTCGAGCAGCCGGATCTCAAGGCCACCTTCCGTCTGACCGTGACCGCTCCGGATCACTGGCGGGTCATCTCCAACGCACCCAGCCCGCAGCCGGCCCCGCTCGAGGGCCGCGACGGGGCCGCCACGTGGAGCTTCGAGCCCACCGAGCGGATCTCCACCTACCTGGTCGCGCTCATCGCCGGCAACTACCAGGGCGGCACCGGCGAGATCACCTCGCGCGACGGCCGCATCGTGCCGATGGGCGTGTTCGCCCGCGCCTCGCTGGCCGAGCACCTGGACGCCCAGAACGTCATCGACGTGACCAAGGCGGGCATCGACTTCTACGAGGAGGCCTTCGATCAGGACTTCCCGTTCCCCAAGTACGACCAGGTCTTCGTGCCGGAGTACAACATGGGCGCGATGGAGAACCCCGGGGCCATCACCTACGTCGAGACCTACGTGTTCCGCTCCGAGGTCTCCGACGCGATCCGCGAGCGGCGCGACCTCACCATCCTCCACGAGCTCGCCCACATGTGGTTCGGCGACCTGGTGACGATGCGCTGGTGGGACGACCTGTGGCTGAACGAGTCCTTCGCCGAGTACGCCTCCACGCTGGCCAGCGCCGAGGTCACCCGCTGGGCCGACGCCTGGACCACCTTCGCCGTCTCCGAGAAGGCCTGGGCCTACCAGCAGGACCAGCTGCCCTCGACCCACCCGATCGTCGCCGACATGGTCGACTTCGACGCCGTGGAGACCAACTTCGACGGCATCACCTATGCCAAGGGCGCCTCGGTGCTGCGCCAGCTGGTCGCCTACGTCGGCCGTGACGCCTTCTTCGCCGGAGTGCGCGCCTACTTCGCCAAGCACGCCTGGGCCAATACGGAGCTGACGGACCTCCTGGTCGAGCTCGAGGCCACCAGCGGCCGCGACCTGAGCTCCTGGGCGCAGCTGTGGCTGCAGACCGCCGGCGTGAACACGCTGCGGCCACTTATCGAGCGGGACGCGGGCAGCTCAGAGCGGGACGCGGGCAGCTCAGAGCGGGACGACAGCGGCGTGGTGACACGCTTCGCCATCGCCCAGAGCGCTCCGGAGGAGCACCGCACCGTGCGCCCCCACCGTCTGCGCGTGGCGGGCTTCTCGCTCCAGGACGGCGCGCTCGTGCGCACCGACGAGGTGGAGCTGGACGTGGACGGTGAGCTGACCGAGGTGCCGGAGCTGACGGGCAGACGCGCCGATCTGTGGCTGCTCAACGACGGCGACCTCGCCTATGCCAAGGTCCGCCTCGACGACGCCTCGCTCGCGGTCGCGATGGACAACCTCCGCACACTCGACGACTCGCTGGCCCGCACGCTGCTGTGGTCGGCCGCGTGGGACATGGTGCGTGACGGCGAGCTGCCCAGCGGCCGCTATCAGCAGCTGGTGCTGGCCAACATCACCGGTGAGGCATCCTCGTCGGTGGTGCGGACCCTGCTGCAGCAGCTCGAGGCCGTGGCCGGGCCCTACGCCGCCCCGGCCCGACGCGCGGAGCGGACCGCCGCCGCGGCCAGCGCCCTGTGGGAGCTGGCCCGGGCCGCCGAGGCCGGCAGCGACGCCCAGCTGCAGTTCGTGGAGTCGTTCGCGCGACTGGCCCGGACCGAGGAGCACCGCACGATCCTCGAGTCCCTGCTGGAGGGCAGCGTGGAGCTGCCCGGCCGCACGATCGACACCGACCTGCGCTGGAAGCTGGTGATCGCCCTGGCCGTCCTCGGCGGCATCGACGAGGCCGGGATCGACCGCGAGCTCGCCTCGGACGACACGCAGTCCGGCCGCAAGAGCGCCCTGACCGCGAAGGCCGCGCTGCCGACCGCGGAGGCCAAGGCGGAGGCATGGCGTCTCACCGTCGAGCAGGACACGCTGGCCAATGAGTCGATCACCGCGGTGATCCAGGGCTTCTCCCGCGTGAGCGACGAATCGCTGATCGCGCCGTACCGGGACCGCTACTTCTCGATGATCGAGAAGGTGTGGGAACGTCGCTCGACGGAGATCGCCAACCGCATCGTGCGGGGCTACTTCCCGTCCTCCTACGGCGGCCAGAGCGTGCTGGATGACGCCGACGCGTGGCTCGCCGACGCCGAGGAGGCCGCCTTCGGACTGCGTCGCATCATCGTCGAGGGACGGGACACCGTGGCCCGGCAGGAGCGGGTGCGCGCCGCCGACATCGAGTGAGGGCGGCCGAGGAGGCGCTCGGCTCAGGCGCCGAGCGCCTCCTCGATCTGGGGAACCATCTCCTCGAGGGCGTACTGCATCGACAGCACCGAGCCCAGCGAGTAGGCCGAGGCCAGGTCGCCGTCGATGACCAGGGCGCGTCCGTCGGCGACCGCCGGGATCTGCTGCCACTGCGGGTCCTCGGAGATCTCCGTGGTCTCGATGTAGATCGGGAAGGCGACGACCAGGTCCGCATCGAGCAGATCGAGCTGCTCGGAGGAGATGTCGGCCGAGAAGCCGGAGGCGCCCGCCTCCAGCTCGGCCACGGACGTGGCCAGTACGAAGCCGAGATTCTCGAGGAACTCCACTCGCTCGGTGCCGTCGATGTAGGCGCCCCAGCCCTCGGAGGTGCGGGTCGCCGCCGAGACGCTGCGCCCCTCCCACTCGGGGTGGTCGGCGGCGGCCTGCTCGAACTGGGCGTCGAGCTCGCTCTGGAGCCGCTCACCCTCGTCGGGCAGGCCCAGCGCCTGGGCGATCATCTGCAGCTGCTGCTCGGTGGTAGTGAGGTAGTTGTCGCCCCCGTCGGGCACGCCGACGGTGGTGGTGATCTGGCTCAGCCGGTCGTAGCGCTCCTGGTCCCCGGAGCTCTTCACGTCCAGGATGAGATCGGGTTCCAGCGCCGCGATCGCCTCGAAGGACGGCTCCAGGGTCTCGATGAGCGTCGGCGCCTGGTCGTACATCCCCTCGGCCCAGGGGCCGACGCCCTCCCCGCCGAAGGCCAGCCAGTCGGAGGCGCCGACGGGCTGGATGCCCAGGGCGAGCGCGGTCTCGGCATCACCCCAGCCCAGGGCGACGACGCGCTGGGGCGGGGCCTCGACGGTGACGGGGCCGAACTTGGTGGCGATCTCGGTGGGGAAAGCGCCTCCGCCGCCGTCGGACGCACCGGAGCCGGACCCCTCGCCCCCGCCCGAGTCGCTGCAGGCGGCCAGTGCGAGCCCGGTGCCTCCCGCGAGGACGGCCAGCAGGCCCCGGCGGGAGAGCCGTGGGCGCTGTGAGATCTGGCGGGACAGAGGGGTCTGAGAGAGCTGAGGGATCATGGTGGCTGCTCCGTGGGTGTGAAGGTGGTCCGGCACGAACCGTCGCTAAGGCTACCCTTACCTCAGCATGAGCCGACAAGCCCCCGACGTCTCCGGAAGCAGACTGTGAGCGGACCCTCCTCCCTCGCCCTCCCGCGGCGCCCTCGCCCCGGGACCGTTCCATCGCGCCCGCGGGCAGCCGTCGCACTCGTCCTGGCCCTGGTCGCCCTGGCACTGCTGTGCGCCGCGAGCCTGTATATCGGGTCGCGCCTGGTCCCGCCCGCGACCGTCGGGCGGATCCTGGTCGATGCGGCCACCCACGTCGGCTCCGAGGAATCGGTCCAGCAGCGTGCCGACGCGCTCGGGATCGTCGTGCAGGACTACTCGGCCGTGGCCTCGCTCCGGGTGCCGCGCACGGTGATCGCTCTGGCCGCCGGCGCCGCGCTGGGCCTGGCCGGGGCGCTCATGCAGGTACTGACCCGCAACCCGCTCGCCGAGCCGGGGATCCTCGGCGTCAACGCCGGGGCGGCCTTCGCCGTCGTGCTCGCCATCGTGCTGGTGGGCGCCTCCTCCCCCGCGGCGTTCGTGGCGGCGTGCCTGGTGGGTGCCTTCGTCGCGACCCTGGCCGTGTTCACCATCGGCACCCTGGGCGCCGGCGTCATCACCCCGGAGCGGCTGACCCTGGCCGGGGTCGCGCTCGGTGCGGTGCTGGCCGGGCTGACCTCGGCCTTCCGCCTCTCCGCGCCGCGCGAGTACTCCATCCTGTTGATCTGGGAGAGCGGCGATCTCTCCCAGCGCGGCTGGGACACGGCCGCTCCCTCCCTGCCGGTCGCCGCGGCCGGCGTCGTGCTCGCCCTCGCGCTCGCGGGTGCGATGAACGTGCTCTCCCTGGGAGAGGACATGGCGGCCTCTCTCGGCGCGCACGTCCAGCGCACCCGGATGCTCATGGTCCTCGCCATCACCCTGCTGGCGGGCTCGGCCACCGCTCTGGCCGGCCCGATCGTCTTCCTGGGTCTGATGGCGCCCCACGTGGCGCGCTGGACCGTCGGCCCCGACCAGACCCGGCTGCTGCCGCTGGCGGCGCTGCTGAGCGCCGCGATCATGGTGCTGGCCGACGTGCTCGCACGCGTGGTGCTGTGGCCCGGCGAGGTGCCCGTCGGCATCGTCACAGCACTGATCGGCGCGCCGGTGCTGATCGTGCTGGCCCGGCGCCGACGGGCGAGCAGCATATGAGCGCCCCCGACGCCTCCGCACGCACCGGGACCCCGCGCCGCAGGCGCCACGTCCTCGTGTGCGCCGTGCTGACCGCGCTCGCCCTGGCCATCACCCTGGTCTCCCTCTCCCGCGGCGACTATCCGCTGGATGCCGGCCAGCTGTTCGAGGCGCTGACCGGCCGCGGGGACTTCGCCTCCACGATCGTGCTGCAGTGGCGGCTGCCGCGGTCGCTGGCGGCGATCGTCTTCGGGGCGGCGCTGGCGCTGTCCGGGGCGATCTTCCAGACCCTGACCCGCAATCCGCTCGGCTCGCCCGACGTGCTCGGATTCTCCACCGGTGCCTACACGGGCGTGCTGGTGCTGACGCTCGCGGCCGGCGGCGCCGCCTCGGGTGCACTGGGCGGCGCTGCGACCATCGTCGGAGCCCTGGCCGGCGGCCTGGGCACCGCGGTGGTGGTCTACCTGCTGGCGCGGCGCGACGGCCTCCAGGGGTTCCGCCTGATCGTCGTCGGCATCGGGATCTCGGCCATGCTGCACGCGGTGAACGTGTGGATGCTGCTGCAGGCGCAGGACGAGGTGGCGATGGCCGCGAGCATGTGGGGCGCGGGATCGCTGTCGCTGATCGACTGGCCCGCGCTGCTTCCCGTGCTGGGGCTGCTCGTGCTGGCGGTGCCGGCGCTGATCGTCTGCGTGCCGCTCATGGCCCAGCTCGAGCTCGGGGACGACGTGGCCACGGTCCACGGCGTCGGCGTGGAGCGGAGCCGCCGCCGGATCCTGCTGCTCGCCGTGATCCTGGTCGCGGCGGTGACCGCTCTGTCGGGCCCGATCGCCTTCGTCGCCCTGTCCGCGCCCCAGCTCGCCAAGCGCCTGGTGCGCGGGACCGGGATCCCGCTGGCTGCGAGCGCCGCGATGGGCGCCGTGCTGCTCGGAGGCGCGGACCTGGTGGCGCAGCACGTGCTGCCGACCGCGCTTCCCGTCGGCGTGGTCACCATCGTCCTGGGTGGGATCTACCTCGTGGGGCTTCTGCTGGCTCCCGCCCTGCAGACACGATCCACCCCCGGGCGTTATCGTCAGGGGCATGCCTGACGAACCCCTCGATCCCGGTCGGCTGCTGGCTGCTCCCGGCGCCGACGAGGCCGTGTCCATCGCCGATTCCCTGATCCAGTGGGTGCTGACCAGCGGCGTCCGGATCGTGCTGATCCTCGTGGCGGCCGCGCTGGTCAGCCTCGTGGTGACGTGGCTGCTGCGGCGCTTCTTCCGCACCATGGTCGAGTCATCCTCGAAGCTGACGAACGTGGCCGGCGCGGTCGTCAAGCGCGACCCGCGCTCGCTGAAGGCCGCCCAGGCCCGCCGCGAGCAGCGCGCCGAGACCCTCTCGAACGTGGCCCGCAACGTGGCCCACATGGTCATCTGGGCCGTGGCGCTGGTGATGATCCTCTCCGAGATCGGCGTGGACATCGCCCCGGTGATCGCCTCCCTCGGCGTGATCGGCCTCGCCGCCGGCATCGGCGCCCAGACCATTATCCGCGACATCGTCGCCGGCATCGTGATGCTCTTCGAGGACATCGTCGCCGTGGGTGACTTCGTGGACATCGAGTACGCCAGCGGCACCGTCGAGTCCATCAACCTGCGGGTCACGCAGGTGCGCGCGATCGACGGCGTGCTGTGGACCGTCCGCAACGGCGAGATCATCCGCATCGGCAACATGTCCCGCGGCTACTCCAACGCCGTGGTGACCCTGGACATCGACGCCGGCGCGGACGACGACCGCGTCACCGAAGTGCTCGAGAAGGTCACCGGCGAGCTGGCGACGGACCCCGACTGGGTGGAGATCATCCAGAGCCCGGCGGACATCAGCGGCATGCTCGACGTCGACGGCAACCGCTACCAGCGCCGCATCATCATCCAGGCCGCCCCCGGCGAGCAGTGGACGCTCGAGCGCGAGCTGCGCGGGCGGATCCGCGTCGCCTTCGCCGAGGCCGGCATCGACTTCGCCATGCCCCGCTTCGGCGAGACCCTCAAGCCCTGATCGCGAGCACCCCGACATGACCAGCGAGCCCAGCGAGAGCACGCCGCCCAGCGAGAGCACACCGCCCGAGCCGGTCAGCTTCTACGAGGCCGTCGGCGGTCGCGACACGTTCGTCGCCCTGGTGGACCGGTTCTACGCGGGAGTGGCCGAGGATCCGCTGCTGCGGCCGATGTACCCCGAGGAGGACCTCACCGGGGCGAAGGAGCGGCTGCGGACCTTCCTCGAGCAGTACTGGGGCGGGCCCAAGACGTACGGCGAGCAGCGCGGCCATCCCCGTCTGCGCATCCGTCACGGACCGTTCCCCGTCTCCCCGGCCGCCCGGGACGCCTGGCTGAGGCACATGCGCGAGGCGGTGGTGTCTCTCGAGCTGGCCCCGCAGCACGAGGAGACGCTGTGGGAGTACCTCGAGCGGGCGGCGCACTTCATGGTCAACACCGACGACGGCGGCGAGGCACCCATGTCGGGGCAGTCCGTGCCCACGCGCCTGACCTGAGGCGCACACCGCCGGGCTGGACGGATCGAGTCCGGCGGAGCGGCCGGCGCGTCAGTCGCGGAAGACGAGGGGCTGAGCGGCGAACTCCTGCAGGCGCCGACGGGAGTCGTCGTCCAGTCGCACCGGGGCGCCGCTGTCGGCGTCGACCATGACCACCACGGTGCGGGCGCGCGCATAGGGCGCCTGACCCTCGGGATCCTCGCGCGTGAGCACCAGGTAGTCCACGGACAGGCTCGCCCCGCCGATGCGGGAGAGCCACAGCCGCACCACCGCGCCGTCGCGCCGGTGCCCCATCGAGCGCACGTACTCGATGCGCTGGGAGGCGATCACGGTGCCGACCGCGGAATCGGTTCCCCCGCCCGGAAGCGCGGCCACCGGCGCCGGTGCCCCGAGGGCGATCTGTTCGTCGGGCGCCTTCCAGAAGGCGGCGATGCGCGCTTCCTCGAGCAGCCGCACCATCGCGGCGTTGTTCACGTGCCCGTAGGCGTCCAGGTCCGTCCAGCGGACGGCGACGGGGATGTCGATCGGCGAGGACGCAGAAGAGGGAGCCGACGACGAGGACGGAGACGGAGAAGAAGCCATGGTCACCATCGTATGACCAGCGCCTCCGGTGACGCTCCCGCACACCGCAGCCCAGTACGATCGAGGACATGACCACGCCGTCCGCACCCGAGAATCCCCGGCACGATCCAGCGGCCGTCGCGTCGGGCCTGATCGACCTGCTCGATCTGCGCGCGATCGATCTGGATCCCGCCTTCGCCTCCCCCGCCACCGTCGCCGCCTACGAGGGCGACTCGTCGCCGCAGCCCGGCGGTCACGTCTTCGGCGGCCAGGTGATGGGGCAGGCGGTCACCGCCGTGGGCCGTACCGCCCCCGCGGGCCGCCGCATCCACTCGATGTACTCCTATTTCCTCGCCCCCGGGGATCCGGACCATCCGATCCGCTTCCAGGTCGACGCCCTGCGCGACGGCGGCTCGTTCTCGGTGCGTCGCGTTCTGGCCACACAGCCGGGCCGCACCGCCGAGGAGGGCGAGCGCACGATCCTGGCCATGACCGCATCGTTCCAGGAGCAGCAGGAGGGACTCGAGCACCAGGAGCGGGCCCCGCAGGCTCCCGATCCGGAGGGCCTCCCCACCACGGCGGAGGTGCTGTCCGGGATCGATCATCCCGTCGCCCAGTACTGGTCCACCCAGCGCCCGATCGACATCCGGCACGTGACGGACCCGATCTACTTCCGGCCGGACACCAATGCGGCCGGCTCCGACGCGCAGATGGTGTGGATGCGCACGATCGCCCCGATCGAGGCCGAGCCGCTGCTGCACGATGCGATCCTCGCCTTCGCCAGCGACTACACGCCGTTCGAGCCGATCCTGCGCCGGCAGGGACTGAGCTGGATCACCCCGGGCCTGCGGATGGCGACGATCAACCACGCCATCTGGTGGCACCGCCACGTCGACGCCAACGAGTGGCTGCTCTACGTCCAGCGCTCGCCCTCGGCCTCCGGCGGGCGCGGCCTCACCCATGGTCAGGTGTTCGACCGGGCCGGCGACCTCGTCGCGACGGTGACCCAGGAAGGCATGATCCGCGTCAAGACCGGCGGCTGACTCCACTCCCGCTGCCGGGACGGTGGAAGCTTCCTCAGGCGGTGGCGACCAGTCCCAGCTCCGCGCGTGAGGACAGCACCGGATGCTGCGGGGTGACCCGCACGGTGTACCCCACGTCACCGGGGACGGTGAGCGCGAACCGGGCGGCCCAGCGACGATCGTCGGCGCGCTGCAGCGGGATCAGCTGGGGCTCGGTGATCTCGCCGTCCGGACCGATCGGCCCCAGCACCGCTTCGACCACCACGTCCTCGTCCCGCAGGCCGCCGAGTTCGATGTCGGCCAGCAGCGTGACCTCGCCGCCGGTGGCGACCACCCCGCCCTCGTCCTCGCGCGCACCCTCGAGCGCCACGTCGGTCACGGACACCTTCGGCCAGGCCGCCTGGACGTCGGCCTTCCACGAGGTGAACGAGCCGGCCAGGGTCGGATCCGCGACGAAGGCCGAGGCCGCGCGAGCGGCCGGGAGATAGAGGTCGGTGACGTAGTCGCGGACCATCCGGGCAGCGGTGATCTGCGGGGCGATCGTGACCAGCGAGGAGCGGATCTTCGTCAGCCAGCCGTGCTGCATGCCCCGGGCGTCGCGCTCGTAGAACAGCGGCACGATCCGGCTCTCGAGGATCTCGTACAGCGCCTCGGCCTCGAGCCGATCACGCTCCGACTGCTCGGGGACGTGCGCGGTGGGGATGGTCCATCCGGCCTCGTCGTCCTTCATCTCGTCCCACCAGCCGTCGGAGATCGAGAACGTGAGCCCGCCGTTGAGCACGGCCTTCATCCCCGAGGTCCCGGAGGCCTCCTCGGGTCGGATGGGATTGTTCAGTCATACGTCCGAGCCGGCGATCAGCACGGAGGCCATCCGGATGTCGTAGTCGGGCAGGAAGACGATGCGGTGACGGACCCCGTGGTCGTCGGCGAACCGGACCAGCTGCTGGAGGAACTCCTTGCCCGGCCGATCGGCCGGGTGGGATTTGCCGGCGATGATGATCTGGACCGGGCGCTCGGGGTTCAGCAGGATGCGCCGCAGCCGCTCGGGGTCCGAGAGCATCAGCGTCAGGCGCTTGTAGGTCGAGACCCGTCGGGCGAAGCCGATGGTCAGCGCGCCGGGGTCGAGGATGTGATCGGTCCAGGCCAGTTCGGCCTCGTCCACCCCTCGGCTCAACCAGGAGTCCTTGACGTGGGTGCGGGCCATGTCGACCAGCTCCGCGCGCAGGGTGTCGCGGGCCTCGGTGAGCTCGTGATCGGTCAGCGTCGCCAGGGCGCTCCAGTCGCTGAGGGAGGAGACGTCCACGTCGCCGAGGGCCTTCTTGAACAGGTCGTCCATGGGGGCCGAGGTCCAGGTGCGCCGGTGGACGCCGTTGGTGACCGAGCCGATGGGGATCTCGGGGACGTCGAAGCCCGGGTAGAGGTCCTGGAACATCGCGCGGGAGACGGCCCCGTGGAGCTCGGCCACCCCGTTGGCACGCTGAGCGGTGCGGAAGCCCAGCTGGGCCATGTTGAAGATGTCTCCGCCCTCCTCGATGCCGAGCGCCAGAGCGGCCTCGACCGGGAGCGAGGGGATGAGATGGGAGATGCCGTTCTCGTCGGCGCCGAGGTAATGGCGCAGCTGGCCCGCCTCGAACCGGTCGATGCCGGCCGGCACCGGGGTGTGCGTGGTGAACACCGTGCCGGCACGCACCTCGCTGACCGCCTCGGCGAAACCGGCGCCGGACTGCATGAGCCGGCCGACGCGCTCGAGGCCGGAGAAGCCGGCGTGGCCTTCGTTGAGGTGGAACACGCTCGGGGCGGGGAACCCGGTGGCCGCGACGTAGGCGTCCACGGCGCGCACCCCTCCGATGCCGAGCACGATCTCCTGGACGATCCGGTGCTCGTGATCGCCGCCGTAGAGCCGGTCGGTGATCTGGCGGGCCTCGTCGTCGTTGACCTCGACGTTGGTGTCCAGCAGCAGCAGCGGGGCGCGGCCCACCGATGCCTGCCACAGGGCGATGGCGACCTCGCGGTCCCCGGGCAGGGTCACCGCGACGCGCAGCTGCTGCCCGTCGGCGCCGCGGACGGGCTGGACGGGGAGCTGATCGGGATCGTTGAGGCGGTAGTTCTCCTGCTGCCAGCCGCTGCGGTCCAGCGACTGCGAGAAGTAGCCCCACTGGTAGAGCAGGCCGACGGCGACCACCGGCACCCCCAGGTCCGACGCGGACTTCAGGTGGTCCCCGGCCAGGATGCCGAGGCCTCCCGAGTAGATCGGGAGCGTCGGGGTGATGCCGAACTCCATGGAGAAGTAGGCGACGGCCGGGGTCCCGGCGGCGGAACCCGGCGCGGACCCGGAGCCCGATCCGGGCACGGTGCGCTGGAACCAGCGACCGGAGTCGAGGTAGGTGCGCAGGTCGCCGACCTCGGAGCGCATCTTCGCGAGGAAGGACTCGTCACGGGCGGCTTCGGCCAAGCGGCCGGCGGGGACCCGGGAGAGCATCCCGATGGGATTCTCCCCACTGGCGGCGAACGCCTCGGGGTCCAGCGAGCGGAACAGGTCCAGGCACTGGCGGCGCCAGGTCCAGCGGAGGTTGAAGGCGAGTTCGCGCAGAGGCTCGAGAGCGGCCGGGAGCTGAGAGGACACCGTGATCGTGGAGATCGGCTTCATGCCTGCACGGTACCGGAGATCCGAGCGCTCGCTTGCACCCCTCGTGCGGTCCCCCGTCGGCCCCTCGCGACGGCATTCCAGCGCTGCGGCCTGCAGTGATACCCGCAGAGCCGGTGGCACGACCGCAGCGATCGGATCCGCGACTGCGCGCCTCGCACGAGTCCTCTGCCCGTGCCGGGGCGGCCCCCGGAGCCAGCGACGAGCCGCCGGCGGGCTCCGCCTGCGAGAATGGATCGGCATCGCGGGGCGAGGCCGTCTCTCAGCCGAACACGTGGAGGGGACCGATGGGGAGCGACACCCGGACCGGGGACATCCCGGAGGACACCGTGGACCTCCGGGAACGGCACGACCCGGTGCGCACACTCCTGCGTGCTGCCGCGCGCGGCGAACAGGGCGCCGCCGCCTCCCTGGTGGACGTGCTGGCCCCCCGCATCCATGGACTGGCGGTGCACGTGACCGGCTCCTCGGCCCGGGCCGAGAAGCTGACCGTCTCGGTGCTGCGGTCCTGCCTGGCCGACGCCGGCGAGCTCGCTGCGAGCGGCCTGCCCGGCGAAGTCGCCGTGCTGGACCGTGCCAGGCGCGCATGCGTGGCCACGCGCCCCAGCGGCGACGTCCGCTCCCTGGTGGCGTCGGACCCCGCCGACGAGCGCACCCGCGATCGCCGGGAGAACGAGGTCCTGCGCGTCCTGTTGAGATTGCCGGCGAGCCACCGTGCTCTCGTCGAATCCGCTGCCCAGGGGCGCTTCCACCACACCGGGAGCCGGCGCTCGGAGGCGGCCGAGGTGCTCGCCGGAGTGCTGGATCAGCTGGTCCCGCTCGGCGGACCGGTCCACGCCGAAGCGCCGACCCTCTCCGCGCTGGACGCGCTGGCGCTGGCCGATGAGAGTGAGCGCCGGCGGCTGCAGGAGCTCAGCAGCTCCCCCGCGACCTCCGCCGTGCGCCGCCATGCCATCGAGGCCGCGGCCCAGTTGACCCTGCTGACCGCGATCGTGCCCTCCCGTGATCTGCGACCGCCGGTGCTGGAGGGGTTCGGGCCGGGGCCGCAGCCGGGGCCGGAGACGGAGACGGAGCCGCAGCCGGAGACTGCGTATCGCGGTGACTACGCCACGCCGGTGCTCGGCACCGACTCGCAGCGCCGCGTCGTCGGCCCGCCGGCGATGCCCGGCTCCCTCCACACCATCTCCGCGGCCTCGTCCGCCTCGCCGCAGACGCACACCACGGACGCCGCGCCCCCGGGCGACGATGCCCGGCCGACGCCGGCGCCCGCCTTCAGCTTCCGTGACAGCGGCTCCCCGGCGGCCCGAGGAGCCTCGGGCAAGCGCCCTCGGCCGGAGCACGGTGACCGGCCCGCCCCGCGCGGCGTCCCCTGGTTCTCGCGTGCGATCGCGGCGCTCGCGCTGATCGGCGCTCTGCTGCTGGCGTGGTTCCTCCTCGACGCGCGACGGGAGCTCGCCGCCGCGCACGAGTTCACCTCGACCTGGACCGAGCTCAGCGTCGAGCCCGAGGCCATGCTCGTTCCCGGCCTCAGCGACAACGGCAGCTGGCAGGCCGTGATCACCGCGGACGCCATCGCGCTGCGGGCCGAGGGCGTCTCGGGCTATGAGGGCGAGGTCCTCCAGCTGTGGGGTGAGCAGGACGGGGTGCCGACGGATCTCGGTGTGCTCGAGCTCGGCCGCGACGGGCTGGTGCGCGCCACCCTCGCGGAGACTGCCGAGAGTCTGGTCGTCACCCGCGAGATGGCACCGCGGAACAGGTCCGGCACGCCGTCCGAACGGGTCGTGGCGAACCTGGACCCGGAGCTGACCGCGGATCCGGCGCCGCTCGGCGACTGACGGCCGCTCCTCGTGCGGCGATGAGTGGGCCGGCGGCCGGTGGACGGGCCGTGGACCCGATGCACCGGCCGCCGGACGACGGCGCCCGGCGGTGCGGTCCCCGCAGGGACGCGCCGCCGGGCGCCGTGGTCTGGGCCTCGTGGACCGCGGTCCCTCGCGGGTGCCGCGGAGTCAGTCGCGCGTCAGGCGACGGTAGGTCACCCGGTGCGGGCGGGCGGCGTCCTCCCCGAGTCGCTGGATCTTGTTCTCCTGGTAGGCCTCGAAGTTGCCCTCGAACCAGTACCAGTTCGCGGGGTTCTCCTCGGTCCCTTCGTAGGCCAGGATGTGGGTGGCCACGCGGTCGAGGAACCAGCGGTCGTGGGAGACGACCACGGCGCAGCCGGGGAACTCCAGCAGGGCGTTCTCCAGCGAGCCCAGCGTCTGGACGTCGAGGTCGTTGGTGGGCTCATCGAGCAGCAGCACGTTGCCGCCCTGCTTGAGGGTCAGTGCCAGGTTCAGGCGGTTGCGCTCACCGCCGGAGAGCACCCCCGCCTTCTTCTGCTGATCCGGGCCCTTGAAGCCGAACTGGCTGACGTAGGCGCGAGAGGGGATCTCGACCTTGCCGACCTGGATGAAGTCCAGCCCGTCGGAGACGACCTCCCAGAGGTTCTTCTCCGGATCGATGTTCTCGCGGTTCTGATCGACGTAGCTGATCTGGACGGACTTGCCGATCTTCAGCTCACCGCCGTCCAGCGGCTCCAGGCCCACGATGGTCTTGAACAGCGTGGTCTTGCCGACGCCGTTGGGACCGATGACGCCGACGATGCCGTTGGGCGGCAGGGAGAAGGAGAGCCCGTCGATGAGCACGCGCTCGCCGAAGCCCTTCTTCAGGTCCGTACCGTCGATGACCTGGTTGCCCAGGCGCGGCCCCGGCGGGATGGTGATCTCCTCGAAGTCGAGCTTGCGGGTGCGCTCGGCCTCCGCGGCCATCTCCTCGTAGCGGGCCAGACGGGACTTGGACTTCGCCTGACGCCCCTTCGCGCTGGAGCGGACCCACTCGAGTTCGTCCTTGAGCCGCTTGGCCAGCTTGGCGTCCTTCCGGCCCTGGACGGCGAGCCGCTCCTCCTTCTTCTCCAGGTAGGTGGAGTAGTTGCCCTCGTAGGGGTAGAGGTGGCCGCGGTCGACCTCGGCGATCCACTGGGCGACGTGGTCCAGGAAGTATCGGTCGTGGGTGACGGCGATGACGGCGCCCTCGTACTGCTGGAGGTGCTGCTCCAGCCACAGCACGCTCTCGGCGTCGAGGTGGTTGGTGGGCTCGTCCAGCAGCAGCAGATCCGGCTTCTCCAGCAGCAGCTTGCACAGCGCCACGCGGCGCTTCTCGCCGCCGGAGAGGTGGGTGACGGGCTCGTCGCCGGGCGGGCAGCGCAGCGCATCCATGGCCTGCTCGAGCTGGGAATCCAGGTCCCAGCCGTTCGCGGCGTCGATGTCGGTCTGCAGCGTGCCCATCTCGGCCATCAGCGCATCGAAGTCGGCGTCGGGCTCGGCCATCTCCTCGCCGATGGCGTTGAAGCGCTGGACCTTGCGGAACAGGTCGCCCAGCCCCTCCTGGACGTTCTCCAGGACGGTCTTGGACTCGTCCAGCGGGGGCTCCTGCAGCAGGATGCCGACGCTGTATCCGGGCGAGAGGCGGGCCTCGCCGTTGCTGGGCTGATCGAGCCCGGCCATGATCTTCAGGATCGTCGACTTGCCGGCGCCGTTGGGGCCGACCATGCCGATCTTCGCGCCCGGGTAGAAGCTCATGGTGACGTCATCGAGGATGACCTTGTCGCCCACGGCCTTGCGGGCCTTGTACATGGTGTAAATGAACTCTGCCAACTCGTTGTCCTGTTCGGAGGGTTCTGTGCGGAGGAATTCGGGGATCGGCCGGCGCGCCGCAGCTCGGCGCCGCACGGGACGTGTCGCGGTGTCCGACTCTACCCGCATCGGGTCGAGCTCTCCCCGGTGACGGTGAGCCGTGCCACCGGTCTCCGTGGGGCTCAGTCCAGCGGGACGCCGCGCTCGGTGAGCACGCGACGGGCCATGGTCGCCCCGTGCTCGGGCGGCTCCGACCCGGCGGGCGGCTGCTCGCCGTTGCGGGGCCACAGGTGCGCATCGATGCCCAGCGCCCGGGCCGCCTCGACGTTCTCGGCGCGGTCGTCGAAGAAGATGACGGCCGAGGGGATCGACACTCCCCCGGTCTCGTGGGCGAGCACGTCCAGCAGCATCTCGTAGATCTCCCGGTCGGGCTTGACGGCCCGCTCCTCGCCGGAGATCACGGCGAGCGTGAAGGCCTCGAACCAGTCGGTGCGCCGCACCGCCTCACCGAAGGCCTGGGAGGCGTTGGACAGCAGCGCCAGGCGCACCCGGTTGCGGGCGAGATCGTGGATCAGCGCCCGGGAGGCGGGGTCCAGCTGCAGGAAGTAGCGGTCGTCGACGTCCTGGAGCTCGGCGACCTCGTCATCGCTGAGCTGGTCGATGCCGGCCGCGGCCGCCACGGCGCTCCAGTACTGCGACGGCGTGCTCGCGCCGCGGTCGTAGGCGGGGCGTCGTTCCCACAGCTCCCGGCGCACGGCCTCGATGTCGCCGCCGAGGAGGTCGTGGACGTCCGGGACCGGGTCGTGCCCGGCACTGAGAACTCCTCCGAAGTCGAAGACGACGGTCGGTTTCGGCGGTGTGCGGCGTCGGTTTCGCTTGCTCATCGGTCCTCGTGGTCCTCACAGGTGGGCAGGCCGTCGGTGGTGCCGGTCTCGGCGATCGTCTCGGTCGCCTCCAGCGCCTCGTCGAAAGTGGACACGGCGACGACCTCGAGCCCGTCGGGCTCATAGCCCACCACCTGATCGCAGTTCTCCGCGGGGGCGAGGAAGTACTCGGCGTCGGAATCGTGGGCGCCGACCATCTTCTGGCGGATCCCGCCGATGGGGCCGACGGCGCCGTCGGCCGAGATGGTGCCGGTCCCTGCGATCTCGTGTCCGCCGGTGAGGGCGCCCGGGGTGAGCTCGTCGTAGACGGACAGCGAGAACATCATGCCGGCGCTGGGGCCGCCGATCTCCCCGACGCCGATCTCGACGTCCATCGGGAAGTCGTAGCCCTTGGCGAGGACGACGCCCATGCGGGGCTCTCCCTCGACCATCTCGGTGGGGACCTCGAGGTCGGTCTCCTCCCCGTCGCGCCGCACGGTCACCGCCACGGGCTCGCCCTCGGGCGTGGCGGCGGCCAGCTCCTGGTAGCCGGCGACGTCCTCGGCGCTCTCGCCGCCGATGGAGACGACGACGTCCCCGGGCTCGAGGACCCCGTCGGCCGGGGTGCCCTCCTCGACGCCGGCGATCATCACCACGGGCTCGTAGTCGACCCCGACCTCGTCGAGGGCGACGGCGACGGCGCCCTGCTGCGACGTGCTCATCGAGACGGTGTTGGTCAGGGTCGTCTCTTCACGGGTCTGGCCCTCGGGGAAGAGGAGTTCCCGCGGCATCACGGACCGGGTGCGGTCGAACCAGGAGGCGACCACCTCGACGGGAGTGACCCGGTAGCCGGGACCGCCGTCGACGGAGACGGTGGTCATCATCAGCGATCCGTCCGTCGGGTGGGTCTGGGTGCCCGTGATCTCGAGGACCTGCTCGTCCTCGTACTCGCCGAGCACGTCGATCGCCGGGCCGGGTCGTTCGATCACGTAGGGCACCGGCATCAGGGAACCGCCCAGGATCATCAGGCACAGCAGCGCCATCGAGACCAGGGCGAGCCGCGGGCGGGCCAGCTGGGCGTCGTCGACCGAGCGCGAGATCGCCGAGCGGACCCGCTGGAGGCGGGCAGGCCGGGGCTGGTCGTCAGTCACCCGGACATTGTGCCCCACGCTCCTCGTCCCTCCCGCGCTTCCCGCTCGCCCCGGTTCCCCACTCACCCAGCCGCGGTCGATACGCTGGACCTTCACGGACTGCTGGAGGTGGCCATGAGCGACGAGCCGAGCCCGGGAGGACCCGGGGACATGGACGAGGAGGCGCTGAAGCGCTTCTTGAAGGAGACGTTCGGGGACGCCCTGCCCGAGGGTGCCCTGGACGGACTGGACCTCTCGGCGCTGGCCGAGCAGGCGCAGCTGCCGCAGGATCCGGCCCAGCTGCGGGCGGCGGCCGCCCAGATGCAGCACCTGTTCGCCGCCCAGGGAGACAATCCCGTGAACTGGGACATGGCCGAGGACATCGCGCGCCGCACCGCCGCGGGCATGGCCGGCATCCCCGGCACGCCGGAGCCCACCGGCACGCCCGGCGACCCGAACCCCAGCGAGTCGCAGATCGAGGACCTGCGCCAGGCGGCGCAGGTGGCGCGGCTCTGGCTGGATCCGGTGATCGCGATCGACGTGCCCGCCCATGAGCTCGGCGTGTTCAGCCGCGGCACCTGGCTGCACCGCACCCTGCCGCACTGGAAGACCATCGTCGAGCCCGTCGCGAAGTACATGGCCGGCGCCATCGGCGAGGCGATCGCCTCCCAGATGGGCCAGGACGGGGAGCTCGGCGGGCTGGGCGAGGCCGGGATGCCGATGCCGGGTGACCCGGCCGCGATGATGGAGCGGATCGGCGGGACCATGTTCGGCGTGCAGTTCGGTCACGCCATCGGGTCCCTGGCCCGGGAGGTCTCCGGCACCACGGACCTCTCGCTGCCGCTCGGCCGCGAGGGCGAACCGGCCCTGGTCGCCAACAACGTCGAGGACCTCATCACCGCGCACGGCCTGGACGCAGGGGCCGCCCGGATCTTCCTGGCCGCCCGCGAGCTGGCCCACACCGCACTGTTCGACGCGGCGCCCTGGCTGGGCAAGGCACTGTTCTCGGCGATCGACGACTACGCGCGCGGGATCACCCTGGATCTCGACGCCCTCGACGAGATGGTGCGCGGACTGGATCTCTCGGACCCGGAGGCGCTGCAGGCCCGTCGCCCCGAGGAGATGTTCGTCTTCACCCGCCGGGCCTCGCAGGAGCGGGCCCTGGAGGAGCTCGCCACCACCCTCGCCCTGATCGAGGCCTGGGTCGACCACGTCACCACGCGCGCCCTCGAGGGCAAGCTGCCCGAGCTCGAGGCCATGCGCGAGGTGCTGCGCCGGCGCCGGGCCGCGGGCGCTCCGGCCGAGCAGATGCTCTCGCGCACCATCGGCATCGAGCTGCGTCCCCGCCGCGTGCGCGAGGCGCTCGCCTGGTGGGACAGCGTGCTGGCGACCGAGGGCGAGCAGGCCCGCGAGAGCAAGTGGGAGCACCCCGACCTGCTGCCGACCGCCGAGGTGCTCTCCGGGCGTCCGCAGGCGCCGCAGCCGGCCGCGGAGGACGAGGCCGAGGCCCTGGCCGACGTGGACATCCCCGCCGACTTCGACGCGGAGCTGGAGCGCCTGCTCTCGGACGTCCGCGGCAGCGGTGAGGCGGCGGGCACCGACGGCACAGCCCCGCAGGACGACGCCGGGGAGGTCGACCGGGAGGACGACGGCAGCGGCGGCGACGGCGAGTCCGGCGACAGCGGGACGGACCCGGGCCGGCCCGATGCCCGCTGAGAGCGCTCGCACCGAGCTCGGTCTCGCCCGCGAGGCCGTCTCCGGTCCGGAGGTCGCCGAGGACTACCTCGCACTGCTGGGGTCCGAGCCGCGGGCGCTGTACCGCGACGGCGGACCCCGCCACCTCACGGCGAGCGCCGTGGTGATCGACGCCCCCGCCGAGCACGTCGCACTGGTGTGGCACCGCAAGGGACGATTCTGGGTCCAGCCGGGCGGCCACCTCGAGCAGGGTGAGACGAGCTTCGAGCAGGCCGCCCGCCGTGAGGTCGCCGAGGAGATCGGCCTGACCGTTCTCGAGCGCGTCGGTGCGGGGCCGGCCATGCTGCACCGTCACCGGCTCGATGCGGCCTTCGGCGCCTGCAGCGAGCACTGGGACGTGCAGTACCTGCTGCGCGCCCCGGCCCCGGCATCCGAGCTGCCGCTGACCGCGAGCGAGGAATCGCCCGAGGTCACCTGGGCCCCGTGGCCGCTCGTGGGCGAGGGGCCGCAGCGCTCGAGCGCCGCCCTGCCCGAGGGCACCGTCACCGACCTGCCCGGCACCCTCGACGGCCTGGCCCCGTTCGTGGCGCGCTACGCCGTCTGATCCGCGCGGCCCGGGGCCTCGTCGACGTCGCCGCCGACGGGCAGGTTCTGGGCCCAGGAGACGCCGTCGAGGAAGCCCTGGGCCTTCTCCGCCTGCGGATAGCGGTTCATCAGCGCGCGGAACTCCGGGCCGTGCCCCGGCACCAGCAGGTGGACCAGCTCGTGCATGAGCACCGAGCGCACCACGAAATCCGGCATCCCCTCGAGGTTGTGCGACAGGCGGATCGTGGCATCAGCGGGGGTGCATGACCCCCAGCGCTGGTTCTGACGTGTGGACCAGGTCACCGAACGGGGCCGGGCACGGCCGTCGAGATAAGCCTCACTGAGCTCCTCGGCCATCGCCGCCAGGGACGCGTCGCTGCGGCGCGCCGGGGCGGAGCGGGCCTCCTTGCGGCTCAGCTGGTCGACCATCTTGCGGACCCAGTCGCGCTCCTGACGACGGCTGAACGACGCCGGGATCGCGATCACCAGGTCCCCGTCGCGGCGCGTGATCGAGACGGTGCGGCGCCGGCGCTGCGAGCGCCGCACCAGCACCCGCTCCCCGCGCGGCCCGGTGACGTGCTCGTGCTGGACCAGATCGTTCATGGACACCAAGCCTGGCACGTCCGGTGACCAAAAGACTTCGTCCACACCTGTGCGCCGTGGAAGTGCTCGTCACAGCGTCGTGACCGCGGTGGACGGACCGTCCTCCACACTGGCCGCACCGCCACGGCACGGATGTCCACAGGCCCTGGCGAGTTGTCCACAGCCGGTCCCCCGGACTCCTTTGACCCGCCCGGTGCGCAGGGGCTAGGTTTCCCTGCACGTGGGACCCCGGGATAACTAGCAGGACGCACACGGGGAAGGTGCGCGTGGTGCTGAGCGCCCCCGGGGCCCCACGGCCCTCCAGGCCATCCTCACCTGCGTCCGGGCCTTACGATGTCGGCTCGTCGCGCGCACTTCCTCGGCTCCGCGGAGCCCCTTGAACCCGAAGCGCGCGACGGGCCGACCCGGCCGGCGAGGTCCTCCGGATCGTCGTCCGGAGCGGTGACGAACCCGTCCCGGGCCTGCGCCGCCCCCCCTGCTCGGTTCGTGCGGCCCCCTCGCCCCCGTTACAGTGGATCGATCCCGGCCTCGCGGCATCCGCGGCGCGTCCGGGGAACCGAACACCACCGACGATTCTTACGAGGAGCGGATATGGCCGACGAGACCTATGCCGGAGAGTTCTACTGCGTGAAGTGCCGCGAGAAGCGGGAGGCCGAGGGCGACGTCGTCGTCTCCAACGGTCGTCGTATGGCCAAGGCCGTGTGCCCCGAGTGCGGCACCAAGCTGAACCGGATCCTCGGCAAGGCCTGATACGGACCGGCCGGTTCGACCCGGCGCACGACGAGGGGCGAGGCACCGCAGCGGTGCCTCGCCCCTCGTGCGTCCGGGAACGTCGGTCAGGACGCCGTTCAGGCGGCGTCCTCGCTCCGGTCCGGCTCGCGGTTCTTGCGGGGCCGCCCGCGGCCGCGCTTGACCGCGATGATGCGGCCGGACTCGAAGATGGCGCCGCCCCACACGCCCCAGGGCTCAGCGCGCTCCAGGGCGCCCTCACGGCACTCCTGGATCAGCGGGCAGTCGGCACACAGGGCCTTGGCCCGCTCGAGGTCGGCGGGCCGCTCCGAGAAGAACAGGTCAGCGGCGTCGGCGTCGTGGCACGGCAGCATGTGCGCCGCCGTGGTGACAGGGCTGGGGAAAGTGGTGAAAAGAGAAGTCATCGTCTCGCTGCTTCGAAGATCGTCGGGGACGAGCCCGTGAGGGCGAAGGTGCGGCGGCGGTGCCGCACCGTGCAGCGAGAAGTGGTCTCGTCAGCTGGAAGCGGTCACCGTCGGGGCGAAGGCCCGTTCGCGTGGCAGAAGGGTGGGCGCGCCGATGTGGCCGCCGTACTCCGCGAGATTCCTGGTATCGATCACGGATCACACCCCCTTTCTGCTGCGCGTTCCCCGGTGTCCCGGGTCACGATGCGGACGATTGACGATGATGAGTCTACACACGGCCCGGCGATCGCACATCTATTTTTTGACCTGCACTTTCGCGCGCTCGGGCCCGGGTCGAGGCGCCGGCCGGACTGATTCTCGCGGCCTCCCCCGCTCAGGATCCCGTCCCGCTCCAGGACTCCTCCCGCCGGACGGGGACCGTCCGTCTCACGACGTCTCTGGCGACTTCTCGGCATCGCCCGTCTCGGCGGCCAGCAGCTCGAGGAGCTCGCCGCCGAAGGCCTCGACCTTGGCGGGGCCCACGCCCGGCACCTCCAGCAGCTCCGCCCGGGTGCGCGGCCGCCGCTCGGCGATCGCCTCCAGGGCCGCATCGGTGAGGACGGTGTACGCCGGGGCGCCGCTGCCGCAGGTCCTCTCCCGCCGCCAAGCCCGCAGAGTCTCGATCAGCGTGTGAGCGGCCGTGGCCGGGCAGCCCTGGTGGCGGCCGATCCGCTGCTCGCGGGGGCTGACCAGTCCCTGCCCGCACACACGGCACTCCGCGTAGACGGTGGCGCCGCGCCGTCCCGTGCGCCGGGGACCGGCGCCGGGAGCCGTGCTCGGGGCGTCGGGATGCTCGAGGACCCCGTCGAGGAAGCGGGAGGGCTTGCGGGACCCGCGGGCCCCCGGGGTGCGTGCGGCGGACCAGCTCACGGTGAGCAGGTCCCGGGCCCGCGTGAGGGCGACGTAGAACAGTCGCCGCTCCTCCTCGATCTCGGCGGCGGTGCGGGCCATGGAGATCGGCAGCAGGCCGTCGCTGGCGCCGACCACGTGGACCACCGGCCACTCCAGACCTTTGGCGGCGTGCACGGAGGCGAGCGTGACGCCGTCGACGACGGGGGCGGACTGGGCCTCGGCGCGCTCCTCGAGCTCGCGGACCACATCGGCCATGGTCGCCCCGGGACGGGAGGTGATGGTGTCGGCGAGGGAGACGAGCGCGTTCAGGGAGTCCCAGCGGTCCCGGACAGCGCCCGTGGTCTCGGGGGCCTTCTGCGACCAGCCCTGCTGGGAGAGGACGTCGCGCACGGCGCGGGCGGGGTCGAGCTGCTCGACGCGGGTGGCCGCGCGCAGGGCCACCATGGCCCGCCGCACCTCCTGGCGCTCGAAGAACCGGTCCCCGCCCCGCACCAGATAGCCGATGCCGCGAGCGGTCAGCGCCTGCTCGAAGGCCTCGGACTGGCTGTTGGTGCGGAACAGGATCGCGACGTCGGCCGCCGGGCGGCCCTCGGCGACCAGGGCCGCGATGCGGTCGGCGACGCCGTCGGCCTCGGCGGGATCATCGGCGAAGGACTCCACCACCGGGGGCGGGCCCGCCTCCCGCTGGGAGACCAGGGTGAGGCGGCTGTCCCGCGTGCGGCCCCGGGCGCCGTCCAGCACGGTGTTGGCCATCCGCACGATCTGCGGGGTGGAGCGGTAGTTGCGCTCGAGCCGGATGGTGCGGGCGCGCTTGAACTCCCGGGGGAAGTCGAGCAGGTACGAGGCGCGGGCCCCGGCGAAGGTGTAGATGGTCTGGGCGGCGTCGCCCACCACGCAGACGTCGTCGCCCGAACCCAGCCAGAGACGCAGCAAGGTGTGCTGGAGAGCGGAGACGTCCTGGTACTCGTCGACCACGTAGTGGCGGTACTGGCTGCGCACCTCGCGGGCGACGTCGGCGCGCTCGGTGAGGAAACCGACCATGTGCAGCAGCACGTCCTCGAAATCGATGACGCCGCGCTCCTTCTTGACCTCCTCGTACTGGGTGAGGATGCGCGCGATGGAGCGGGAGTCGAAGCCGGAGACCCCGGGACGCTTGGCCGCGGTGGCGGCCTCCGGATAGGACTCGGGGGTGAGCATCGAGACCCGGGACCATTCCACCTCGGCGACGATGTCGCGCAGGGCGGCGCGGTCCACGCTCATGTGCAGCCGCTGGCAGGCCTCGCCCACCCCCGGGAACTTGTTGGGCATGATCTCCGGCATCCCTCCGCCGACCACGCGCGGCCAGAAGTGGCGCAGCTGACGCAGAGCGGCCGCGTGGAACGTGCGGGCCTGGACGGCCGGGACCCCGAGATCTCGCAGCCTCGAGCGCATCTCGGCGGCGGCCTTCGCGGTGAACGTCACCGCCAGCACGTGGCGGGGATCGAGCTGACCGGTCGCGACGCCGTAGGCGATGCGGTGCGTGATCGCTCGGGTCTTGCCGGTGCCCGCACCGGCAAGCACGCACAGCGGGGTGCCGAAGCTGCGCGCGACCTCCTGCTGCTCCGGGTCCAGCGCCGCCAGGATGCTCTCGGCATCGGGCGGCGGGGCGGGAGCCGAGGGCGTCTCGTGCGCTGCGGACTGGGGTGGGTGGGTCATCACCACTCATCCTGCCAGCGGGAGCCGACGGATCGCGGCCCGGTGTGGACGGTGGTGCCTCACACCTCGGCCGGGGCCCCGTACCAGTCGTCGATCAGGGCTCGGCCCAGGGAGGCCTGACCGGGAAGCTCGACCTCGCCGGCCTCGAGCGCGGCGGCCAGCTCCTGACGCGTGAACCAGCGGGCCTCGGCGATCTCGTCCTCCTGCAGGGTGAGCTCGACCGAGCCGGGCACCCAGGCCCGGAATCCCAGCATCAGCGACCGCGGGAACGGCCACGGCTGGCTGCCGACGTACTCGACCTCCTCGACCCTGACGCCGACCTCCTCGGCCACCTCGCGCGCCACCGCATCCTCGAGGCTCTCCCCCGGTTCGACGAAACCGGCCAGCACCGAGTGGAACCGGCCGCGGAAGTTCACGTTGCGCGCCAGCAGCAGCCTGTCGGCGCTGTCCCGCACGGCCATGATCACCGCGGCGTCGGTGCGCGGGAAGTGCTCGGTGCCGTCCTCGCGACAGCGCAGCACCCAGCCGCCGGTCTCGGCCTCGAGCAGCTCGCCGCACAGCGGGCAGTGCCGCATGGAGCGGTGCCAGGCGCCCATGGCGACGGCGGTCAGGGCGAGGCCGGCGTCCTCCGCCTCGAGCTGCTCCGCGACGCGCCGCAGGTCACGCAGATCACGGCCGGGGTCGTCGAGCTCGGGGCTGGGCTCGGGGATCTCGACGGCGAGGACCCGCATGCCGTCTCGACGGCCCAGCAGCACGAGCGGCTGGCGGGCACCGCCGCGGGGGTCCTCGGTCTCCAGCGCGATGGCCAGGGTGCCGTCCTCCTGCTCGTGCACGGCCGCGGCGCCGCCGCGGGTGACGAGGTAGCGGGCGTCCTCGCCGGGAGCCACCATCGCCGGGTCGATCCGACTGGCCGCCTCCCGGTCCGTCGCGAGCAGGGTCAAGGGGGTGTGCAGAGAGGGGCCGCGGAGCTTCGCCATACCCTCGAGCCTACGCGGCGTCCAGGGGTGGGCCGGGTACGGTGGAAGGGTGCATCGCAACTCCTATTCCTTGGCTGCTCTCGCCGCGGCGGCGGTCCCCGGCCTGGTCCCGGCGCGGACCACGGCGATCGCGACCCCGGCTGAGGATCTGGACGTCGCCGGGGTGGTCGGCGACGACGACCGGCGCGTCATGGTCCTCTCCCCCGCCTCGACGTCGGCGGGGATCCGTCTCGAGCGCGACCTGAAGGTCACCGACGCGCTCTCGGGGACCTCGCTGCGCGGTGTGATCCCGCCGGTGCTCGGTTTCGTGAAGCTCTCCGAAGGTGGCCGGGCGGCCGTCACCGAAGCTCCCGTCGGGCGCCCGCTGATGCTCGAGGATCTGCACCGGTCCGCAGAGCTCGCGCGGTCGCTGGGCCGGATCCTCGCTCGCATCCACACGGTCCCGCGCTACGCCGCCGAGGCGGCGGGGGTGGAGTCCTTCACGCCGGAGGTCCTCCACGCCGAGCACGTCACCCGGGTGCGCACGGCCAAGGAGGGCGGGCATCTGCCGGCAGCCGTCGCCCAGCGCTGGGAGGCGCTGCTGGAGGACACCGAGCTGTGGGACTTCTCCCCGCAGTTCATCCATGGCGACCTCTCCGAGGAGAGCCTGTTCCTGACCGGTGACCGGGTCAGCGCGGTGCGCGACTGGTCCTCCTCCAAAGTGGCCGATGCCGCCACCGATCTGGCCTGGCTGATCTCCTCGCTGGACCCGGACCGCTTCGACGACCTGTACTCCGCGTACCGCGAGGAGCTGCCGACCTCGACGCATCCGCGGCTGATGGAGCGCGCTCAGGCGCTCGGCGAGTTCGCCGTCGCCGAATGGCTGGCGCACGGCCTGGAGACCGGCGACGAGACGATCGTGGCCGACGCCCGCGGCATGATCGCCGACCTCGATGCCGATCTGGCGCAGATCGCGCGGGACGAGGCCGAGCGGGCCTATGAGGAGATGAACCCCCGCCAGGACGAGGCCTGAGCGACTCCTCACCGGGTGCCGCCCGCGCAGTCCGCGGCTGGTGGACGGGCTCGCCCGCCGGCGAGCGCGGTCAGTCGCCGGTGAGCATCTGGGCGATCCGGGCGCGCGAGGGATGGCGACGCACCTCGTGCGTGACACCGTCGGCCACGAAGTGGAAGGCCGTGCGGATACGCCCCAACGGGATCCCGGTTCGCTCGTGCCAGGCGATGCGGTACACGGACAGCTGCAGGGAGCGCTCGCGCAGCTGAGCCGGTCGTGGCAGCCGTCCGGTCTTCCAGTCCACGATGATCACGCCCCGGGCGTCATCGGGATCGGGGAAGACCGCATCGATCACGCCGCGCACGGTGATCTCCCCGACCCTGGTGGTCACCGGCTGCTCGACGGCGAGCGGGGTGCGGCCTGCCCATTCGGAGGCGGCGAAGGCTTCTCGCAGGGCGAGCTCCTCGGCCCGGGACCCGGATCGCCCGTCCGGGGCATCGTCGGAGCCGCTCGGGCCCGGGACGTCCGAGCTCTCGGCGACGTCCCCGACGTCGGCCAGATCCGCCAGGTCCTCGTAGTCCAGCAGGGTCGCGCTGTCGTAGCGGGACTCCAGCCAGGCGTGGAACGCGGTGCCGCGGGCCGCAGCGGCCGAGGGCCGCCGGGGCAGCGGCCGCAGCAGGTCGATCGCGGCGCCGTGGGGGTCCCGCGCCTGGTGGACCACCTGCGAGGCCGACAATCGCGGCGGGGAGTGGACGACCGGGGGCGCGGCCTGCTGCTCGAGATCCGCGACGGCCCGGCGCACGATCTCCGCGAGGTGCGGGTCGGCCAGCGCGGCGAGATCCGGCCCGGGACCGGCGGTGCCTGCGCTGGGCGAGACGCCGGTCCCTGCGGGAGCCTGCGTGGCGGAGCCGGCCTCCTCATCGCCTGTGCCGGTCGCCGCCTCGAGCAGCTCTGCGGCGCGCCGACGGGCCAGCTCCGCCTCACCGGGAGCGGGCGGCCACTGGGCCTGCGGCCGTTCGGTCTCCATCGGGTTGTGCTCGGGGACCTCCTGCACGGTGCGCAGCTGCGGCGGAACCAGATTCGCGACCTCGATCAGGTAGCGCGAGCGGGGCCGGGCGGTGGCCAGCCCGGCGCGCCAGGCCGCCGAGGTCAGCAGCAGCCTGCGGCGGGCACGGGTGACCGCGACGTACATCAGCCGCCGGTCCTCGCGCAGGGACTCCTCGCCCTGCGCGAACCGGTACTCCTCGATCAGGGACTCGGCATCGACCTGCGTGTCGGCCTCCGCCCAGGCCAGTTCGGGCAGGGTGTCCGCGTCCCCGCGCAGCGCGGTGGGCACGGACGCGGAGGCGAGCTTGTCCAGCCACCCGTTGGCGGGGACCCGCACTCGGCCGGCCTCGTCGACCTTCGCGCGTCGCAGGTCGTAGGAGGGCACGCTGCCCTCGGTGAGCCCGGCCACGGCGACCAGGTCCCATTCCAGTCCTTTCGCGGAGTGCATGGTCACGATCTCGACGGGCTCCGCCCCGTCATCGCCCTCGGACGCAGCGGCCTGGGCATGCTCGGGGGCGGCGTTCACGGCGAGCCCGGCCTCCTCGTCCTCGCTGATCTCCAGCAGGTCGAGGTAGGCGCCGAGGCCGCCTCGGGGAGCGGTGCGGTCGAAGGCGGCGGCGTGATCCCGCAGGGCTTCGAGGTCGGCGAGGGCGCCCGAGGCGGGGTCGCGCTCCTGCAGCGCCAGATCCACCTCGAGCACGCGCACGGCGGCGGTGACCAGGTCCGGCAGGGGCAGGGGCAGCAGCCGGCGCATCTCGCGCAGCAGCTGCTGGACCTGCTCGAGCCGGGCCCTGCCCGTGGCTGTCAGGGAGCGCCCCGAGGGATCGCTCCAGTCCGCCGGCGGGAGGTCGTCGACCGCGTCGATGAGGGAGACGGACTCGGCCTCGTCCTCCCCGCCCGGGGTATCGGCATCCCGGCGCAGGCGAGAGGCCAGCCGGTCCCGCCATCGACCCAGCACGGCGAGGTCCCGGGCCCCCACCCGGAACCGAGGGCCGGACAGCAGCCGCATCAGGGCATCACCGCGGCCAGGGTCGTGCGCGCATTGCAGCACGGCGCGCACGTCGGCCACCTCGGGGCGATGCAGCAGGCCGCCGAGCCCGACCACCCGGACCGGGAGTCCCTTCTCCTCGAGTCCTTCGACCAGGGCGGGGATCTGGCGGCGGGCACGGACCAGCACGGCGGCCGAGGCCTGGTCGTCCTCGGCCTCGGCGCGACGGGCGAGGACCCAGTCGGCGATGGCCCGGGCCTCGGCGCGCTCGTCGGAGGCCTCGCTGATCTCGGCGCCGCCCTCCCCCGCCCCGGGCCGGGCCGCCAGCTCGGGGATCCTCAGCCCGGCGGCTCCGCTGCGCAGGGGGGCGGCCAGCGTATTGGCCACGGCCAGGACGGCCTCGTCGTTGCGCCAGGAGGTGG
The DNA here is from genome assembly GCF_042666535.1 of Brachybacterium sp. GCM10030252. Classification (NCBI taxonomy): domain Bacteria; kingdom Bacillati; phylum Actinomycetota; class Actinomycetes; order Micrococcales; family Dermabacteraceae; genus Brachybacterium; species Brachybacterium sp. GCM10030252. The sequence goes on along the minus strand of NZ_JBHTDM010000010.1, from coordinate 79,211 downwards.
ACAGGGTGCGCTGCAGGACGGGCTGCTCGTCCGTGGCGAAGGCCTCGGCGAAGCCGGCCAGGGACGCGGCCGAGGCGCCGCGCCACCCGTAGATCGCCTGCTGGGGATCGCCGACGGCGCAGGCGGCGTGCCCCGGCCCGAAGAGGTCGGTGAGCATCTGCAGCTGGGCGACCGAGGTGTCCTGGAACTCGTCCAGCAGCACCACCCGGTGCATGCGCCGGGCGAGCCGGCCCGCGGCGGGAACCTCGCGCGCCACCCGGGCGGCGAGGGAGACCTGGTCGGCGAAGTCGAGGGCGGCGGACTCGGCGCGGACCCGGGCGAAGCGTTCGAGCAGCGGGATCAGGGCGAGCCGGGACTCGAGCGCGGACAGGACCGAGGCGACGGCCTTGGGTGTGGTGCGGCGACGTCCCTCGACCTGCAGCGGGATCCCGGAGAGGTGGTCGCGGATCGTGCTGAGGTGCTCCTGCAGCTGCTCGGGGCTCACCAGGTGGTCGGCGAGCGAGGAGGTCAGCGACAGCAGCGCCGCGGTCAGGGTCGCCGGGGACGCCTCGAGGTCCAGGCTGTCGTCCCAGGACTCGACGATGGAGTGGGCCAGCTGCCACGAGGCCGAGGTGGACATCATGGTCAGCTCGGGGTCGATGCCGACGGCCAGGGCATGCTCGCGCACCAGGTCGAGGGCGAACCCGTTGTAGGTGCCGACGGTGGGGCGCTGGCCCACCAGGTCGTCGTGGCCGCGCTCGAGCCCGGCCGGCAGCGTCAGCCCCTCCTCGCGCATCGCGGTGGCCAGGGTGCCCAGGCGCGCCGAGATTCGGGCGGAGAGCTCGTGGGCGGCCTTGCGGGTGAAGGTGAGGCCGAGAACCTGGCGGGGCTCGACGATGCCGTTGGCGATCAGCCACACGACCCGGGAGGCCATCGTCTCCGTCTTGCCGGAGCCGGCCCCGGCGACGACCAGCATCGGGGCGAGCGGAGCCTCGATGACGGCGGTCTGCTCGGCGGTCGGTGTGGGCTGGCCGAGCAGGTCGGCCAGCCGCTGCGCCGACAGCGCCGGCGGGGCTGCCGCGGCTGGCAGGGCTGACCGGGTCGAGGGGTCCGACGGGCCGTGCCCCGGAGCCCGGGTCGGGCGGGAGGCGGACGAGCTCATAGCTGCTGTCCTTCCGGCTGCAGGGGGCAGCTGCTGCGCACGGCGCAGTGGGCGCAGTGGGCGTTCAGCCGGGCGGTGACCTGCGAACCGGACACCTCCGTCGCGACCGTCTCCACCAGGTCGTCGAACCACGCGGGATCCTCGGCCCGCGGCAGCGCGTTCTGGGTGCGCACCGCGGCCTTCTTCCCTCCGGTGCCGACGTAGACCAGCTGGGCCCCGCCCAGCCGTTCGGGGGCGTCCTCGCCGAGCTGCTCGGCCAGGGCGCCCTCGCGCACGGCTGCCTGGTACGCGGCCAGCTGCAGGTCGCTCTCGGCCGCGGCGGCGGATTTGGGATTCCTGCCGGTCTTGAGATCGACGACCCGCAGTCCGGTCGCGTCGCCCTCGATGCGATCGATGCTGCCGCGCAGCCGCACCCTGCCCAGCTCCACCTCGAAGGGGGCCTCGACGGCCAGCGGGGCGGGGGCGCTGCGCAGGTGCTCGGCGAGCAGCCGGGCGGCGTCCTCGGCGTGGCGGATGCGGCGGCGCCCGGACCAGGTCTCGGTGCCGGGCACCGAGCGCAGCAGCGCGTGCAGCTCGCGCAGGAGGTCCTCGGTGCCGTTCTCGGGGCCGCGGGGATGGACCTGGGCCAGATGGTGCAGTGCGGTCCCGATCAGCTGTGCGGGCCCACCGGCGCGGGTGCCGCCGGAGCGCTCCATGAGCCAGGACTGGGGGCAGTCGACGGCGCGCTCGAGCGCCGAGGGCGACAGGGCGATGGGGGCGCCGGGATCGTGCAGGGGCTCGGTGGTGCTGGGCTCCTGGTGGTACCAGCGCGCCGGGTCCGTGCCAGGGGCGCCGGCGCGGCCGAGGGCCGCCAGTGCGATCGCGGCATCCCGCGCCCGCTGCGGGTCGTCCTCGTGCAGACGGCGGCGCAGGGCGGCGACGAGCCGGCGGGCATCGGGCGCGGGGCCGGGGTCCTGCCGCAGGGTGTCCAGCTGCGTCCAGGGCTCACCGGGCAGCGTCTCGACGGCTTCGACCAGCGCCGACGGGGCCAGCTGATCGTCCTCGACCGCAGTGACCAGCACTCGGGTGCGGGCACGGGCGACGGCGCTGACGGCAAGACGCAGTTCGTCGGCGACCACCTGGGAGCGCTGGATGGCGCGCAGCGATTCGGGGTCCTCGAGGCCGGTGGGGATCCCGGCACCGGCCTCCGTCCCCGCATCGGCGCCGGCACCGGCCAGCAGCGAGAGCTCCGCAGCACCGAACAGGGTCGAGCGCAGGCGCAGGTCCGGCCAGGCTCCTTCCTGGACGCGGGCGAGGACGACCGTGTCCCGGTGCTCACCGGCGAGCTGGGCGGGTGTGAGCACGCTCAGCCGTCCCCGCGGGGCGGCGGCCGGGGCGAGGGTGTCCTCGACCACGGCCTGGGAGCGGATCTGCTCGACGAGATCGAGTGCGCCGGCGCCGGGACGGCGATCGGTCAGACGCTCCGCGGCGGCGAACAGCTCCAGCAGGGCGTCGAGCCGGGATCCGGCCAGGCGGGAGCGGGCACCGTCGACGTCGCCGGGGGCGCCGAGGGCGGCGCGGCGCCAGCCTGCGGCCAGCCCGGAGGCATCCCAGGCGTGCCAGATCACCTGCTCGGCGTCGGCGTCGCGGTGCTCGCGGACGGCGCGGATCATCGCCCGCACGCGGTGGACCGGGGCGGCGGCCCGGTCCCGGGCATCCGGGGCGGGCAGGCCCGGGACCTCGTCCTCGGTGAGGGCGCGGGCCAGCAGCTGCTCGCTGGCCACCTCCTGCCCGGTCCCGGCGGCGCGGTGCGCAGCCAGCAGCAGCCGGCGGATACGGCGCAGACGCAGCGTGTCGGCGTCGCCGAAGGGACCGCGCAGCAGGCGATCGGCCACGAGGGGATCCGGCACGGTCCCCTCCGGGGCGAGCCCGGTCTCGAGGATCGTGAGCAGGTCGGCGATGGCCGGGACGTCGCGCAGCGGCTGGGGGCGGCGCGGCGTGCGCACCGGCAGGCCGGTGCGCGAGAGCAGATCCGCGACGTCGGCGACGGCGGCCCCGGAACGGCACACGACGGCCATGTCGTCGTAGGGGATCTGCTCGCGGTGGTGGAGATCGCGCAGGGCGGAGCCGATCAGTCGAGCCTCGTCCAGCGGGTCGCTCGCCCGCAGCACCGCGATCCCCGTGGTGCCTGCGGTGCCTGCGGTGCCTGCGGACCGAGCGTCGGAGGACGGGCCTGCGGGCGCCTCGGGAGCGCGAGCGAGGGACACGGCATCGGGCCGCGGGCGACGGGAGGCCGCCGGGGCACCGGCCAGCGGGAGCCGGCCGCGCAGTGCGTCGACTCCCGTGACGATCCGCTCCGACGCCCCGTGGGACCGGCGCAGGGTGACCTCGGTCACCGGGCGGCGGAGGAGCCCGCGTATGCGGTCGGCAGCATCGGGCAGGGCGCCCCGGAACGTGTCCACCGCCGCGTCCGGGCAGCTGCACACCAGCACCGGCGCCCCCGCCCCCGCCAGGGCCGCGACCAGGGAGATCCCGGCCGTGGTCAGATCCTGCGCGTCATCGATCACGACGGCCCGGAAGGGCGCGGGCGTCCGCGGGTCCTCCAGCAGGCGGGCAGCGCGCCGGACCAGGCCGCCGGCGTCGAGCCGCGGCCCCGCGTCCAGGGCGGCCGAGGACTCGAGATCGAGGACCCCGAGATAGTCGCGCAGGATCGCCGCGGCGTCCCGCCAGGCCGGGCGGTCCCGTCGGCGGCCCAGCTCCTCGAGGTCCGACGGGGCCAGGCCCAGCTCGGTCGCTCGCGTGATCAGGTCTCTCAGCTCGGTGCGGAAGCCCGGCAGAGCGCGCGCCCCCGGATCGGCGTCCAGATACCAGGATTCCCGGTCCGCGATCAGCTCGGCCAGCAGGGCGTCCTGCTCTGCGCCCGTGACCAGGGTCGGCTCCCCCAGCCCCCGCTCGAGCGCGTCGGAGCGCAGGATCGCGTGGGCCAGGGCCGGCGGGGTCATGGCTCGCACCTCGCCGGCGCCGCCGGCGCCGAGAGCGTCGCGCAGATGGCCGGCGGCGAGGCGGCGCGGGGCGAGCAGCAGCGCGCCGTCCCCGCGTGCGGCCGCGGCAGCCAGGGCGAGAGCACTGCGCCCGCTGGCCGGTCCGCCGTGGACGATCACGTCATCGCCCGCGGTGAACGCGTCCAGTGCCCGGCGCTGATCCCCGTCGAGCTCCTCACGGTCACGCAGCGGCGGCAGCGACCCGAGATCCGGCCCGAGCAGACGGATGCCCTCGCCCGTGGTCGCTCCTGCTCGCCTCGCCATGGCCCTATTGGACCGCACCGGGCCGACACCTGTCGGGGGCCGACCGTGCCCGCCGGGACGGTAGAGTGTCACGGATCACCGCGGATCAGCCACACCCTCCGGAGGTCGACGCCATGTCTTCGCCGTCCAAGGCGCCCACGGTCCGGATGCCTCGCGCGCAGCGGCGCTCCCAGCTGCTCGAGCTCGCCACCCGTGTCTTCACCGAGAAGGGCTTCCAGGCGACGTCGATGGACGACATCGCCGCCGCGGCGGGCGTGACCAAACCGGTCCTCTATCAGCACTTCGACTCGAAGGAGACGCTGTACGTCGAGGTCATCGACATCCTCGCCGGGCGGATGCTGGACGAGGTCCGGGCGATCGGGGACCACGCGGGCGGCACGGCGGCCCGGGTGCGTCACGGTCTCGGGCGCTTCTACCAGTTCGTGTCCCTGGAGAACGCCCTGCGCCTGTTCACCGGCCACGAGTCGATCTCCCCACGGGTCCAGGAGCGCGTGGACCTGGTGCTGGACGAGATGGCGATCGAGCTCGCCGGGGTGCTGACCGCTGCACGCCGCTTGAGCACGGTCCAGGCACGGGTGGTGGGCCGGGGGTTCATCGCCATCGCCCAGACCACCGCCCTGCTGCTCCATGCCGCCGCCGACGAGGCCGAGCGGGAGGAGGTTCTCGAGACGATGACCGCGGCGATGGTGCACGGACTCACCGGATTCGAGCCGCTGGAGCACCCGCAGGTCGCCGGGCCCGTGCTGGCGGGGGACGGGAGCGCACGCCCCGGTTCCGAGCGGTAGACTTCCGGCGCACAGCATCGGACATCCGCCCCCGAGGCGGAGGGAAGGATTTCGACATGGAGATCCGCATCGGCATCCAGCACTCCCCCCGCGAGATCGTCGTCGAGTCCGGGGAGAAGGCCGACGAGGTCCTCGAGCGCCTCAACGCCGCCGTCACCGACGGCACCCCCGTCACGCTGGTCGACGACAAGGGCCGCACGGTGCTGATCCCCGGTGCGAAGCTCGCTTTCGCGGAGCTCTCCACGGAGGAGCCCCGCCGCGTCGGCTTCCTCGGCTGACCCACCGTGGCCGCCGCCCACGAGGACTCGCCGGGCGAGTCCTCGACGGATCCGGATGCCGCGGCCGCGCACGAGGACTCGTCGGCCACCGCTGCGGACGCGCCCCCGGAGGACTCCGCGGCCGGGCGTCGCCGGCGCAGACGGCGCAGCATCCGTCTCCTGCATCTGAGCACCACGGTGCTGGTCGCCGCCCTGGGGGCGGTCGTCGGCATCCTGCTGACCCCCGCGACCCGGGTCGACGTCGGCCCGCTGACCGCGACGGTCCACCTGCGTCCCTCGTTCGCCTCCGAGACCGTCCTGCTGCTGCCCCCGGTCGGCGAGATCGCCTTCGACACGCACGTCGCCCCGGTCAGCATCGAGGCCCGCGTGCAGGGCGTGGACATCGACAAGGCCGAGGCGCTGTTCTACTCCGACCAGGGCCTGAGCGACCTGACCCGGACGGCACCCGAGGCGCTCACTGCCGCCGCCGCCACGAATGCGGCCCTGAACGCGCTCTGCGGGGCCGCAGGGGCCGGCCTGGCCGTCGGCCTCACGTTCCGCCGGGTACGACGCTCGCTGATCGCCGCCGGCGGAGTGGTCGCCGTGGTCGGGGTCTCGGTGGCCGCCACGTCGGTGACGTTCAGGCCCGAGTCGCTGTACCAGCCGAAGTTCGAGGGACTGCTGTCCCAGGCCAGCTACGTCGCCGACATCGGCCAGGGCAAGGTCGTGGACTACGAGAACTACCGCGACACGCTCGCCGAGTTCGTGGGGCAGGTCTCCGCTCTCTACATCGCGGCGGACTCCCTGCCCGTGGGGATGGACGCCGAGAACGTCATGACCGTGCTGCACGTCTCGGACATCCACGACAATCCCCAGGCGTACGACGTCATCGAGCAGCTGGAATCCCAGTTCGCGATCGATCTGGTCATCGACACCGGCGACATCATCTCCTGGGGGACGTCGCTGGAGAACGAGCTGCTCAGCTCGATCGGCGACCTGGATGTGCCCTACGTCTACATCGCCGGCAACCACGACGGGGCGAGCACCGCCGCCGTGATCGCCGACCAGCCCAATGCGACCGTGCTAGAGAACGAGGTCACCGAGGTGGCCGGGCTGCAGATCGCCGGAATCGGCGATCCCCGCTTCGCGGCCGACGACGACTCGGACGCCGGCGGATGGCGTGAGGGGAAGGAAGCCGTCGCGGCCAGCGGGTTCCAGCTCGGCGAGACCATCACCGACTACGACCGGGAGCACCCCGAGGACCCGGTCGATCTCGCCCTGATCCATGACCCCACCCAGCCGGAGGGCCTGCTCGGCCGGGTGCCGCTGGTGCTGTCCGGCCACATGCACACCTCGAACGTCGAGCTGGACGTCGAGAGCTCGGGCACGAACTGGCTGACGGTCGGCTCCACCGGCGGGGCGCTCGCCTCCGGCGGGATCGCCCCGGTGCTGCAGGGTGACGACCCTCTCGATCTCACGGCCCGGATGCTCTATTTCGACAAGGAGACCGGGGATCTGGTCGCCTACGACGACATCGTGATGGGCGGGATGGGCCTGGTCTCGGTGTCGATCCAGCGCTCCCAGATGCCCGCCGAGCAGCCTGAGCTACGGATTCCCGAGGAGGACCGGACGCCGGAGGCGCCCGTCCCCTCCGAGCAGGAGGTCGAGCCGGGCGAAGGGCTGCCGGACGAGGAACGCGTCACTCCCACGGATCCCAGCAGCCCGCTGCCTGCCTCCAGCGACGGCGGCGCCGGCTGAATCGGGGCACTCCCCCGGCGCCCCGCGGGCATGGGGGCTACCATGGCAGTGCACATCCATGACTTAGAGAGTTGAACGGTGCCTGAAACCATCCCGCACACCGATGAGGCCGTGTCGGCCTCCCCCGCCGTCGAGCAGAGCTCCGGCAACGCTGCTGACCAGACGACCGACCAGACCGGTCGGACCAGCGCGCCCGAACAGACCTTCGCGGACTTCGACGTCCGCTCCGACATCATCGATGCCCTCGCCGCCAAGGGCATCGTCACTCCGTTCCCGATCCAGTCGATGACTCTGCCGGTCGCCCTGCGCGGCCGCGACATCATCGGCCAGGCCAAGACGGGCACCGGTAAGACGCTCGGCTTCGGCATCCCCCTGCTGCAGGCAGCGGTCGCACCCGGTGAGGACAACCCCGACGGGCGCCCCGTCGGGAAGCCGCAGGCCCTCGTCGTGCTGCCCACCCGTGAGCTCGCGGTGCAGGTCGCCGCGGACCTCGAGGCGGCCTCGGCGAAGCGTCCGGTGCGCATCCTGACCGTGTACGGCGGTCGCGCCTACGAGCCGCAGATCGAGGCCCTCGAGCGCGGCGTCGAGGTGGTCGTCGGGACCCCCGGCCGCCTCCTGGACCTGCTGCGTCAGAAGTACCTGGACCTGTCCCAGGTGCGCACCGCGGTGCTGGACGAGGCCGACGAGATGCTGGACCTCGGCTTCCTCGAGGACATCGAGAAGCTGCTGCAGGCGGTGCCGACCACACGCCAGACCATGCTGTTCTCCGCGACGATGCCCGGGCCGATCATGGCTCTCGCCCGCCGCTTCATGAGCCAGCCGACGCACATCCGTGCGCAGGATCCCGGCGACGAGGCGCGCACCAAGGCCGACATCAAGCAGGTCGTCTACCGCGCCCACCAGCTCGACAAGATCGAGGTGATGGCGCGCATCCTGCAGGCCCGCGAGCGTGGGCTGACGATCATCTTCATGCGCACCAAGCGCCAGGCGGACCGGGTGGCCGGCGATCTCGCCGACCGCGGCTTCGCCGCCGCCCCGCTGCACGGCGACCTGGGCCAGGGTGCCCGCGAGCAGGCCCTGCGCGCCTTCCGTCACGGCAAGATCGACGTGCTGGTCGCGACCGACGTCGCCGCCCGCGGCATCGACGTCACCGATGTCACCCACGTCGTGAACTGGAACTGCCCCGACGACGACAAGACCTACCTCCACCGCACCGGCCGCACCGGCCGCGCGGGCAAGAAGGGCACCGCGGTGACCTTCGTGGACTGGGAGGATCTGGCCCGGTGGGCGCTGATCGCCCGCCAGCTCGGCCTGGAGTCGACGGAGGCCGTGGAGACGTATTCCACCTCGGAGCACCTCTACGCCGAGCTCGATATCCCCTCCGATGCCAAGGGCTCGCTGCCCCGTGACAAGCGCACCCGCGACGGCCTGGACGCCGAGGCGATCGAGGATCTCGGCGGCCCGGACTCCGGCTCCCGCGGGCCGCGGGACAGCGGACGCGGCGGAGGCCGCGGCGGTCGTGACAGCGGCGGCCGTGGTGGCCGTGACAGCGGCGGTCGCAGCGGCTCAGGACGCGGCGGTGAGCGCCGCGAGCAGTCCTCGAGCGAGGACGGGAAGACGGAAGGCTCCGGCGACCGCTCGCGCCGCAACCGGTCGCGCTCGCGCACCCGCCGGGTCAACGGCGAGGTCGTCGCCGAGAGCAGCTCGGGCCCGGCTGGACCCCGCGAGGGCTCCGACGCCGCGGGGTCCAGCGAACGTCCCCGCCGTCGCCGCTCCCGTGGCGGCCGCGGCCGCAGCGGCGGCAGTGGTGGCAACGGCGGCGGCTCCTCCGCCCCCGCCGAGGGCTGAGCGCGCCGAGAGCTGAGCATCGAGAATGCCCGCGACCCGAGTGATATCCGGGTCGCGGGCATTCGTGCTCTCACGGGGAAGGTCCTGACGAGGAACGCCCCGATAGGGCAGATCCGCAGGGCAGATCCGCAGAGCGGCTCCGCACGTCAGGCCGGGACGACGCCCCAGGCGGCGAGGAAGGCGTGGATCGCGTCGAAGATCATCTGCGTGCTGATCGCGGCCAGCAGCACGCCGGAGATGCGGGTGACCAGCGTGACCCCGCCCTCGCCGAGGATCCGGGCGATGACGCCCGCGAACCGCATCGCGAGGTAGATCGCCACGGCCAGCAGCACCATGGCGATGGCGAGCGAGCTGATCCGAGCGACCTCGCCCTCGGTCTGCTGGACGAAGAGCATCACCGCGACGATCGCCCCGGGGCCGCCGAGCAGCGGCGTGCCCAGCGGCACGAGGGCCACGTTCACGCCCTCGCTCGCGGCCATCTCCCCCATCTTCCCGGTCAGCAGCTGCAGCGCGACGATCAGCAGCAGGAGCCCGCCGGAGAACTGCAGCGCCGGCAGCGAGATGCTCATGTAGTCGAGGATGAACCGCCCGAACAGGGCGAACACCGAGATGATCAGCATCGCCACACCGACGGCCACCAGCGCCGCCCGGTGCCGCTGCTTCGCGGTCATGGTGCTGGTCAGCGACAGGAAGATGGGCACCGTGCCCGGCGGGTCGATGATGACGAAAAGGGTGACGAAGACCCCGGTCAGGAAGCTCGGATCGACCAGGTTCACGGGCGGATGACCTCGGTGGTGCTCGTGGCGCGCTCGGTGATCGCCGCTAGGACGGACGGCTGCGTGAGGTTCTCCCCGAGCCGGTTGGGTTTGCCGGCGCCATGGTAGTCGCTGCCACCGGTGATCAGCAGATCGTGGCGGCGCGCGAAGTCACGCAGCCGGGCGCGCTCGGCCTCGTCGTGCTCGCGGTGATCGACCTCCACGCCGGCCAGGCCCGCCTCGACCATGGACTCCAGCAGCTCCAGCGGAAGGTCCCCGTCGCGGGCGACGGAGCCCGGGTGAGCGACCACGGCCACTCCCCCGGCGTCGCGGATCGCGCGCACCGCGACCGTCGGCGAGGGCGCGTAGTACGGCACGTAGTACGGCCCGGAGGGGCTGAGGATCTCGCGGAACGCGGCGGAGCGGTCCGGGATGCTGCCCTGGGCGACCAGGGCGTCGGCGATGTGGGGGCGCCCGATCACGGTGCGCTCACCGGCCACCTGCGCCTGCACGTCCTGCCACGTGATCGGATAGTCGGCCGCGACCAGCTCGACCATCCGGCGAGCGCGCTGGGAGCGGGAGGAGCGCGCACTGGCCATCTCCATCGCGAGCTCCGTGTCCGGAGAGGGGTCCACCAGCAGCGCCAGGATGTGCACGCTGAGGCGTTCGTGCTCGGAGGAGACCTCGACGCCGGGCACGGCCGCCACCCCGCTCGCGCTGACCGCGCCGGGCAATTCCGCCCAGCCGGCCACGGTGTCGTGATCGGTCAGTGCGAGAGCGCCCAGCCCCTCCTCGCGGGCGCCCCGGAACAGACCGTGGACATCGCACGTGCCGTCGGACCACGAGGTATGGGCGTGCAGGTCGATGCGCTCCGCGCGGGTGGGATCGGACCTGTCGCTCATAGTTCCAGGGTAGACCGGCGCGTGAGACCATCGGGGGGTGAGCACCGAGAGCACCGACACCAGCACGCCCGCCACCGGCAACGGTCTCGCCTCCCGCGGCGATGCCCGCTCGCAGCGCCCCACCAACGAGGCGTTCCGCGAGTTCATCGCCTCCGGATGGGACGAGACGGTTCCCGACGCCGAACGCCGCGAGGCGGCGGATTTCACACCAGCGCGACGCGACGCGCTGGTGCGACGTCTGCCCGCCACCCGCATGGTGCTGCCCGCCGGCGTGCTCAAGGTCCGCTCCAACGACACCGACTACCAGTTCCGCCCGGACACCGCCTTCGCCTACTACTCGGGCCTGGGCACCGACGAGGAGCCCGACAGCGTCCTCGTCGTCGAGCCCTCGGCGGAGGATCCGGGCACCGCGCAGGCGACCTACTTCTTCCGGCCCCGCGCCGGCTTCGACAGCAGCGAGTTCTATGCCGACTCGCGCTACGGCGAGATGTGGGTGGGTCGCCGGCCGACGCTCGAGGAGGCCTCGCAGCGCCTCGGCATCGAGGTGCGGCACATCGATGATCTCCGCGACCACCTCGCCAAGGACGTCGGCGCGCAGCTGTCGCTGTCGGTGATGCCGGGCGTCGATGCCGCCGTGGAATCGATGGTCCAGGAGATCCGTACCCAGAACGGGCTCCCCGGCGGGGACGACGCCGCCGCGCAGCACGCCGAGCTGAAGGAAGCCACCAGTGAGCAGCGTCTGGTCAAGGACGAGTACGAGGTCCGCCAGCTGCGCAAGGCCGTCGACGCGACCGTCCGCGGCTTCGAGGACGTCATCGCCCACCTGCCCCAGGCCGTCGCCCACGCCCGCGGCGAGCGCGTGATCGAGGGCGTCTTCGCCCGCACCGCGCGCGTCGAGGGGAACGGCGTCGGCTATGACACGATCGCCGCCGCCGGCGACCACGCCTGCACCCTGCACTGGATCCGCAACGACGGGACCGTGCACGAGGACGATCTGGTGCTGCTGGACGCCGGCGTCGAGGTCGATTCGCTCTACACCGCCGACGTCACCCGCACCCTGCCGGTCTCCGGCACGTTCGCCCCGGCGCAGCGGAAGGTCTACGACGCGGTGCTGGAGGCGGCCGACGCCGCCTTCGCGATCGCCCGGCCCGGCGTGCGCTTCCGCCAGCTGCACGCGACTGCCATGGAGGTCATCGCCGCCCGGCTCGAGCAATGGGGGCTGCTGCCGGGGACCGCCGAGCAGTCGCTCTCGCCCGAGGGTCAGTGGCACCGGCGCTGGATGGTCCACGGCACCAGCCATCACCTGGGCATGGACGTCCACGACTGCGCGCAGGCCCGTCGCGAGATGTACCTCGACGCGGAGCTCCGGCCCGGGATGGTCTTCACGATCGAGCCCGGTCTGTACTTCAAGGAGAACGACCTGCTGGTCCCCGAGGAGCTGCGCGGCATCGGCGTGCGCATCGAGGACGACGTCCTGGTCACCGCCGACGGCGTCGAAAACCTCTCGGCCGCGGCTCCCCGTCGGGCCGAGGACGTCGAGAAGTGGATCGCCGAGATCAGCGGCCGGCGGCCGTGAGCAGGTCCGGGGCAGTGAGCAGCGCCCAGCTGGCGCGCTTCTACGCGGCTCGGCTCGCCGGCACCACCGTCTTCGATCCCATCGGGGACGTGGTGGCGAAGGTGCGGGACGTCGTCGTGCTGCCCCAGGCACGCAGCTCGGCGCGGGCCGTCGGGTTCGTGGTCGAGGTCGCGGCCAAGCGCCGCGTGTTCCTGCCCATCACCCGCGTCACCTCCATCTCGCCGGGCCAGGTGATCTCGACCGGGGTGCTGAACGTGCGCCGCTTCGAGAAGCGCGCCGGCGAGCTGCTGGTGATCGGTGACCTGCTCGATCGCGCGGTCACGCTCAACGACGGCTCCGGCGAGGCGACGGTGCTGGACATCGCCCTGGACCAGAACCGGCACAAGGACTGGGAGGTCTCCCGGCTGCACGTGCGCCGCCGTCGCCGCGGCAGCTCGCTGAGCCGCCTGGTCTCGCGCGGGGAGACGCTCACCGTCCAGATCACCGAGGTCAGCGGACTGTTCGGCACCCAGGCGGAGCAGTCGGCGCACCTGCTGGCGGCCTCCTACCAGGATCTCAACCCCGCCGATCTGGCCGAGATCATCCAGGAGCTCGATGCCAAGCGACGGATCGAGCTGGCCGGGGAGCTGGCCGACGAACGCCTGGCCGATGCGCTGGAGGAACTGCCCGAGGACGTCCGGGTCGAGGTCGTCACCGGCCTGGATCCCACCCGCGCCGCCGACGTGCTGGACGTCATGGACCCCGACGACGCCGCGGACCTGCTGCAGGAGCTGCCCGAGCAGGTCGCCTCCCAGCTGCTGGGCCTGATGGAGCCCGAAGAGGCGGAGGACGTGCGCCGCCTGCTGGCCTACGACGAATACACCGCCGGCGGCATGATGACCACCGAGCCGATCATCGTCGCCCCCGAGACCCCGGTGGCGCACTGCCTGGCGATGATCAGCCGCGAGGATCTCCACGCCGCGCTCGCCGCGACCGTGCTGGTGTGCCGCGCCCCGCTCGAGACCCCGACCGGCAGGCTGCTGGGGATCGTCCATTTCCAGCAGCTGCTGCGGGAGCGGCCCGACCGGCCCGTCGGCGAGATCCTCGATGCCGACCGCGTCGCCGTCGGCCCCACCGCGCCGCTGTCCGAGGTCACCCGTGAGATGGCGACCTACAACCTCGTCTCCATCCCCGTGATCGACGACGACGGCCACCTGCTCGGCACGGTCACGGTCGACGACGTGCTCGATCACGTCCTGCCCGATGACTGGCGCGAGCAGGACGAACCCGTGCCCACCACCGGACAGATCGACCTGTCCGAGATCGCCCGGGCGACCGCCCGTGATGACGCCGAGGAGGAGTGAGAATGGCCGAGCACAACCCCGCTCCCCTCGACGACCCCGGTCCCCGCCGCCGCACGTGGCTGCGCAACCCCCTCCGTGGCGACGCATTCGGCCGCGCGGCGGAGGCCTTCGCCCGGATGATGGGCACCCCGGCCTTCCTGGTCGGGATGACCCTGTTCTGTGCGGTCTGGCTGACGTGGAACTCGCTGGCCCCCGAATCGGCGCAGTTCGACCCGCGTGCCCTGAACTTCACCCTGCTGACCCTGATCCTGTCCCTGCAGGCCTCCTATGCGGCTCCTCTGCTGCTGCTGGCCCAGAACCGCCAGGACGACCGCGACCGCGTGCAGGCGGAGCAGGATCGCCAGTCCAACGAGATCAACCACGCCACGACGGACTTCATCACCCGCGAGATCGCCTCACTGCGCCTGGCCCTGAACGAGGTCGCCACCCGCGACTTCGTGCGCGGCGAGCTGCGGGACCTCCTCGAAGGGCTCGAGGAGCGCACCGGCTCCGAGACGGACGACGCCGAGGCGCCCTCAGAGAGCGGGAACCGCACGAAGCCCGACAGTTCCCACAGGGACCCCGCCGACGCCTCGACTGCGTCCGGCGCGGGAACCGAGCAGTCCCCCGTCATGACCCTCGAGACCAGCGCTCTGCGGACCATCCTCCGCGAGGAGGTCGCCGCCGCGCTGGCCGAACGCTCCCCCGACCACCCGAAGGAGAACGACCTCTCGTGACCACCACAGAGCAGACCTCCGCCACCGACGACCGCGCCGCCCTCATCCACGAGGCGCTCAGCGGCGTCATCGACCCCGAGATCCGTCAGCCGATCACCGACCTCGGCATGGTCGACGACGTCACCGTCGACGCCGAGGGCACCGCCCACGTCAAGGTGCTGCTGACCATCGAGGGCTGCCCCATGCGTGACCGGATCGAACGGGAGACCGCCGAGGCCACCGCCACCGTGCCGGGCCTGAGCCGCGTCGAGGTCACCACCGGGGCCATGAACGAGGAGCAGCGCCGCGAGCTGACCGCACGCCTGCGGCAGGGGCGGCGCCAGATCCCGTTCAACCAGCCCGGCTCCCTGACCCGCATCTATGCGGTCTCCTCCGGCAAGGGAGGCGTCGGCAAGTCCACCGTGACCGCGAACCTCGCCGCCGCGATGGCGGCCGACGGACTGCGCGTCGGCGTGATCGACGCGGACATCCACGGATTCTCGATGCCCGGCATGTTCGGCGTCACCGACAAGCCGACCAAGGTCTCCGACCTGCTGATGCCGCCCGAGGGCCACGGCGTGGCCGTGATGAGCATCGGCATGTTCGTGCCGGAGGGGCAGGCCGTGGTGTGGCGCGGGCCCAAGATGCACCGCGCCATCGAGCAGTTCGCCTCCGACGTGTACTGGGGCGACCTCGACGTGCTGCTGCTGGACCTGCCGCCCGGCACCGGGGACGTCGCGATCTCCGTGGCCCAGCTGCTGCCCTCGGCGCAGATGCTCGTGGTGACCACGCCGCAGCAGTCCGCCTCCAGCGTCGCTGAGCGCGTCGGCTCGCTGGCCACCTCGACCGGCCAGGAGATCGCCGGGGTGATCGAGAACATGGCGGGGCTGACGCTTCCGGACGGCTCCGTGATGGACGTGTTCGGCTCCGGCGGCGGCGACCGCGTGGCGGCGACCCTGGCCGAGGCCGTCGGCCATGACGTGCCGGTTCTCGGCCGGGTCGGTCTGGACCCCGCGCTGCGCGAGGGTGCCGACACCGGTGTCCCGATGGTGGTCTCGGCCCCGGACTCCCCCACCGCGATGGCGCTGTCGGGCGTGGCCCGCTCGCTCGTGCACACACCGCGGGGGCTGGACAAGATGAAGCTGCCGCTGACTGTCTCGCGGTCCTGAGCGACCGGTCTCGCGGTCCTGAGCGACGCTGTCGGGCGCGTTTCCGGCCCGTGCTGGGCCCGGCGGCTCCGGCCTGTGCGAGCCCGTGTCCCGAGCCGCCTGATGGCGTCCGGGTCGGCTCAGCAGGTTCGGGGTCTGCCCAGCGGGTTCCGCGTCGGCTCAGCGGGTTCCGCGTCGGCTCAGCGGGTTCCGCGTCGGCTCAGGTGGCTTCGGGATCGAAGGGGGCGCGCTGGGGGCCCTTGTCCTTCTTCGCCTTCCCGCCCTTCGAGGAGCCCTTCTTCGCCGCGGCACCGGCCGCTCCCGCTCCCGCGACGGCGGACATCGCTTCCTTGCTGGGCAGGAGATCCTCGGGGTCGGTATCGCCCCAGGCCTCACGGATGATGCGGCGCGGGTCGTACTGACGCGGGTCGTACTTGCGCAGGTCCTCGATGGCGATACCCATCTCGTCCTCGACCGTGGCGCGGGAGTCGTCGACCCACTGCCGGGCCTGACGGACCCAGCGGACCAGCTGACGGGTGAGATCAGGCAGACGCTGAGGTCCCACGATGACCAGGAACACGATCAGCAGGATGACGACTTCCCACCCGCCGAGTCCCAAGAATCCCTGGCCGCCCATGCTCCACCTGTACGTGTCGTCCGCTGATATGCAGTGCCATTATTGCACCGCAGTCGGTGAGGAGTTCTCAGCCGCTGTCGTAGTCTTAGCCGACCGTGACGGGACCGAAGGAGAGGATGCATAGATGTCGTCGGGAAAGGTGGCCAGCTGGGCCCATGGCGAGGAGTTCGTCGACGAGGCGACCCTCTACGCCGACGACGGCGTCCTGGCACGGGCCAGGGAACGTGGCAACGAGCTCGGGGCCACCCCGGTGCTGCCCGGCGCCGGTGCGCTGATGCGGGTCCTCGCCGCGGCCGTGCAGGCCAAGTCCGCCGTCGAGATCGGCACGGGCAGCGGCGTCGGCTCCCTCTACCTGCTCTCGGGCATGCATGCCGACGGCGTGCTCACCACGATCGATCCCGAGGTCGAGAACCACCGCGCCGCCCGCGAGTCCTTCGCAGAGGCGAAGATCCGCTCACCGCGGGTGCGCACCATCGCCGGCAGCCCCCGCGAGGTCATCGGACGCCTCACCGACCACGCCTACGACCTCGTCAGCTTCCCGGCACAGGCACCGCACGCCCTCGACCTGCTCACCCATGCCCGCCGGCTGCTGCGTCCCGGCGGGGTGCTCGTGATCCCTCACGCGCTCTACCACGATCGCGTCGCCGATCCGGCGGCCCGGGACTCGACCACGCAGTCCGTGCGGGCAGTGCTCAAGGCCGTCTCCGAATCGGAGGACCTGGTCCCGGTGCTCACCGGCAGCGGCGACGGCGTGCTGGCCGCCGTGCTGCGCCCCGCCGGCTCCTGAGACCCGCCCCCACATCTTTCGCCTCCGCGCTCTCGCCGGATCCGTGACCCGGTTGCCACGGGCCTCGAATTCCCACCGGGTCACGGATCCGACGAGCTCTCTCCTCCCCCGGGGAACGACAGCAGCCCCGCACCGTGGCGGTGCGGGGCTGCTGGGCGGCGTGCTCGCAGCACGTCGGTCAGACTCTGCACACCCTCCTGACCTCCTACCGCTCGCAAGCTCGCAGCACGTCGGTCAGACCTTGATAACGCCTTGGAGGGCGTCTCGCAGTTCTTCGGCCTCAGATGCCGCGATCTCGACCACGAGGCGCCCGCCCCCCTCGAGCGGGACCCGCATGATGATGCTGCGCCCCTCCTCCACGACCTCGAGCGGACCGTCCCCGGTGCGCGGCTTCATAGCAGCCATGGCGTGCCTCCTTGATGGTGTCGCTGTCCCCGAGTGGCTCCCCCGGACGGGGCCTCGGACAGCGCGCGTACGGTGGCCATTATCTCAGGTCTTGTGACGTGGTCGAGCGACGCGCTCTGCGACGCCGCTCCGGCACGCTGATCCCGTCGCCCAGACGCCCCAGCGCCACGAGCACCATGACCACTCCGACTACCGCTGCGGCCAGCAGCAGGAGCAGCACGATGGGGCTGACGGCGGTCATCGCTGCGCCGCCTCCCGGAGCACGGCGATGGCCTCGTCGGCGGTGTCGACGACACGCATGAGGTCCACGTCGGGGCTGTTGATCGCCCCCGAGTCCAGCACCGCGCTGCGGAGCCAGTCGATCAGTCCGCTCCAGTAGTCCCGGCCCACCAGCACCACGGGGAACATGGCGATCTTGTGGGTCTGCATCAGGCACAGCGCTTCGAACAGCTCGTCGAAGGTGCCGAACCCGCCGGGCATCACCACGAATCCGCTGGAGTACTTCACGAACATCATCTTGCGGGCGAAGAAGTAGCGGAAGTCGACCCCGAGATCCACGTAGGGGTTCATGCCCTGCTCGTGCGGGAGCTCGATACCGAGGCCCACGGAGACGCCGCCCGCCTCCTGAGCTCCACGATTACCGGCCTCCATGATTCCGGGGCCGCCGCCGGTGATGACCGCATATCCCATGTCCACCAGGCCGCGCGCGATCTCCATGGCGACCGCGTAGTGGGGATGGTCCTCGGCGATGCGGGCGGAGCCGAAGATGGAGACCGCCGGGCCGAGCTCGGCGAGAGCGCCGAAGCCCTCGACGAACTCCGACTGGATGCGCAGCACCCGCCACGGGTCGGAGTGGACCCAGTCGCCGGGACCGTCCTCCTCCAGCAGCCGTTGATCGGTGGTGCGGGTGGGGCGCAGGTTCCCGCGCAGCGTGACGGGTCCCTTCCGGTGGTCGTGGCGGTTCTGTGGAGCCTGGGACGTCATGGAGCGAGCGTATCCCCGGGCGCCGACGGCGGGGCGAGGAACCGGCGCAGGCCGCGCAGGGATTCCTCCAGGTCCGCGACCGGCACGTGCTCGTCGTCGGCGTGGGCCAGCAGCGGATCCCCGGGGCCGAAGTTCACGGCGGGCGTGCCGAGGGCCGCGAACCGGGCGACATCCGTCCATCCCTGCTTGGCGGCCACCGGGACGTCCTCGCCCAGCGCTGCGAGGAACTCCCGCGCCGGCGGGGTGTCCAGGCCCGGCAGCGCACCGGGGGACGCGTCGGTGACTGCGATGTCGAGGTCGAGGCCGGCGAGGACCTCGCGCACGTGCGTCTCCGCCTGCCGGACGGTGGTGTCCGGGGCGAAGCGGTAGTTGATCGTCGCGCTCGCCCGGTCGGGGATGACGTTGCCGGCGATGCCGCCGGAGATCGCCACCGCGTTGAGGCACTCGCGGTACTCCAGCCCGTCGATCACCGCCCGCCGGGCCTCGTACCCGGCCAGGCGCTCCAGCACCGGCGCCAGGTGGTGGATGGCGTTCTCGCCCACCCAGTCGCGCGCGGAGTGCGCGGCCACGCCCCGGGCGGTGACCTCGAGCCGCATGGTGCCCTTGCAGCCCCCCTCGACCCCGGCCGAGGTCGGCTCGCCGAGGATCGCGAAGTCCGCCTCGAGGTACTCGGGGTGTTCGGCGGCGATGCGGGTCAGCGAGTTGTCCGCCGCCGCGACCTCTTCGTGGTCGTAGAAGACCCAGGTGAGGTCGACGGGCGCGGCGTCGGCCTCCACGGCCAGCTTGAACAGGACCGCGACGCCGCCCTTCATGTCGCAGCTGCCACGGCCGACGAGCTCCTCACGACCCGCGCGGGTACGGCGCGACGACGGCAGGTTGGCGGCGACGGGCACGGTGTCGAGGTGGCCGGCCAGCAGCACGCGCCGGCCGAGCCCGCGATGGGTGCGAGCGATGACGGTGTCCCCGTCCCGGATCACCTCGAGATGCGGTGCCCGCCTGCGCAGGGCGGTCTCGATCGCATCGGCGAGCGCGCGCTCGTCGCCGGAGACGGACTCGATGTCGACGATCGCCGCCGTGAGGTCGACGATGTCGGCCGACGGGTCGAGTGCGGGGGCGCCGTGGGTGGTCATGGGCGCCATCGTGCCATGCCCTGCCCCTGCCTCTGCCCCTGCCTCACCGTTCGACCCGCTCCCGTTCCTCGGCGAGTGCGCCCCCGGCGCGGGCCAGCCGCAGAGCCACGGCCTCGGCGTGGCGCAGCAGCTGGGCGGAGGTGCCGGGCTCGGCGCTGATCGCCGAGCCGGGCTGGGCGGTGCTCACCGGCACTCCGACCATGAGGCGACGCTCGTAGACGGTGCCGTCGACCCCGATCGGCGCGTACAGGCCGTCCACGGCGATCGAGCCGGTGAGCATGCGGCGCCGGGTCCCGCGAGAGGCCCAGGAGTCCTTCTGCACCTCGCCGCGCTCCCGCCAGGCACCGAGCAGGGCGCTGCGGTAGGCCGGCAGATCCACCGGCGGCAGATGCGCCTCCAGCACGCCGTCGCACAGGATGGTGCTCCCGTCCGCAGCGCGCGCCGCGAAGCGGCCGGCCTCCTCGTCGATGTCCAGGTGCATGCGTGGGCCCGTGAACGTCACCAGGCCGGCCTCCTCCAGGGCGAGCAGCTGGCGCACGCGCAGCACCGGAGGACCCGACGCCCAGGAGGCGAAGGCGTTGCGCAGGTGCCCATCGATGTCGCGGCGCACGGACTCCGTCGTGTACGCGCCGAGGTCCGTCAGTCGGCCCACCTGGAGGCGCAGGGCGACCAGCACGCGGTAGATCAGCACCCACGCCGGATCCGGCTCCGTGGCGGCGCACAGGGCCTGGCGCAGCACGTCGCGGGTGCGACGGTGGGGCTCGTGGCTCTCGCCGCCGCGCCGGCCGAAGGGGAACAGCAGGTGCAGCAGCGCCTCGTCGGTCGCGAGATCGGTGAACCCTGCCTCGGCGAGGGCGCGGCGCAGCTCGGCCAGCATCAGCGGCATCACGTCGCGCTCGTGGTCGACGCCGGCGGGGCGCACCGCGAGCTCGAGCACCCGCTCCCCGGTGAGGACCTGCGGGACGTAGGGCGCGAGGGAGTCGGGCGGCAGGTCCGGCTTGGGCCGGTAGACCATGCCGGAGCGGGAGCCGACCACCAGGCGGGGCTCCTCGCCACCGGGAACATAGCGCAGGCCCGACGGCGCCTCGGCGTCGGGTTCGAAGCGGCCGCCGGCGACAGCCGTGAGCATGCCGATGGCGTCGTAGAAGTTCAGGCCCATCCCCTGGACGGCGACCGCGTCCCGGCCCAGCAGGGAGGAGTAGTCGACCTCGAGCGGGTTGGCGGGCCCGATGTGGATCAGGCCGTGGCGCTCGGCGGCGTCGGCGAGCTGCTGGGAGCGGGGGCCGAGCGCAGTGGGCAGGTGGCCCAGGGCGAGCGCGACCGCGTCGGCGCGCAGCACGCGCCCGTCGGACAGTCGCACCCGCTGGGCGCCGTCGGCCGGACCGGTGACGTCGACGGCCTCGGCGGCGTGCTGGACGATGCGCAGCCGGGCGCGGTCGGCGTCGGCCTCCGCGGTGGCCAGGACGCGGGCGAGGTAGCGCCCGTGGGCGGCGCGGGAGGCGAAGTCGCCCGGTCCGAGGCCCTCGCGGGCGAGATGATCGGCGAGCGTCTCGGTGTGCAGGGTCGGCAGGAGGGGGCGGCACGACTCGTCGGGGTACATCGTGGTCTGGCAGGTGGTGGTGTTCATCAGCAGCACGTCCGGCTGGTCGTGGCGCCACACCGACCCGCCGCGGCCGACGTGCGGGTCGATCAGGTGCACCGTGAGGTGTCCCTGCCAGTCCGCGCGCCTCGAGGCGGCGACCAGGCGCTCGACGATCGCCGTGCCCCGCGGGCCGGCTCCGACGACGGCGACGGTGCGGGCGGGCTCGGTGGCGGCGGTCATCGCTCCAGTATGGCGCGAGCGGGTCCCGCTGCCGCGCAGCGCGGGGTCTGGGAGCATGAGACCCATGGAGAACCCATCGACGCCGCCGAGGCATCAGTCCCATGGCGCCCCTGCCGCCCGGGGCGGTCTCTTCGGCGGGCGCCGGGCCGCACGGATCCGTGCGCTCGCGAACTCGAGTCAGATCCCCGAGGAGCGGGCCCTGGCGGACGCTCTGGTGCTGACCGCCTGGCTGACCTCTGCTCAGCGCGCCACCTACGCCGTGTCCCTGCGGGCGCTGGAGAGCGTCGACGACTTCGCCGTGCGCCTGGCCGACGAGCGCCGGGTGGTGCTCGAGGAGGGGGCTGATCGGGTCTGCGACGAGGTCTCCTCCGCCGCGGAGGCGGAGCAGGCGGCACGGCAGAGAGGATGGCGCGTGCTGGAGACCGCGCTGGTGCTGGTCGCGCTGGGATGCGTGGTCGCACTGATCGTCCTCGGGGTGACCTCCGACGAGACCGGCGTCGGCGCGATCCCGCTGGGTTCCTGGCCGCTGGCCGTGGTGGCCGCCGCTGCCCTGACCGCCGCCGCGATCGTCGGCCGGGTCGCGACCCGGCTGCGGGACCGGGCGCTGCTGGACTGGGCGGTCTCCCGCCCGGGCCAGCTGGGCCGCGGGCTGCCCCTGGCCCGACCCCTCCAGCGCGACTCCGCGGGTCCCGCGATCCTGCGGGCGCTGCTGCCCGCGCTGCTGGTCGCCGCAGGGGTGATCGCGATCTGCGCGGGCGCCGCGATCCTGCTGATCACGCTGCTGCGCGGAGACGAGAGCGCGCTGATCCCGCCGGCTCTGTGGTCGCTGGGCGGCGGAGTCGCGGCCCTCCTGCTCGCGGTGCTCTGCGTCCATCTCCGAAGTCGTCGGCTCGAGCAGATCGCGCGCCGGGTCCGGGCGACGGAGTGGTTCGGGACTCAGGACCCCGCCGGTCGGTGACCGGGGCGCGTCCCCTCCCACCCAGGATTCGTAGACTCTCCCCATGACTACGACGACGGACACCACCGCTCCCGCCGCGACCCACGCCTGGGGCATCGCGCTCGCCACGATCGCCGCCGACGGGTCCACGCTGGACGCCTGGTACCCCTCCCCCCAGCTCGGCGACGCCCCGGAGGCACCCGAATCCCACCCCCTGTACGCCCAGCTCGGCGCCGCCGCCCACGCCGACGAGGTACGGGGCACGACGCAGGAGGTCGTGGTGCGCAGCATCGACCTGACCGCCGCGCCGGCCGACCCCGCCGATGCGTACCTGCGCCTGCACCTGCTCTCCCACCGCCTGGTCCAGCCCAACGCCCAGAACCTCGAGGGCCTGTTCTCGGCGCTGACCAACGTGGTGTGGACGTCCGAGGGCCCCTGCGCCGTTCCCGGCTTCGAGGAGACCAGGCTGCGGCTCGTCGCCGCCGGTCGCACTCCGACCGTGTTCACCCTCGACAAGTTCCCCCGCATGGTCGACTACGTCCTTCCCACGGGCGTGCGCATCGGGGACGCGGACCGGGTGCGGCTGGGCGCGCACCTGGCCGAGGGCACCACCGTCATGCACGAGGGCTTCGTGAACTTCAACGCCGGCACGCTGGGCACCTCGATGATCGAGGGCCGCATCTCGCAGGGCGTGGTGGTCGGGGACGGCTCGGACGTCGGCGGCGGCGCCTCGACCATGGGCACCCTCTCCGGCGGCGGCTCCGAGCGCGTGCGCATCGGCCGTCGCTCGCTGGTGGGTGCGGAGGCCGGCATCGGCATCGCCCTCGGCGACGACTGCGTGGTCGAGGCGGGTCTCTACCTCACCGCCGGCACCAAGGTGATCGTGGTCGGCGAGAAGGCGGCCGACGGGGGCGCCGAGGGCGAGCAGCACGTGGTCAAGGCCCGAGAGCTCTCGGGCACGGCCAACCTGCTCTTCCGCCGCAACTCCCTGACCGGTGCGGTCGAGGCCGTCGCCCGTCAGGGTCAGACCGTCGAGCTCAACGCCGCCCTGCACGCGAACTGACGGTCGAAGGGGGCATCAGGTGGCACGCACCGCCCGCTCCCGCGGGGGCTTCGTCCGGCACCTGGCGATCCCGCTGACCATGGTGCTGCTGCTGGCCGGGATCGCCGGAGGCTCCTACCTCGCCCTCGAGCGCTACGGCTCACCCGCGCACGACGGCACCTGCACGGCCACCGGCCTGGGCACCAGCCACCGCTACTCCACCGAGCGCGTGGCCAATGCCGCCCTCATCAGCGCGGTAGCGGTGGACCGGGGCCTCCCGCCGCGGGCGGCGTCGATCGCGCTGGCGACCGCCTACCAGGAGTCGCAGCTGCGCAACATCGACTACGGCGACCGTGACTCGCTCGGGCTGTTCCAGCAGCGGCCCTCACAGGGCTGGGGCAGCGAGGAGGAGCTCCTGGATCCGCTCTATGCGACCAACGCCTTCTACGACGCGCTCGAGCAGATCGAGGGATACACCAGCGCCGACATCAACGACGTCGCCCAGCGGGTCCAGCGCAGCGGTCACCCCGAGGCGTACCGCGATCATGAGACCGAGGGCCGCCTGTACGCCTCCGCGCTGACCGGCCAGTCGGGCCCGAACCTCGTCTGCACACTGGGCGCCGTCGGCAGCACCGTCTCCCCCGAGCAGGTCAGCGCGCAGCTGGAGCGCCAGTTCCCGCGGCTGACGGACTCCGGAGCGCTGACCTCATCCCTCGCCGGCGCGGGATCGGTGGCCCCGCAGCTGCCCGCCGGCGCCGGAGCGACCGCGCTGGTGGTCGACCCCGGCGGGGACGAGGGGCGGGGCTGGGCGGTGGCCAACTGGGCCGTGGCCCGCGCCGCGGAGGACGGCGTCGTGCAGGTCTCCTACCAGGGCCGGATATGGGACCGCAGCCTGCGCGGGGATGACGCCGCGGTCTGGGGCGAGGCTGCCGGCGGCGACCCCGACCGCGTCGTGGTGCTGGTCAGCGGTACCTGACCGCGGCGCCACCGGCCCGCCCGACGCGAACGACCCGCCGCGGCGCATCGTCGATGCGCTGCGGCGGGTCTGCGGTGTCGTGCTGTCCCCGGCGGGAGCGGTTCGGTCTCAGTGGTCCAGGCGGCGCTCCTGGGCGAGCTTCTCCTGCTGGGCGCGCCGCTCCTCCTCGAGCTCCGAGGCGAGCTGCTCCAGGCGCAGCTCCGTGGTGCCCGTGCGGGACTCCATCGGCACGTACTCGCGCTCGGCGTGACCGGTGTAGATCTGGCGGGGACGGCCGATCTTCGTCTCCGGGTCGTGGATCATCTCCTGCCACTGCGCGATCCAGCCCGGCAGGCGGCCGATCGCGAACAGCACCGTGAACATGTGCGTCGGGAACCCGATCGCCTTGTAGATGATGCCGGTGTAGAAGTCGACGTTGGGGTAGAGCCTGCGCTCGACGAAGTAGTCGTCGTTCAGCGCGATCTCCTCGAGCTTCATCGCCAGTTCCAGACGCTCGTCGTGGACGCCGAGCGTCTCGAGCACGTCGTCGGCGATCTTCTTGACGAAGCGGGCGCGAGGATCGTAGTTCTTGTACACCCGGTGGCCGAAGCCCATCAGCCGGATGCCGTCCTCCTTGTTCTTCACCTTCTCCATGAACTCGCGCGGATCCAGGTCACGCTCCTGGATCTCGTCGAGCATCTCCATCACGGCCGCGTTGGCGCCGCCGTGGGCGGGGCCCGAGAGCGCGCCGATGCCGGCGGAGATCGAGGTGAACAGGTTCGCCTGCGCGGAGCCGACCAGGCGCACCGCGGAGGTCGAGCAGTTCTGCTCGTGGTCCGCGTGCAGGATCAGCAGCTGCTCCATCGCGCGCACCACGACGGGGTCGGCGATGTAGTCCTCGACCGGGAAGCCGAAGGTCAGCCGCAGGAAGTTCTCGATCAGCGAGAGCCGGTTGTCCGGGTACAGCAGCGCGTGGCCCTGGGCGATGCGATGCGCGTAGGCCGCCATCGTCGGCACCTTCGCCAGCAGGCGCACGGTGGACAGTCGGGTCTGCTCCTCGTTGAAGGGGTCCAGGGAGTCCTGGTAGAAGGTCGACAGCCCCGAGACGCCCGCCTGCAGCACGGCCATGGGATGGGCGTCGCGCGGGTACCCGTCGAACATGCGCTTGAAGCGCTCGTCGAGCAGGGTGCGCCGCTCCACCTGGGCCTCGAAATTCTCCAGTTGGCCCTTGGTGGGCAGCTCCCCGTGGATCAGCAGGTAGGAGACCTCCAGGAAGGAGGACTTCTCCGCGAGCTGCTCGATGGGGTATCCGCGGTAGCGGAGGATGCCCTCGTCGCCGTCGATGTAGGTGATCGCGGACTTGGCGTTGGCGGTGTTCATGAAACCGGGGTCGTAGGTGACCTCTCCGGTCTCCTTGCGCAGCGGCCCGATCCCGATGCCGGAGTTCCCCTCGACGGCGGGGACGAGGGGGAGGTCGAGGGACTTGTCCCCGAGCGTGAGCTGGGCAGAGGACGTCTCGTGATCCATGGGCTCTCCGTTGTGCGTGGTGGGACCTGTGGGTGGCGCCGGCGGCGCAGGTATCAGAGGCGCTCGAGGCGCCTGGCGGCGGTGGTGATCCGCTCGTCGGTCGCGGTCAGAGCGACACGGACGAAGACATCGCCCCCCTCACCATAGAACATCCCCGGAGCGACCAGGACACCGGCGTCCGCGAGCCGGTCGACGGTGCTCATCGCCGGCTCGGCGAAGGTCGTCCACAGGTACAGTCCCGCCTGCGAGCCGCGGATCTCTCCCCCGGCGGCGCGCAGGGCCGGCTCCAGGACGTCGCGGCGGCCGCGGTAGATCTCACGCTGGGCGGCGGCGGCCGCGTCGTCGCCGAGGGCGACGGTCATGGCGTCCTGCATCGGCCCGGGGAGCATCATGCCGGCCTGCTTGCGCACGGCCACCAGCTCTCCGACCAGCTGCGGGTCGCCGGCGACGAAGGCTGCGCGGTACCCGGCGAGGTTGGACTGCTTGGACAGCGAGTACACGCAGAGCACGCCGTCCAGGACGCCGCCGCTGACGCGCGGGTCCAGCACGGAGGGCACCTCGTCCACCGTCCACGGCAGCAGGGCATAGCACTCGTCGGAGGCGACGATGATCCCGCGCTCGCGCGCCCACGCCACGATCGCCGCCATCTGCGCGGCATCGAGCACGTCCCCGGTCGGGTTCGACGGGGAGTTCAGCCACAGCAGGCGGATGCGGGAGGCGGCCGACGGATCGGGCAGCGCCGCGTCCCCGTGCGCTGCCAGGGCCGCCATGTCCACGGCGATCGACTCGGCGCCGATGAACCGGGCGCCCATGTCGTAGGTGGGGTAGGCGATGTGCGGGAACGCCACGGCGTCCTCCGGGCCGAGCCCGAGCTGGAAGGGCAGGTGCGCGACCAGCTCCTTGGAGCCGACGGTCGGCAGCACGCCGTCCGTGCCGAGGTGGGCGGGGGCCGCGCGGTGGCGGCCCACGAAGTCCACCAGGGCCTCGCGCAGGGCGGGGGTGCCGACGGTCGTGGGGTAGCCGGGGCGGTTCGCGGCCTCGATCAGGGCCTGCTGCACCGAGGCCGGCGTCGCATCCACCGGGGTTCCCACGGAGAGGTCGACGATCCCCCCGGGGTGACCGGCGGCGCGCTTCTTGGCCGTGGCCAGCGCGTCCCAGGGGAACGCGGGCAGGCGGCCGGCGAGTCCGCGACGGGTGGTGGCCTGCGGGTCGGAGACGGCCACGGATCAGCCCAGCGGGTTCGGCTGCGGGGGCAGGGCTTCGATGAGGGGGTGGTCCTTGTCGATCACGCCCATCTTGGCGGCGCCGCCCGGCGCACCGAGGTCGTCGAAGAAGTCGACGTTGGCGTTGTAGTACTCGGCCCACTGGTCCGGGGTGTCGTCCTCGTAGAAGATCGCCTCGACCGGGCACACGGGTTCGCAGGCTCCGCAGTCCACGCATTCGTCGGGCTGGATGTAGAGCATCCGGTTGCCCTCGTAGATGCAGTCCACCGGGCATTCGTCCACACACGCGCGGTCCTTGACGTCCACGCACGGCAGCGCGATGACATAGGTCATGAGCAGCATCCTTCTCTCGGCGACGGACCCCATCATCTCATTCCGCGCCGGGACCGGCCCGCCGACCGAGAGTCTGCGGGCCGGACGTGACGCGACGAACACGGCCGGCGGCGATACCCTCGCCACGGTCTCCGGCCGAGGTGCTGGCACGATGTCTGCCGGGCATCCTGAGACGATGTCGGCCGGACGCCCCGGGCAGCGCGCTGAGCGGGACCGCCGGGGAACGAACCACCGCTCGAACGAGGAGCACTGCATGATGACGATCCGCGACGGACACCGGGTGCGTGCCGGCTGGGCGCCCTTCCTGCTGACGGGCAGGCGCGTGGTGCTGCGCTACGCGATCGACCGCGAGTCCTCGCCCCACGGGGAATCGATGACCGACGCGCTGGGCACCGTCCTGACGACGGACGACGCGGAGGTGCGGGTGATGACCAAGCGCGGCCAGGTGCGGATCCCGCGACGGCTGGTCATCGCGGCGAAGGAGGTCCCTCCCCCGCCGGTGCGGCGCGCGGCGCCCGACGCGCCCTGAGGACATAGTCCGCGCTGGCGACCACGTGCATCGCCACGCCGGCCCACAGCAGTGCCTGGACCGCGGGGAGCAGACCGGGCACCCAGGCGGCCGCCGCGGCCAGCAGCAGCACCGCGGCCATCAGCACGAACGTGCGGACCTTCCCGAGTGCGGAGACCGAGATCCGGCGACCGAGGGCCGCCCGGCTCGCCAGCAGGGCGACCGCGACGTCCGAGACCACGATCACCACCAGCGCCAGCCAGGGCAGCAGCCCCGTGAGGGTGAGGGTCAGGACGATCGCCGCGAGCCCCAGCCGATCAGCGATCGGATCGATGATCTCCCCGGTGCGGCTGGTCTGGTTCAGCGCACGGGCCAGCACGCCGTCGACCCAGTCCGTCGAGGCCCACAGCAGCAGCAGGACGACAGCGACCGTGTCCGGCCCTCCCGCCAGCAGCACGCAGACCGGCACCAGCAGCACCAGGCGCACCAGAGTCACGGCATTGGGAAGGGTCGCCCAATCGGGGCGACGCGCGGAGCTCATGGTGATCATTGTCCCCGATCAGCGCGCGGACAGCCGCCGCCGCAGCGTGACCACCAGCGCCACGGCGAACGGGATCGCCACGCCGAGGCCCTGCACGATCCATCCCGAGTACTGCGTCTGCTCGCTGATCACCGCGGGCATCAGCACCCCACCGCCCGCTCCGCGGCCGAGGAACGGGGAGGCGAGCAGTCCCCACAGGCAGCCGAGCACCACCACCGGCAGCCGGGATCCGGTCGCCGCGTAGAGGAACACGCAGGCCACGACCTGGAATGCGCCGCCGAAGAGCAGGCCGGCCGGCCAGTCGACGCCGCCGATCTCGAGGCGCACGCGATGGGTGGTCACCATCAGCAGCACGGAGATGACGGCCAGCACGATCGCCATCGTCGCCTGCGTGAGGCGGGCGGCGAGGGAGTTCGTGTCGACCGTGACCCCCGGCCCGCGCTGCGGCGCCGTCACCGCATCACCGCCCGGCCTTGGCCTTCGCCCTCGCCCGCGAGCGCTCGTTGGCGTCGAGGATGACCTTGCGGATGCGCACGATCTCCGGGGTGACCTCGACGCACTCGTCCTCGCCGGCGAACTCGAGGGACTCCTCGAGCGTCAGCCGGCGCGGCGGGATCAGGTTCTCGAAGGAGTCGGAGGAGGCTGCACGCATGTTCGTCAGCTTCTTCTCCTTGGTGATGTTCACGTCCATGTCCTCGTTGCGGGAGTTCTCGCCGACGACCTGACCGGCGTAGACCTCGCTGGTCGGCTCGACGAAGAAGGAACCGCGCTCCTGGAGGTTGATCATCGCGAACGGCGTGACCGTGCCGGGGCGGTCGGCGACCAGGGAACCGGTGGCCCGGAACTCGATCGGCCCCATCCACGGCTCGAAGCCCTCGGCGAAGGAGGAGGCGATGCCGTTGCCGCGGGTCTCGGTGAGGAACCGGGTGCGGAAGCCGATCAGGCCGCGGGAGGGCACCACGAACTCCATGCGGACCCAGCCGGAGCCGTGGTTGGACATCGTCTCCATGCGGCCCTTGCGGGAGGCCATCAGCTGCGTGACGGTGCCCAGGTACTCCTCCGGCACGTCGACGATCATGCGCTCGACCGGCTCGTGGACCTTGCCGTCGATCTCCCGGGTCAGCACCTTGGGCTTGCCCACGGTCAGCTCGAAGCCCTCGCGGCGCATCTGCTCGACGAGGATCGCCAGGGCCAGCTCGCCGCGGCCCTGGACCTCCCAGGCGTCGGGGCGCTCGGTGGGCAGCACCTTGAGGGACACGTTGCCGATCAGCTCCGAGTCCAGGCGGTCCTTGACCTGGCGGGCGGTGAGCTTGTGCCCCTTGCCGTTCTTGCCGGCCAGCGGGGACGTGTTGATGCCGATGGTCATCGAGATCGCCGGATCGTCGATGGTGATCAGCGGCAGCGGGCGCGGATCCGAGAGATCGGCGAGGGTCTCACCGATCATGATGTCGGGGATGCCGGCGACGGCCACGATGTCGCCCGGGCGGGCCGTGCGCGTCATGGGCTCGCGGGAGAGCCCCTTGGTCTCCAGCAGCTCGGTGATCTTGACCTGCTTGACGGTCTGGTCGCGGGTGCACCAGGCGACCTGCGCGCCCTTGGTCAGCTCGCCGTTCTTGATGCGCAGCAGCGCGAGACGGCCCAGGAACGGGGAGGCGTCGAGGTTGGTCACGTGCGCCTGCAGCGGCATCTCGTCGTCGTAGCTGGGGGCGGGGATCGACTCGAGGATCGTCTTGAACAGCGGCTCGACGGTGGTGTCCTCGGGCAGCTCGCCATCGGCGGGCTTGGTGGTCGAGGCGCGACCGGCCTTGCCGGAGGCGTAGACGACGGGCACGTCCAGGACCGCGTCGAGGTCGATGTCGTCCATCTCCTCGGCGAGGTCCGAGGCCAGGCCCAGCAGGAGGTCGGTGGAATCTCCCACGACCTCGTCGATGCGGGCGTCGGGACGGTCGACCTTGTTGACCACCAGGATCACGGGCAGCTTCGCCGCGAGCGCCTTGCGCAGCACGAAACGGGTCTGCGGCAGCGGGCCCTCGGAGGAGTCCACCAGCAGCACGACGCCGTCGACCATGGACAGGCCGCGCTCGACCTCGCCGCCGAAGTCGGCGTGGCCGGGGGTGTCGATGACGTTGATGGTGATGCCGTCGGGCTCGCCGGCCGCGGCGGCCGAGGGGCCGGTGTAGCGGATCGCGGTGTTCTTCGCGAGGATCGTGATGCCCTTCTCGCGCTCCAGCTCACCGGAGTCCATGGCCCGCTCGTCGTGCGTGTCGTGGTCGCCGAAGGCGCCACCCTGGGTGAGCATGGCGTCGACGAGGGTCGTCTTGCCGTGGTCGACGTGGGCGACGATGGCGACGTTTCGCAGGTCTGTGCGGAGGCGGGGAGTCATGCGTGAAGGCTCGTTTCGGGTCGCGGGACGGGTCACGGACCGAGCAGCGCCCGGCCGCACAGGGTGCGGCCCGCTCCAGGGCCATAGCGATCCTACCGGCCTGGGCGCCGAGTCCCAGGGGCGAGGGAGTGAGAGTTTCGACGCCATGGCGCCCCCGGGGACCGCGAACGCGATCCCGCGGGCGCCATGGGGTCAGACGTGGCCCGACTGCGAGAACGGATCGATCACGTCGTCCGGTCGCGGATCGGCGGTCTCCCCCGCGTCGTGCGCGGTCGTGTCCGCTGTCGTCTCCGCGGGCGCGTCGACGTCGATCGTCTCGGCCCCCGCGAGCGGGATGGTCCGGCCGGGGATCGCCGCGAGCAGGCGCTTCGTGTAGTCCTGCTGCGGATCGTGGAAGACCTCGTCGGTGGTCCCCTGCTCGACGACCTCGCCCTTCTCCATGACCAGCGTGCGGTCCGCGATCTGGCGGACCACCGCGAGGTCATGGGTGATGAAGAGATAGGACAGTCCCAGCTCGGCCTGCAGATCATTGAGCAGGTCGAGCACCTGGGCCTGGACCAGCACGTCGAGCGCCGAGACCGCCTCGTCGCAGATGACGACCTCCGGGTCCAGGGCGAGGGCGCGGGCGATCGCGATGCGCTGGCGCTGACCGCCCGAGAGCTCGTTGGGGTAGCGCTGCATCATCGAGGCCGGCAGCGAGACCTTCTCCAGCAGGTCGCGCACCCTGGCCTCCCTGCTCCTGGCGTCGCCGATGCCGTGCAGCCGCATCGGCTCCTCGATGGTGCGATAGATCGAGTACATCGGATCCAGCGTGCCGTAGGGGTTCTGGAAGATCGGCTGCACCTTGCTGCGCAGCGTCTTCAGCTCCCGGCGCGAGTGCGTCGTGACGTCCTTGCCCTCGAAGAGCACGCGGCCGGAGGTGGGCTTCAGGAGCCGCAGGACCATCTGCGCGACGGTCGACTTGCCGGAGCCGGACTCCCCCACGATCGCCGTGGTGGTGCCGCGCTGGAGCTCGAAGGAGACGTCGTCGACGGCGCGGAACGGCGTGGATCTCCACGGCACGGCCCCACGGATCGGGAAGTCCTTGGTCAGGTGCTCGACCTGGATCACCGCCTCGTCGGCGGAGCCCTGACCCGGAGCGTCGTCCCGTTCGGCCGCATGGCGCCGGGCTTCGGCGGAGGTGCGCTCGCGCTCGCTGACGGAGACCAGTCGGCGCGAGGCCAGCGACGGCGCGGCCGCGATGAGCCGCTTGGTGTAGGGATGCTGCGGCTTCTGCAGGATCTCCAGCGCCGGGCCGGCCTCGACGACGCGGCCCTTGTACATGACCACCAGGTTCTGGGCGCGCTCGGCGGCGAGGCCGAGGTCATGGGTGATCAGCAGCACCGCGACCCCGAGCTCCTTGGTCAGCGAGTCGAGATGGTCGAGAATCTGCTGCTGGACGGTGACGTCCAGGGCACTGGTGGGTTCGTCGGCGATGAGCAGCTTCGGGCGCGCGGCCAGGCCCATCGCGATCAGCGCACGCTGCTTCATGCCGCCCGAGAACTCGTGCGGGTACTGGTTGGCGCGGCGCTCCGCATCGGGAAGGCCGGCCTCCTTCAGCAGCTCGATGGTCCGCTCGTGCGCGGCGGAGCCCTTGACCACGTTGTTCGCGGTCAGAGCCTCCTGGATCTGGGAGCCGACCTTCCACATGGGGTTGAGGTTGCTCATCGGATCCTGCGGGACCAGTCCGATCTCGCTGCCGCGCAGGGCGAGGATCTCGCGCATGGGCACATCGGTGATGTCCCGTCCGGCGAAGCGGATCGAGCCGGCGGTGACCGAACCGTTCTCGGGCAGCAGCCGGGCGATGCTCATCGCGGTGGTGGACTTGCCCGATCCGGACTCGCCCACGATCGCGACGGTCTCGCCGGGATAGACCTCGAGATTCGCGGCCCGGACGCCCTGCACGGGACCCGAGGAGGTCGTGAACGTGATCTCGAGATCGGAGAGCTCGAGCAGGGGCTCGGCCGGCTTCCCTCCCGGATTCTCCGGCTGGGAGAAGGGCTGGGACTGCGGAGAGGTGGTGGTCATCGCTTCTTCGCCTTCGGGTCGAGGGCGTCGCGCACGGCGTCACCGAGCATGATGAAGCTCAGAACGGTGATGGCCAGCGCCAACGAGGGGTAGAACAGCATCATCGGCTGGGAGCGCAGAGCGTCCCGCGCGGTGGAGATGTCCCCGCCCCAGGACACTGCCGAGGGCGGCAGCCCGACCCCGAGGAACGTCAGGGTCGCCTCGGCCACGATGTACACGCCGAGGTTCACGGTGGCCGTGACGATCACCGGGGCGATCGCGTTGGGGATCACATGCTTCAGCAGGATCGACGTGCGTGAGGCGCCGAGTGCCGTCGAGGCCGTCACGAAGTCCTGGTTCTTCACCGAGATGACGGAGCCGCGCATGATGCGGGCGATGTTGGTCCACCCGAAGATGCCGAGCACGAGGACCACGATCCACACGTTGATGTTGTCGAAGCGGTTGCCGATCACGATGGCGCCGAGGATCAGGGGGACCGCGAAGAAGATGTCGGTGACGCGGGAGAGGATCGCGTCGAAGATGCCGCCGACGAAGCCCGCGATCGAGCCCAGCACGCTGCCGATCAGCGTCGAGAGGATCATCGTGAAGAAGCCGACCGTCACCGAGGCGCGGGCCCCGTAGAGCGTGCGTGCGAGCACGTCGTAGCCCTGGATCGTGGTGCCGAAGGGATGTTCGCCGCTGGGTTCCTCCCGCGCTTGCGAGAGGTCGCCGTAGGTCGGGTCCTGATCCGTGAACACGCCGGGGAACGCGGCGATGAACAGCAGTCCCAGGATCATGATCGCGGAGATGATGAAGACCGGGTTGCGGATCAGGCTGTGCAGGGCCTCGCCCCACATCGAACGCGGTGTCGCGGTGGTGTCGACGGCGTCGACGGCCTGCAGCGGGGTCTCCTCGAGCGGCGCGACGTAGTGCTCCGCCGAGGGGCGGATGGCGCGGGCTTCACTGGGCATAACGGATCCTCGGGTCGAGCACGGCGTAGAGCAGGTCCACGATGAGGTTGGCGAGCAGGAAGATGATCACCAGCAGCGTCACGATCGAGACGATCAGCGGGCTCTCACCGTCGTTGATGGCCCGGAAGAGCAGCGAGCCGATGCCGCTGATGTTGAAGATGCGCTCGGTGACGATGGCGCCGCCCATGAGGGCGCCCAGATCGGCACCGATGAAGGTGACGACGGGGATGAGCGAGTTGCGCAGGATGTGCTTGGTGATCACGCCGCCGCGGGAGAGGCCCTTCGCGGTCGCGGTGCGGACGTGGTCGGCCGTGGCGACCTCGGCGACCGAGGTGCGGGTCAGGCGCAGCACGTAGGCGAAGGAGACGGCTCCCAGCACGGTGGCCGGGACCAGCAGGTTCACGAAGGACGGGTCGCGGCCGACATTGACGGGCACCACGCCCAGCTGGACGCCGAGCACGAACTGGGCGACGAAGCCGATGACGAAGGTCGGCACCGCGATCAGCAGCAGGGACACCATCAGCAGCGTGGTGTCGATCAGCGTGCCCTTCTTCAGCCCGGAGATCACGCCGGCGATCACACCGAAGACTGCCTCGATGACCACCGCCATGATCGCGAGCCGGAACGTGACCGGGAACGCCGCGGCGATCTGATCCGCGATGGGCCGGCCGTTGAAGCCGACGCCGAAGTCGCCTTGGACCAGGTTCCCCAGGTAGATCAGCCACTGGATCAGGACCGGCTTGTCGAGGTTGTACTGCTGCCTCAGCTGGTCCTCGATGGCCGCGGAGATGGGTTTGTCCCCGGCGATCGTCGCGATGGGATCGCCGGCGGAGGCGAAGGCCATCAGATAGACGATGAGGGTGGCACCGAGGAACACGGGGATCATCTGCAGCAATCGCCGCACGATGTACCAGATCACGTTGTTCGCTTTCGACGTCGGATTCGGGGCACAGGCCCCGGCGGGCAGCCCGGGACGAAGGGTACCGGGCGCACGACAGCGGGAACCGGGCTCGGCCCGATCCCCGCTGACGGGTGTGACGGATCAGTTCGGTTCAGACCGCAACGACGTCTGATCCGTCACAGAGGATCACTTGGTGATCTCGTAGTACAGCGGCACCGTGTCCCATCCGTACTCCACGTTCGAGACCAGGTCCGAGTAGCCGCCGAAGGTGTTCTGGTACCACAGGGGGATCACCGGCAGGTCCTCGAGGAGGATCGCCTGGGCCTCCTTGTACTTCTCCAGCGCGGCATCCTGGTCGGGAGCGGCCAGGCCCTCCTCGAGCAGGGCGTCGAACTCGGGGTTCTTGTAGTCGCCGTCGTTGCTGCCGCCGCCATCGGCTGCGGCGGACGAGTACAGCGGGCCGAGGAAGTTATAGACCGACGGGTAGTCGGCCTGCCAGCCGGACCGGAACGATCCCTCGAGCTCGCGGTTGGTGATCTGCTCGCGGAACTCGCCGAAGGCCGGGAACGGCTGCCCGGACGCCTCGATGCCCAGCACGTTGGAGATCGAGTTGCAGACTGCCTCGACCCAGCTCTGGTGCGGGCCGTCGGCGTTGTAGGACAGGGTGAAGGGGCCTTCGAAGGGCTCCATCTCCTCCGCCTGGGCCCACAGCTCCTGAGCCTGCGCCTCGTCGAAGGTGAGGACCTCGGCGCCGGGGATATCGGTCTGGCCGCCGCCGTCGATCACCGGGGCCACGAAGTCGGTCGCCGGGGTGCGGGTGCCGAAGAACAGGTTCTCGCAGATCGAGTCACGGTCGATGGCGTAGGAGATCGCCTTGCGGCGCAGCTTGCCGACCTCGCCCTGGAACTGGGGGTCGTAATTGGGGATCGTGAACGACTGGAACACCGCTCCGGGGGCGTTCACCGCGCGGTCGCCGAGCTCATCCTCGAAGGACTCCAGCGCGGAGTCCGGGATCTGGTCGGTGACGTCCACGGCGCCCGACTGAAGGTCGTTGTACATCGTGTCGTTGTCCGCGTAGATCACGAAGGTGACGCCGGCGTTCTGGGCCGGGCGGGCGCCGGCGTACTCGGGGTTCGGGACCAGCACGATCTCGGAGTCGTGGGTCCAGGTGTCGACCATGTAGGGCCCGTTGCCGACGGGCTTCTCGCCGAAGGCCTCCATGTCCTCGAAGGCGGATTCCGGCAGCGGGGAGTACGCGGTGTAGCCCAGGCGGCTCGGGAAGTCCGACTGGGGCGAGACAAGCTTGACCGTGAACGTGGTGTCGTCGACGACTTCGAGGCCGGACATCGTCATGTCCTCGGTGGCGTCGTCGGCCGAGACCTCGTCGTACCCCTCGATGGGCTCGAAGAACGAGTTGCTCAGCTGAGCGTTGGTGGCGTTCGCCCCGAAGTTCCAGGCGTCCACATAGTTCTTCGCGGTCAGCGGCGTGCCGTCGGAGAACTTCTGGTCGGCCTTCAGCGTGATGGTCCAGGTCTGGTTGTCCTCGGACTCGATGGACTCGGCCATCTCGTTCTCGACCTTGCCCTCGGCCGTGTAGTACACGAGCCCGGAGAAGATCGACGTGACCACGCGGCCACCACCGACCTCGTTGGTGCTGGTGGGGATCAGCGGGTTCTGGGGCTCGGTGCCATTGGCCAGGACGGGCTCGCCGGATCCTCCGCCGTCGCCGGAACCGTCACCGGCTCCCCCACCGGAGCAGGCGGCGAGGGCCGCGGCAGCGCCGGTGACTGCGGTACCGAACATGAGGGATCGTCGGGAAAAGGCCATGGGGGTCTCCTCGGAGATGACTCGGGTTGTGGTCATCGTGCTTCGTCACACACGACGCTTAAGCCAGTGTGCACCCTCGGCTGTCAACGACAGTCCACCTGTCGGTAACGCTTCGGTCTCGTCCGCGACACCTCGCCCTGTCGCACGGCGCCCGCCCCGCAGATGTCCAGCGCGGCGGTCCGCCCGGAGTCGAGCGCGGCAGGGCGCGCACAGCACACATGCGCACAGGGGCGCTCGACGCGATTCCCGCGGGGTGTCGGCGATCCCGGCTGACGGTGTTCAATGGCGGTATGACTGCTTCGAACGCCGCTTCGTCCGCCCCCGTCGACCCGACTTCCACCGCCGCCTGGGAGGCTCTCGAGGCGCACGACCTCGAGCTGACCGGCTCCCTGCGCGAATGGTTCGACGCCGATCCCGACCGCGCGGAGCGCTTCAGCCTCGAGGCCGCCGACCTCCACGTGGACCTGTCCAAGAATCTGATCACCCCCGAGACCATGGAACTGCTCCAGCAGCTGGCCCGTGAGGTCGGCGTCGAGCAGCGCCGTGACGCGATGTTCGCCGGCGAGCACATCAACACCACCGAGGACCGCGCCGTGCTGCACACCGCGCTGCGCCGGCCCGTCGGCACCCCGGACGCCCTGGTCGTGGACGGCCAGGAGATCGATCGGGACGTCCAGGCCACCCTGCGCCGGGTCTACGACTTCGCGAACGCGGTCCGCTCCGGCCAGTGGACCGGCGTGACCGGCAAGCCGATCCGGACCGTGGTCAACATCGGCATCGGAGGCAGCGATCTGGGCCCGGTCATGGTCTACGAAGCGCTGCGTCCCCTGGCGCAGGACGGCCTCGAGGCCCGCTTCATCTCCAACATCGACCCGACCGACGCCTACGCCACCACCGAGGACCTCGATCCCGAGACCACCCTGGTGATCGTCGCGTCGAAGACCTTCACCACCCTGGAGACCCTCACCAACGCGCGCCTGGTTCGTCAGTGGCTGCTGTCGGGCCTGCGGGAGAACGCCGCGCTCACGCCCGAGCAGGAGAAGGAGGCCGTGGCCAAGCACTTCGTGGCCGTCTCCACCGCGCTGGACAAGGTCGAGGCCTTCGGGATCGATCCTGACAACGCCTTCGGCTTCTGGGACTGGGTGGGGGGCCGCTACTCCGTGGACTCCGCGATCGGGACGGTGCTGGCCGTCGTGCTCGGCCCGGAGGTGTTCGAGGAGCTGCTGTCCGGCTTCCACGCGATGGACGAGCACTTCCGCACCGCGCCGGCCGAGGCGAACGTGCCGCTGCTGATGGGCCTGATCAACGTGTGGAACGTGAACTTCCTGGAGGCGGAGACCCATGCGGTCCTCCCCTACTCCCAGTACCTGCACCGCTTCCCGGCCTACCTCCAGCAGCTGACCATGGAATCCAACGGCAAGTCCGTGCGCTGGGACGGCTCGACCGCGGCCACGGAGACCGGCGAGGTGTTCTGGGGCGAGCCCGGCACCAACGGTCAGCACGCCTTCTACCAGCTGATCCATCAGGGAACCCGCATCGTCCCGGCCGATTTCATCGCCTTCGCCACGCCCAACCACGCGCTGGCCGACGGCGACCAGGACGTCCACGAGCTGTTCCTGGCCAACTTCTTCGCCCAGACCAAGGCGCTGGCCTTCGGCAAGAGCGCCGAGGAGGTACGGGCCGAGGGCACCGAGGGACCGCTGGTGGCCGCCCGGGAGTTCTCCGGCGACCGTCCCACCACGTCGATCATGGCGCCGAAGCTCACGCCGTCCGTGCTGGGCCAGCTGATCGCCCTGTACGAGCACATCACTTTCGTCCAGGGCGTCGTGTGGGGCATCAACTCCTTCGACCAGTGGGGCGTGGAGCTCGGCAAGCAGCTCGCCAAGGACCTCG
This sequence comes from Brachybacterium sp. GCM10030252, assembly GCF_042666535.1. Classification (NCBI taxonomy): domain Bacteria; kingdom Bacillati; phylum Actinomycetota; class Actinomycetes; order Micrococcales; family Dermabacteraceae; genus Brachybacterium; species Brachybacterium sp. GCM10030252. Next base: position 40,867 of record NZ_JBHTDM010000010.1, on the reverse strand, counting down.
GCGCGGCCGTGGCGGGGGACGACGCGGCGATCGGGAGCGAGGACTCCTCGACGGCCTCGCTGATCCGGTACTACCGCAGCCACCGCGAGAGCTGAGCGGCGCGCGGGCGCCGGGCGCTCGGTCGAGCGCGCCGGGCCCCGACACGCTGAGCGCAGGAACCTGAGCGCCGGAAGAGGGCGGTCCCTGACGGGGCCGCCCTCTTCTGACGTGAACCGTGCTCGTCGACCACGTGACCGCGCACGCGGCAGCCGCGCAGTCGAACAGTCACGCAGTCACGCAGTCACACAGTCACGCCAGGTAGTCGATCTCGCGGGTCTCCTTGCCGATGAGCAGTGCGGCGAGCGTGATGAATGCGGCGAGCGTCAGGTAGCCGCCCACCAGCCACAGCGGACCGTCCATCAGCTGCCACAGCGCGATCATCGCGTACGGGGCGGGCGCGGCTCCGATCACCGAGGCCATGTTGTAGCTGACCGCGCTGCCGGTGTAGCGGACGTCGGCCGTGAACATCTCCGGGAGGAACGCCGCCATCGGTCCGAACGTGAGGCCCATCAGCGTGAATCCGAGGATCAGCGTGGCCATCACACCGATCGTGCCGGCGTGGATCAGGGGCTCGATCAGCAGGCCGAAGACGGCGATCCCGGCGGTGACGCCGAGCAGCAGCTTGCGGCGACCGATCCGGTCCGCGAGCGGACCGGAGACCAGGGTGAAGATCCCGAAGAACACGACGCCGATGATCAGCATGGTCAGGAACTCGGGCCGCTCATAGCCGAGGCCGGGCGTGAAGGCGTCGGGGTTGAACTCGTTGCCGGCGGCTTCGGCGGCGGCGCGGGCGGTCTCCTCGTCGGCGACGGTGGTGCCGACGACCATGAGAAAGGCGGTCATCAGGTAGAAGAGCACGTAGGTGGCGACCATGGCGATGGTGGCCAGGATCAGCGGCTTCCAGGCGGTGCGGAAGACCCGGGCGATCGGCACCGCGGCGACCCGCTGCTCGTCGATGACCTTCTGGAACGCCGGGCTCTCCATGAGTTTCAGCCGCACCCATAGGCCCACCACGACCAGGATGGCCGAGAGCAGGAACGGCAGTCGCCAGCCCCACGTCATGAACTGCTCGTCGGTCATCGTGACGCTGAGGACCACGAACAGCAGGTTCGAGAGGATGAACCCGATCGGCGCGCCGAGCTGCGGGAACGTCCCGTACAGCGCGCGCTTGCCCGGCGGGGCGTTCTCGGTCGCCAGCAGCGCGGCGCCGGACCACTCCCCGCCGAGGCCCACGCCCTGGCAGAAGCGCAGGAGGACCAGGATGGCCGGCGCCAGGAACGCGAAGCCGGGCGTCGATGCGGTGGGCAGCACACCGATCAGGAACGTGGCGATGCCCATCACCAGCAGGCTCGCCACCAGCGTGGTCTTGCGACCGACGCGGTCCCCGAAGTGACCGAACATGAGGGAGCCCAGCGGCCGGGCCACGAACGCGACTCCGAAGACCGCGAACGAGCTCAGCAGCTGGTTCGCCGGGGTCTGGGTGGGGAAGAAGAGCTGCGGGAAGACCAGGGACGCCGCAGTGGCGTACGCGTAGAAGTCGAAGAACTCGATCGTCGTGCCGACCATCGACGCGGTGATGACGCGCCCGCGCGTGTTGGCTGGTGCCGCCGCAGGCGCGGACGTGAGGTGGGGAGAAGGCGGAGTGCTGTTCACGAGCGCCGACCTTAGCCCGCACATCCCATCATGCGGACGTACTGCACACATGGTGAGACGAGCGCTGGGACCGTGCCGGCGATTGGCGTATCGCCCCAGGTCAGCGGCATCTGGTCCGGTTCTGAGATCGACCGCCATACAGCGGCGTTCGATGGAAGACTGTCCCTCGGCGGGTCTCGGACGGAGGAGATCCGCCCACTACTGACTGAGGGGACTCCATGGAAGCACTCATACCGATCCTGGGCGGCGCGGCTGTGCTGCTCGTCGCGGTCCTGATCCTGGCCGTGATGCTGATGCGCAGCTATCGGATCGCGGCTCCGAACGAAGCACTGATCATCACCGGCCGCAATGCGAAGACCAGCCCGACCGGCGACATCGATCTCGAATCGGGCAGCGCCCGTGTGATCATCGGCGGTCGCGCTATCGTGCGGCCCATCGTGGACCGCGCGTTCGTGCTGAGCCTGAGCTCGCGGCAGATCCCGGTCGAGGTCGAGGGCTACTCGATGAACGGCATCTTCCTGCGACTGCGCGGGGTGGCGCAGGTCAAGGTCGGCGGCAATATCGAGGATGTCCGCAAGGCCTCGCAGCGCTTCCTCGATCAGCAGCAGCAGATCGACCACTACACCCAGGAGATCCTCTCGGGCACCCTGCGCGCCGTGGTCGGCACGCTGACGGTCGAGCAGATCATCCGCGATCGCGCATCCTTCGCCAGCCAGGTCCAGGCCGAGGCCGAGCATTCGATGAACAATCAGGGTCTGGTCATCGATACCTTCCAGATCTCCGCGATCGAGGACGACGGCTCGTACCTGCGCGACTGGGGCCGGCCCGAGGCGGCCCTGGTGGCCAAGCGCGCCGCCATCGCCGAATCGGACGCCAACCGGGAGTCCACCCAGGCGAAGAACCTCAACCTGCAGCAGGAGGCGGAATCGAAGCAGTCCTTCGATCTGCGCCAGGCCGAGATCAAGGAGGAGACCGACGCCCGTCAGGCGATCGCGGACGCCGCCGGTCCGCTGGCCCGCGCCGCGCAGCAGCAGAAGATCATCGAGCAGGACGAGCTGATCGCTGTCCGCAACAACGACCTGCGCGAGAAGCAGCTGATCGCGGAGGTCCACAAGCCGGCCGAGGCCAAGCGCTACGCCGAGCAGCAGGACGCCGACTCCAAGAAGTACGCCCGCGTGGCGCAGTCCGAGGCGGAGCTGACCGACGAGCGCAACCGCGCGGAGGCCCGCAAGGTCACCTCCGAGGCGGAAGCATTCTCGATCGAGGCCCGGGGCCGGGCCGAGGCCGAGGTCGAGCTGCAGCGTCGTTCGAAGGACGCCGAGGCGGTCCGGCTCGAGGGTCAGGCCGAGGCCGACTCGCTGCGCGCCAAGGGTGAGGCCGAGGCGGCCGCCATCCTGGCCAAGGGTGACGCCGAGGCGGAGACGACGCGTGCCCGTGCCGAGGCGTACAAGCAGTTCAACGACGCCGCGGTCCTCGCGCAGGTGCTCGAGGTGCTGCCGTCCGTCGCCAATGAGCTGGCGGCGCCCTACTCGAACATCGACAACCTCTCGGTGTTCTCCACCGATGGGGAGGCCAAGATCGGCCAGAACATCTCGGTCGGTCTCGCCCAGGTGCTCGACATGGTCAAGTCCACCACCGGTGTGGACTTCCAGGACACCCTCCAGCGCGCCGCCGAGGGCGGTCGCGTGGTGCGCGAGCAGTCCGAGTCCGCCGGCGCGGCACCGTCGTCCACCGCTCCCGAGCCGGCGGACGACCTCCCCGTTCCCGCCGACGAGACCTCCTAAGCCCGCTCAGGTCAAGCGCCTCCGCGAGGCCATCGATCGCCCCGGCACTCCTCCTGGAGGGCCGGGGCGATCGTCGTACGTGCAGTCATCGCGGCAGCACCGGCCGCGTGCCGCCGATCTCGCCCAGCAGCGACTTCGCGTAGGAGGCGTGGACGGACTCAGCGTCGGAGGGGTGGTACATCGCGGCACGCACGTCCCGGGAGAGCCGTTCGAGCTCGCTGCGCCGGAAGTACTGGGCCCCGCCGCTGGCGCGGAGGACCTGGTCGACCGCACCGATGGCAACCTCGGTGGCTCGGGACTTCACCCCGGAGAAGTGCTGGAACCATTTGGGGCCGTGGTCGGTCACGCCGACGCCGCTCTCCCCCAGCCCCAACGCGTCGAGGTCGGCCATGAGCTTGTCGATCTGCAGGACCACTCCGTCGACGGCGATCGCGGCGTCGGCGAGGCGCCAGCGGATGTCGGGGTCGTCGGCGTGGACGATGCCGCGCGTGACGTTGCGGCGCGTGGTGGCGAGGTCCGCGCCGACGATGATCGCGCGCTCTGCGATGCCGGTGTACACCGAGGCGATCAGCAACTCGAACGCACCGAAGATGCCCATCACGAACGGGTCCTGATTGGGGCCGACGGGGGTCAGCGCCAGGACCCGGTCCGCGGCGATCGGGGCCCGGTCCAGCACGGTGGTGCACGACTGCGTGGCCCGCATCCCATGCGTGTCCCAGTCCGGGACCGTCTCGACGGCGTCGGTGCGCTCTATCACGCCGAACACCAGGCGAGGATCGACTTCGGAGGTGCGGGCGAGCCGGCCGTGGACCACGAGGCGGTCCCACACGGGGGCGAGGGAGGTGAAGATCTTGGTGCCGCTGACCTGGTAGCCGCCGTCGCGCCGGGCGTCGGCCCGGGTCGAGGAGTCGAACAGCATGGCCTCGTTGCCGGGCTCGGAGATCCCGAAGGCGAACAGACGGTTCGCCGCCGCGTCCTCGAGCATCGTGCGCACCGAGCCGGCTCCGAGCCGGTGGGCGTGCAGGGAGGCACCGGTCACCACGAGATGCATGTTCATCGCCAGCGCCGTGGCCGGCGCGGCCTGCGCCAGGCGCCGCTGGACCTGGGTCGCCTCCAGCAGGCTCGCGCCGAGACCGCCGAGCTCGACCGGCACCAGCAGGCGCAGGTAGCCGCGCTCGCGCAGATCCGCGAGATCCTGCTCCGGGAAGGTGTTCTCCCGGTCGTGGATCACGGCGCGCTCGCGGAACGTGTCCAGCAGGGAGGCGGGCAGCAGGTCGTCGGCGATGCTCATGGACCTACGCTAATCCAGCGCGCCCCGTTCCAGCACGCCGGGCAGCGCCGTCACTGCAGGCAGCTGGGGCCCAGCAGGGCCTTCAGGGAGGCGTACAGTGCGGCCGACGGCGACACCGAGAGGCGCTTGTCCAGCTGCATGAGCGTGGTGCGTCCCGGTTCCTGCAGGCGCAGACGCACCTCGCTGGAGCCGGGGTTGTCCTCGAGCACCCCACGCAGCTTCTCGGCGACAGCACTGGTGGCGCGCATCGCCGGCAGAGCGATCACGACGGGCCCGTCGGGGCCTGCGCCCGTCTCCGGGATCGACATCTCCATCACGCGCAGCTCGGGCATGCCCTTGGAGGTGTCCACCCGACCCTTCATCGAGACGATGAGGTCCTCGGCGAGCTCCGTGGCCACCGTCTGGTAGGTCGAGGGGAACATCAGGCAGTCGATGGAGCCCTCGAGGTCCTCGACCGTGGCGATGGCCCACATGTCGCCCTTCTTGGTGGTCTTGCGCTGCAGCGACGTGATCAGCCCGGCGATGGTGACCATGGAGCCGTCCTCGACGGCGCCATCGTCGGCGAGCGCACTGATCGACGTCGAGGAGTTCTGGGCGATGACGTGCTCGAGGCCGTACAGGGGGTGGTCCGAGACGTACAGGCCCAGCATGTTGCGCTCGAAGGCGAGCTTCTCCTTGCGGTCCCACTCGGGGACGTCGGGGACGACGATGGTGGCGGCCGAGCCGGTGGCCACCCCGTCGTCACCACCGCCGGCGCCTCCGAAGACGTCGGCGAACAGGTCGTACTGGCCCTGGGCCTCCTTGCGCTTGACGTCGACCACGGAATCGACCGCGTCCTCATGGATCAGCACCAGGGAGCGGCGGTTCGCGCCCAGGGAGTCGAAGGCGCCGCCCTTGATCAGGGACTCGATGGTGCGCTTGTTGCACACCGACAGCGGGACCTTGTCCAGGAAGTCCGTGAAGGAGGTGAAGGCGCCCTTCTCCTCCCGCGTCTTGATGATCTCCTCGACCACGTGGGCGCCGACATTGCGGATCGCCGAGAGACCGAAGCGGATGTCGTCGCCGACGGCGGAGAAGTAGAGGTCGGATTCGTTGACGTCCGGCGGCAGCACCGTGATGCCGCGGTGGCGGCAGTCCCCGAGGTACAGGCCCAGACGGTCGCGGTTCTCCTGGGTGGAGGTCAGCAGGGCCGCCATGTACTCGGTGGGGTGGTTGGCCTTGAGGTAGGCGGTCCAGTAGGAGACCACGCCGTAGGCGGCCGAGTGGGACTTGTTGAACGCGTAGTCGGCGAAGGGCAGCAGCGTCTCCCACAGGGCCTTGACCGCCTCCGGGGAGTACCCGTTCTCCCGCATGCCGGCTTCGAAGGAGACGTACTGCTTGTCCAGCTCCGCGAGCTTCTTCTTGCCCATCGCGCGGCGCAGGATGTCGGCTTGGCCGAGGCTGTATCCGGCGACCTTCTGCGCCGTCTGCATCACCTGCTCCTGGTAGACCAGGACCCCGTAGGTCTCGCCGAGGATCTCGGCGAGCGGCTCCTCGAGCTCGGGGTGGATCGGGGTGATCTCCTGCAGCCCGTTCTTGCGCAGCGCGTAGTTGGTGTGCGAGTTCATGCCCATCGGCCCCGGGCGGTACAGCGCGGAGACGGCGGTGATATCGCCGAACTGGTCGGGCTTCATCTGCCGCAGCAGCGTGCGCATGCCGCTGCCATCGAGCTGGAAGACGCCCAGGGTGTCGCCGCGCTGGAGCAGCTCGTAGGTCTTCTCGTCGTCGAAGGGCAGCTGCTCCAGATCCGGCGGGGTCTTCCCGTTGCGCGCCATGTTGTCGACCGCGTCGGAGAGGACGGTGAGGTTCCGCAGGCCCAGGAAGTCCATCTTCAGCAGCCCGAGGGTCTCCAGGGTGGGGTACTCGAACTGGGTGATGATCTGGCCGTCGGAGGGGCGGCGCATCATCGGCACGATGTCGATCAGCGGGTCGCTGGACATGATGACCGCGCAGGCGTGGACGCCCCAGCCGCGGGTCAGGCCCTCGACGCCCTTGGCGATCTCGACGACCTTCTGGACGTCGGGGTCCTCGTCGTGGATCTTGCGGAACTCCCCCGCCTCGGCGTAGCGCGGATGATCGGGGTCGAAGATGCCCTTGATCGGGATGTCCTTGCCCATCACCGTCGGCGGCAGCGCCTTGGAGAGACGGTCGCCCATCGCGTACGGGTAGTCCAGGACGCGAGCGGCGTCCTTGAGGGAGTTCTTCGTCTTCATCACGCCGTAGGTGATGACCTGTGCGATGCGGTCGTCACCGTACTTGCGCTCCACGTACTCGATGACCTCGCCGCGGCGGCGATCATCGAAGTCGACGTCGAAGTCGGGCATGGAGACGCGGTCGGGGTTCAGGAACCGCTCGAACAGAAGCCCGTGCTCGAGCGGGTCGAGATCGGTGATGCGCATGGCGTAGGCGACCATCGAGCCCGCGCCGGAGCCACGGCCCGGCCCCACGCGGATGCCCTGCTCCTTGGCCCACTTGATGTAGTCCGAGACGACCAGGAAGTAGCCCGGAAACCCCATCTGCAGGATGATGCCGACCTCGTAGTCGGCACGCTGCTTGACCGCGTCGGGGATGCCCATCGGGTAGCGGTACTCCAGGCCGCGCTGGACCTCCTTGACGAACCAGGACTCCTCGTCCTCCCCGGGCGGGGTGGGGAAGTTGGGCATGTAGTTCGCGCCCTCGTCCGTGGTGCGGAAGTGGACGTCACACATCTCGGCGATGCGCAGAGTGTTGTCGCAGGCCTCGGGGAACTCGCGGAACAGCTCGCGCATCTGGGCGGCGGACTTCAGGAAGTAGCCGGAGCCGCCGAACTTGAAGCGGTCGGGGTCACTCAGGCGCGACCCGGAGTTGATGCACAGCAGGACGTCCTGGATGGTGGCGTCCTCCTCGCGCACGTAGTGGAGGTCGTTGGTCGCCACCAGCGGGGCGCCGACAGCCTTGGCCACCGCCAACAGATCCTTGGTCACCCGTTGCTCGATGGACAGGCCGTGGTCCATCAGCTCGATGAAGTAGTTCTCCTTGCCGAACATGTCCTGGAACTCGCCGGCCGCCTTGACCGCCTCGTCGAAGTGGCCCAGGCGAAGGCGGGTCTGGATCTCGCCGGAGGGGCAGCCGGAGGTGGCGATCAGCCCGTCGGAGTACTTCGAGAGGATCTCGCGGTCCATCCGGGGCCACTTGCCCATCTGGCCGTCCAGCGAGGCCTCCGAGCCCAGCCGGAAGAGGTTGTGCATGCCCGCGGTGCTGCGCGAGAGCAGCGTCATGTGGGTATAGGCGCCACGAGCGGAGACATCGTCCCCGGCGATCTGCTGCTCGCGGGTCCCCCACTGGACACGGGTGCGATCGTGACGGCTGGTCCCGGGCGTCACATAGGCCTCCAGCCCGATGATCGGCTTGACCCCCGCGTTCTTCGCCGTCTTGTAGAACTCGTAGGCGCCGAACAGGTACCCGTGGTCCGTGATGGCCACGGCCTGCTGCTCCTGGCGGACCGTCTCCTCGACGAGTCTGTCGATCTTCGCCGCCCCGTCCAGCAGGGAGTAATCGGTGTGGACGTGGAGGTGCACGAAGTCGTCGGACATGCGTTCCAGGGTAGCCAGTCAGGCCCTGCGACGCGCCGCGCCGGGGCCGGTCCGACCCGTCGGGGAGGTCACCTCGGCGAGTCCGGCGTGTCGGGAATAGCGGGCTCAGGTCCCCGAGTCGTCGCCTTCGGCCTCCTGCTCGCGGCGCATGTCCGACAGGAGCGTGTTCATGTAGTCGTGGACATCCTCGAAGCTGAGGCTGCGCTCGTCGCGGCGAGGGGGGATGCCGCCCACGAAGGCGCCGCCGTGCCAGGCCATCGAGTCGTCCGGGAGGGTCGGGTCGTCACCGCGCCACAGGTCCAGGGGGATCGCGTGGGCGGCGAGGTCACGCGCGATCTCGTCGGCCTGGGCCGGGTCGCCGGAGCGCTGGAGCACGGCGACCAGCAGGGACTGGGCGGCCCATGCCGACGCATCGTCCGTGCTGCTCTCGCCGGGGTCGACCGATTCCTGGACCAGGGCAATGTAGCTCGCAGCGAGCTCGTCGGCGCCGTCCTCGTAATGGTCCTTGGCCACGCGCAGCGCGATGCGCGGCACCAGCTCGCGCGCGTCCCACAGCACCGCTGCGCCGACCAGCGCCATACCCACCCCGGTCGGGAAGTCCGGGTCCAGGGCGATGGGCGTCGACGGCGACCGGCCGGCCCGGCGGGCGTCGTCGGCCTCGAGGTAGGCGCGGGCGGCCTCCGCGATCGCTGCGCGGGCGCGATCGTCGTCGCGCAGGGTCACCTCTGCGCCGGCCGGGTCGATGCCCAGGCGGCGCGCGACCCGGGCGAAGGGGAAGTCGGGCCTTGCCAGGGCCGCGTCCCGGGATGGGGTCAGCGCACCGGAGGTCTGCTCGTCGCTCATGCCTCGACGGTAGCCGCTCCGCGACTCGGGCGCGTCACCGGTGGCCGTCGCGCGAGGTGCTGCGGCGGGATCTGCCACGGCCGGTCAGCTGCCGCGCAGTGCCTCGAGCGCATCCTGCAGGTCGCGCGGGTACTGGGAGACGAACGTGACCTCCCGGCCGCTGACCGGATGGACGAAGCTGAGCTCCATCGCGTGGAGCCACTGACGGATCAGGCCGATGCGCGCCGCGAGCGTCGGATCCGCGCCGTACAGCGGGTCGCCCACCAGCGGATGGTGCAGCGCGGCCAGGTGCACGCGGATCTGATGGGTGCGGCCGGTCTCCAGTCGCACCTTCAGCAGCGTGGCGCCGTGGAGCGCTTCCAGCGTCTCGTAGTGCGTCACCGAGTGCTTCCCGTCGCGGCGCACGGCGAATTTGTAGTCGTGGTTCGGGGAGCGGGCGATCGGGGCCTCGATGGTGCCCTGCGGCTGGTCCGGGGTCCCCTGGCAGACGGCGTGATACACCTTGCCGACCTCGCGGGCACGGAAGGAGTCCTTCAGCGTGGTGTAGGCGCGCTCGGTGCGGGCGACGACCATCAGGCCGCTGGTGCCGACGTCCAGCCGGCTGACGATGCCCTGGCGGTCGGGGTCACCGCTGGTGCGGATGCTCACGCCGGCGGCGGCGAGATGCCCCAGCACCGTCGGCCCGGACCAGCCGGGACTGGGGTGTGCGGCGACGCCGACGGGCTTGTCGATCACCACGATGTCGTCGTCCTGGTGGACCAGGCTCATGCCCTCGGCGATCATCGGCCGGACCTCGGCGGCGGGACGCTCATCGGGCAGCTCGACGTTCAGCATCGCCCCGGGCTCCAGACGGGTGGAGCGTGACGGTGCCTGCCCGTCGATCTCGACGTGGCCGCCGTCGATGAGGTCGGCGGCGCGGCTGCGCGAGAGGCCCAGCATGCGCGAGATGCCCACGTCCACGCGCTCGCCGGCGAGTCCGTCGGGAACCATGAGGAAGCGCGAGGAGCTCACCGGGGATCCTCCGTGGGCGATGCGTCGTCGGTGCTCGGCCGGTCCTGCGTGCTCGGCCGGTCGTCCGTGCTCGGTCCGTCCTCGCTGCTCGGTCCGTCGACGGCGGACGGCGAGGTCTCTGCCCGCTCCGCTCCAGCTCGTGCCTCGGCCTCGGCCGGATCGGCGGCATGGCCGAGCACCCCCAGCAGCACGATGAGGATGGCGCCGCCGACGACGCCCATGTCCGCCACGTTGAAGACGGGCCAGTTGGGCAGCTCGAGGAAATCGACGACCTCGCCGCGGAAGGGGCCGGGGTCGCGCAGCAGCCGGTCATGGATGTTGCCCAGGGCCCCGCCGAGAATCAGGCCGAGCGCGAGGGTGTACCAGAGCGAACGCACCGCGCGCACGGCGAAGATCACCACGCCGGTCACGATGACCATCTGCAGGCAGGTCACCACCGGGGTGATCCCGGCGCCCATCCCCCAGGCCGCGCCGGAGTTGTACAGCAGCGTCAGCTGGAGGACCTCACCGAGGAACGGCTGGGGCTCGAGCTCCGTCAGGTTGTGCTCCGCCCATGCCTTGGTGATCTGGTCGGCCACGGCGATCACCGCGGCGACGGCGGCCATCCCCGTCAGGACGACGAGACGGCTCACACGGCGACGAGCGCCGGACCCCTCGGGCCCGGCGCTCGTCGGCGTGGAAGCAGCGTGGTTCACAGACCGAAGTTCGCCTGCTTGTCCTGCGTCTCGCTCGTGTCCAGCTCGCGGAGCTGGTTCTCGAGGTAGTTGCGCAGACGGTTGCGGTAGTCGCGCTCGAAGGTGCGCAGGCCCTCGATGGTCTTGTCGAGCTCGGCCTTCTTGGTCTCGAGCTCGGCCAGCGTGGTGCGGGACTTCTCCTCAGCCTCGGAGACGATGCGGCGGTGCTCCTCGTTGGCCTCGGAGATGAGCCGGTCGCGCTCGTCCTCACCGTTCTTGACGTACTCGTCGTGAAGGCGGTTCGCCAGGGCGATGATGCCGGCCGCGGACTGGTCCGGGCTGCCCTGGTCGGCGACAGCGGGAGCGCCGGCGACGGGCTCCTCGGCCGGAGCCTCGGCGACCGCGGGCTGCTGAGCCGTCGTCTCGGCGTCGACATCCGCCGTCGCCGAGACCGGCGTCTCGTCGATGACCGCCTCGTCCTCGACGACCGGGGCGTCGGTGGCCGCTGCGGCAGCAGGCGCGGACTCGAGCTCGGCGATGCGGTTGTGCGCCTCCTCGAGCTCCTTGGTCAGGCGGTTGTTCTCGTCGATCAGCTCTTGCAGGCGCGGCAGGATGTCGTTGTCGAGGTAGTTGTCCACCTCGTCCATGTCATAGCCCTCGGAGAACCGGACCGGGGTGAACCGCTTGGACAGCAGGTCATCGGGCATCAGAGCCATGGGTCACCTTCTCGTCGTTCTGGGGTCGTGGTGCGCGTACGGCGCGGTGCCGACAGCCTAGCGGATGTTGGAGGACGTCCTGGACGCCGCGCGCATCAGCGCGCGAGCGGGGCCAGCACGGCGAGCAGGATCCAGCCGCCGACGAGCAGGATCATCAGGCTCAGGTCGAGGGCGACGGGGCCCAGGCGCAGCGGAGGGATCAGGCGCCTCAGTGCCTTCACGGGCGGATCGGTCAGCGTGTAGACGACCTCGAAGAGCACCAGCACCAGCCCCGAGGGGCGGAAGTCACGGGCGTAGGCCTGGATCCATTCCAGGACCAGACGTGCCAGCAGCACGAGCGTGTACACCAGGACGGCGATGTACAGCACCGCGGCGACGAATTGCACCGAATTGCTCAGCTCTGGTTGTAGAAGCCGGTGTCGTCGGCCGAGGTGTCCCCGTCGACCTCGACGAACTCCGGCGAGAGCAGGAAGACCTTGGAGGTGACGCGCTCGATGTCGCCGCGCAGGCCGAAGATCAGCCCGGCGCAGAAGTCGACCATGCGCTTGGCGTCGCCGTCCTGCATCTCCGAGAGGTTCACGATGACGGGGACCCCGTCACGGAAGGACTCGCCGATCGCCTTGGCGTCATTGTAGGAACGCGGATGGATCGTGGTGATGCGATGCATCGACTCCTCCACTGCGGGCGCCATGGGCACCACGTTCGACCGCTGTCGGATCGGGGTCACCTGGGCCTCCCGTTCGGGTGCGGGCTCCGGGCCACGCTCGGTGCGGCGAGCCGGAGCGGCCGCCTCGTCCTGGCGGATCCGCTCGTCCTCGTAGTATTCGTCGTCGACCTCATTGGCGAGGCCGAGTGCGACCATGGCGTTGCGCCAGTTGCCCATCGCAGATCTCCCAGTTCGTTGTTCACGCTGACCTGGGCTTCGGGGAAGCACGGGGAGTGCGTGGAAGCCCTTCTCCCCAGAAAGTACAGCAGGGCTTTCCGCCTCCACGGGAAGCGGTCGGCGTGTCGTGGGGCCGTGTCGTGCGAGGTCACTCCCGACGGATCACGCCGGCGAAGCGACCGGTCCGTGCCGCTCGCCGATAGGAGAAGTACTCCTCGTCTTCGAGTGTGCACGCAGCGCCTGCGTCGATCGCGGCCGCCGGGACCCCGGCCTCGGTGAGCACGGCGACCGCCCCGGCACGCAGGTCGAGAGCGGGCGTGCCCCAGCGGGTCACGGCATGGACGGCGGGCAGGAGCTCGGCGGCCTGGTCCCGCATCTGCTCCGGCACCTCGTAGCACTGCCCGCAGATCGACGGGCCGACGGTGACCGTCACGTCCCCGGGCCGGGCACCGAAGCGCGCCATCTCGACCACGGTCCTCTCCAGCACCCCGCCGAGCAGCCCGGCGCGACCGGCGTGGGCCGCCGCGACGGTCCCCGAGACCGGGTCGGACAGCAGAACCGGCAGGCAGTCGGCGACCATGATGGCCAGCGCCACGTCGCGCCGGGTCGTGACCAGCGCATCCGCCGTGACGGCGGGGACGGGCCCCGTCTCGGGCAGCACGTGGACGGCGGCCGAGTGGACCTGGTCGACGAACACGAGCGGCGCACCGACTGCCTCCGCCACCAGCTGACGATTGTGCTCGACGCACTCCGCGTCGTCCCCGACGTGACGTGCGAGGTTCAGCCCGGTGAAGTCTCCGGTGCTCACTCCCCCGGTCCGCCCCGTGAACAGGGTGCGGGCCCCGCGATGTCGCGAGGCCCGCACCGGGAGAGCTGAGCTCACTTCAGGAAGGACGGCAGATCGAGGTCGTCGTCGTCCGACGGCGGCTCCTCGATGCGCGGGGGCCGCGCCGGCTCCTCCTGGGTGCGGGGCGCCGACTGTGAGCCGTCCTGACCCTGCTGCGGGGGCTGGGCCTGCTGCTCCCCGCCGTGGTGACCGGACTGACCGTGCTCCTCCGCCTGGCCGTTCTGACCTGCCTGGCCGCTCTGTCCCGACTGACCGCTCTGGGCGGCCTGACCGTACTGGCCGGACTGACCGTTCTGGCCGGTCTGGCCGTACTGCCCCTGAGCGGACCCGGCCTGCTCGGTCGCGGATCCGGCCTGGTCCTGACGGGACGGCGAGAAGGTCTGCTGCGGCAGCCCCCAGGCACCCGGCGTGGCGGCCGCACCGGCGCCCGCGCCGACAGCGGCCGGCCGCTCCGTGCCCGAGGCCGACGGCTGCGACTGCTGTGAGGAGGCACGCGGAGCGGGGATCGGCTCGGAGCGCTGCAGCGGCGGGGTCTCCGCGCGCGGGGCGGGCCCGCCGCCCTCGAAGCCGGCGGCGATGACGGTCACCCGGACCTCGTCCCCGAGGGCGTCGTCGATGACGGAGCCGAAGATGATGTTCGCGTCGGGATGGGCGGCCTCCTGGACCAGGCGAGCGGCCTCGGAGACCTCGTACAGCCCGAGGTCGCTGCCGCCCTGGATGGAGAGCAGCACGCCGTAGGCGCCGTCGATCGAAGCCTCCAGCAGCGGGCTGGAGACGGCGAGCTCGGCGGCCTGCAGGGCACGGTCGTCCCCGCGGGCCGAGCCGATGCCCATCAGGGCGCTGCCGGCCCCTTGCATGACGGATTTGACGTCGGCGAAGTCGAGGTTGATCAAGCCCGGCGTGGTGATCAGGTCCGTGATGCCTTGGACACCGGACAAGAGGACCTGGTCCGCCGATTTGAAGGCATCGAGCATCGAGACCTGCTTGTCCGCGATGGACAGCAGGCGATCGTTGGGGATGACGATGAGGGTGTCGACCTCGGCCTGGAGCGCGTCGATGCCGGACTCCGCCTGCGTGGAGCGGCGGCGTCCCTCGAAGGTGAAGGGTCGGGTGACGACACCGATCGTCAGCGCGCCGAGGCTGCGGGCGATCTTGGCGACCACCGGGGCGCCACCGGTGCCGGTGCCGCCGCCCTCACCGGCGGTCACGAAGACCATGTCTGCGCCGCGGAGGACCTCTTCGATCTCCTCGGCGTGGTCCTCGGCGGCGCGCTTGCCCACCTCGGGGTCGGCGCCGGCACCGAGACCACGGGTGATCTCCTTGCCGACGTCGAGCTTGACGTCCGCGTCCGACATGAGGAGCGCCTGGGCATCGGTGTTGATCGCGATGAACTCGACGCCCTTCAAGCCGGAGTCGATCATGCGGTTGACAGCGTTGACACCTCCGCCGCCGACGCCGACGACCTTGATGACTGCTAGGGAGATCTGGGTTCCGGCCACGTTTGGGTCCTTGCTCTTGTCGTTCACCTGCAGAGAGGGGCCTGCGTCGCATCTGGTCGCCGACTGCCGAAGAACCCTCAACCTCGACTCGAGGTTCGGACTTCGGGGCGCCTCTCCTTTCCTTTGACGCTATGGACGAGGACACGTGCACGCAAACACCACGGGCGCGTGTCGGCCGCGGATGGCGGGATGGATCACCGCCCGTGGATGCTCCGGCTCGCAGCGTGGGCCGGCGAGGGCAGATCAGCGCGTGACCGGGGCGACCGGGGAGGAGACGTCGATGACGTCGCCCGGCTGGGAGACCAGTGCCTGGACCACATCCACCTTCAGCTCGGAGTCGGCCGCGTCGCCCCACACGACCGTCTTGGTGCCGCCGTCCTCCAGGGCGAGTTCGAGCGTGACATCGCTGTCGCTGGAGGCGGAGACCTTCTGGACGGACCCGCGCAGCGTCTCCGGCATGGCGGCGAGGACCTCGCTCATCGCGGCCGTGGCGCCCTCGGGGTCCGAGGAGTTCTCATCGAGCACGAAGGGCACCAGAGTGGCCCCCTCGGCCGCTGCGGCGGGAAGCTCCTGCCCCTGGGCGTCGAGCACCCCGGTGCTCCCGTCGGTCCGGGTCAGCTGGGCGACCGGGGTGGCCTCGGTGACGGTGACGTGGACGCCGTCGGGCCAGGCACGCTCGACCTCCGCGGACTCCACTCCCGGGACACCGGCGACGTCCTCGGCGATCTCGGAGCCCGGCAGCAGCAGCACGCTGTCCCCGGTATGGCCCTCGACCGCTTCGCGCACCTGCTGCTCCTCGACGTAGCCGAGCCCCGCGATGGTGATCTCGCGGACCTGGAGCGAGGGCAGGAACACCGCGGTGGCGAGGCCTGCCACGATCAGCAGTGCGAGCGCCGAGACCGTGGCCAGGATCGCCCGGCGGCGGCGGCGCCAGGGGCGGCCCGCGACGAGGTCGCGGAAGCGACCGGCGGCCGGGACGACGGAGCCGCCCTCCGCGCCATCGCCACCGGCCGTGCCGCGACCGGCGTCACCGCGCCGACCGACGCTCCTCGCGCGCGGACCAGCGGTTCCTGTGGTGCCAGCAGTCTCCGGACGGGATGACGCCGAGCGACGCGGCGCCCCGGTGGGCCTCGTCCGCGCCGGCGCGGGTGACGGGGACTGCGGCGCCGGACGCCGGTTCGGTGAGGTCGTGGACGCGGCCGGATTCGCGGAGGCGGGCGATGATGCCGAGGCAGCAGAGGTCGCCGAGGATCCCGCGGACGACGAGGGCAAGGACCGCTCCCGGGAGGCAGGCGCCGCGGAGCTGGGACTCGTCGCCGACGGTGAGGAGCCGTCCGGTCGCCGGGTCGCGGCGGGGCGGGCCGCGGGGGATGCGGGCCGGGTCGGTCGGACCGGCCGCGGAGCAGTGGGGCGGCGAGCCATCACGTCTCCTCCCGTGGCGAATCGAGGGCGGCCATCACGGCAGGCGTGAGCTCGACGACGTCTCCCGCGCCGAGCATGAGCAGCAGGTCCCCGGGCCGCGCGACCTCGCGCACGGTCGCGGGGAGCTGGTCGCTCGCCGTCAGCGGCTGCACACTCGCGCCGGGGGCGTGGGCGGTGATGGTGCGGGCGTCGATGCCCGGGTCGGGGTCCTCGCGGGCCGCGTAGACGGGCAGCACCCAGGAGCGATCGGCGCCGCCGAGCACTGCGGCGAAGTCCGCCGCGAAGTCGCGGGTGCGGGAGAAGAGGTGAGGCTGGAACGCGACCAGCACGCGACCGCCGCGCTGCTGCGTCTCGACGATGCCCCGGGCGGCCTCGATGGTGGCGGCGACCTCGCGGGGATGGTGGGCGTAGTCGTCGACGACGGTCACTCCCCCGGCCAGGCCCGCGACGTCGAAGCGCCGCGAGGCCCCCGTGAAGGTGGCCAGGCCTCCCAGCAGCGCGCCGACGTCCGCGTCGGGGACGGCGGCGCTCACGGCCGCCAGGGCCCCGACCGCGTTGAGGACGTTGTGATGGCCGGCCACCGAGAGCTCGCAGGTGTACCGGTCCGCGGATGTCCCGATCTCGATCTCGGCCCCGGCCGCGCCGCCGCGCTCGGACAGCACCCGCCAGTCGGCGCCGGGATCGCTGCCGTACGTGGTCACCGGGACGCCGCGAGCCGCGGCCCGCTCCCCCAGCGCGCGGGCGCCGGGATCGTCGGCACAGACGATAAGGCTGCCACCGGGCACGATCTGCATGGTCAGCGCGTCGAAGGCCGCGGTGAGGGTCTGCTCGTCGCCGTGGAAGTCGAGATGGTCGGGCTCGAGGTTGGTGACCACCAGGGAGCGCGGCGAGAAGGCGAGGAAGGACCCATCGGACTCGTCGGCCTCGATGACTGCGATGCCACCGCCGGGTCCGGTCGCGCCGTCGGGCGCGGAGCCGGCGCCGGGCGCGGAGTCACTGCCAGGCGCGGAGTGGTCGCCGGTGCCGCCGAATCCCGCATTGCGACCGAGGTCCGGCACGGCCGCGCCGAGTGCCCAGGCGGGATCCTGGCCGGCGCCCCGCAGCGCCATGACGGCCATACCCGTGGTCGACGTCTTCCCGTGCGTCCCCGCGACGGCGACCAGTTCCCTGCCCGCGAGGAGACCGGCGAGTGCGGCTGCACGGTGGATGACGGGGATGCCGCGCTCGTGCGCTGCGAGGACCTCGGGGTTGTCGGGCCGAACGGCGGTGGAGACCACGACCACGTCGACGTCCTCGGCCAGCAGGGCGGCGTCGAAGCCGATGCCGATGCGGGCCCCCGCCTCGCGCAGAGGGCCGATGAACTGGCCGTCCTGGGAATCGGAGCCGCTGACCTGCAGACCGGCCTCGAGGGCGAGGCGGCCGACGGCGGACATGCCCGCGCCTCCGATGCGGACCACGTGCAGGCTGCGGACCGCGCGGTCGGCCGGCCAGCTGGGCTGGGTGATGACGTCCCCGGGGCGCAGGATGGAGCGCGGCGCCGGGTGATCCCAATGGCCGGGGCGGGCTTCGACGGGGCTCATGTGGTCACCGTAGCCGGGCGGTGGGCGCGACCGGCTCAGGCTCGGCGTGCGACGCCGGTCACGACGTCGGCCATGACCTCGGCGGCGTCGGTGATGCCGAAGGCGCGGGCAGCGTCGGCCATGGTCCTCAGGCGCTCGGGGTCCTGGAGGAGCGGGAGGACGTGGTGGCGCAGATGGGCGGCATCGAGGTCCGCGTCCTCGACCCTGAGGGCGCCGCCGGCGGCCACCACGTCGCGGCCGTTCAGGGCCTGCTCGCCGTTGCCGATCGGCAGCGGGACCAGGACCGAGGGCAGGCCGATCGCCGTGAGCTCGCAGACCGTGCCGGCTCCGGAGCGGGTCAGCGCGAGGTCAGCGGCGGCGTAGGCGTCCTCCATCGCGGTGACGTACTCGACGACCCGGTGACCGGGTCGTCCGGTGAGGCCGTCGGCCTTGCCCCGGCCGGTGATGTGGAGGATCTGGGCGCCGGCGGCGATGAAGGAGTCTGCGGCCTCGGCCACGGCACGGTTGAGGCGTTGGGCGCCGAGGGAGCCGCCGGTGGCCAGCAGGACCGGCGCCGAGGGGTCCAGGTCCAGCGCCCGGCGCGCTTCGTCGCGGCGCGCGGCCCGGTCGAGGTGGGCGATGCCCTCCCGCATCGGCATGCCGATGTGGCGGGCTCCGGGAAGCTTGGTGCCCTCGAGGGCGGTGAGCACGGCGGCGGCGCGGCGGGCTCCGAGCCGGTTGGCCAGGCCGGGGCGCCGGTTGGCCTCGTGCAGGACGACGGGCAGGCCCGCGGAGGCGGCGGCAAGGTAGGCGGGCGGACAGACGTAGCCGCCGAAACCGGCGACCACGTCGATCCGGCGCTCGCGCAGGAGCGTGCGGACCTCGCGCAATGTGCGTGTGAAGCGGGCGGGGAAGCGCAGTGCGGCGCCGTCGGGGCGCCGCGGGAAGGGCACCTTGTCGATGGTCGCCAGCTCGTAGCCGGCGGCAGGGACCAGATCGGTCTCGAGGCCGTCCGGAGTGCCGAGCACGAGCACCTCGGCAGCCGGGGTGCGCCGGCTGATCTGGGCGGCGGTGGCGAGCAGCGGGGAGACGTGGCCTGCGCTGCCGCCGCCGGCGAGCAGGATGCGGACGGGGGCGGGCGCGGTCATCGTGTCCTCCGTGAGGACGGCGCGGACTTCCGCGACGCCCGGGACTGGCGGGATCCGGTGGAGTTCCGGCTGCCCGCGGCGTTGTGCGTGCCGGCGGGCTTCCGGGAGCCGCCGGTCCCGGAGGGCCCGCCGGACGTCCGGGCACCCCCGGGCTTCGAGGACCCCGAGGGGCCCGAGAGTCCTGCCTTCGAGGTCTTCGACGATGTCGAGCTCCGCCCGGCCTTGGCCCGGTCGCGGCGCGGGCGCGCGTCGGACTTCCCGGCGGCGTCGCGCGGTGCGGGCAGCACGCTGATGGAACGGCGCACCGCCCCCATGCGCGCGCCGATCGCCTCGCGGGCGCCTGGCTCCCGGCGGGCGAAGGAGATGAGTACTCCCAGTGCCGCCATGGAGGCGAGCAGGGCCGAACCGCCCGAGGAGATGAAGGGCAGCGGCACACCGATCACGGGCAGCAGGCCGGTGACCACCATCATGTTCACGAAGGCCTGGCCCAGCAGCCAGGCGCTGATGCCGGCGATGGTGATCTGGGTGAAGTGGTCCTCGATCCGCGTGATCATGCGGAACATGATCAGGGCGAGCACGGCGAACAGGGCGAGCACGCCGAGGGTGCCGAGCAGTCCCAGCTCCTCGCCGATGATCGCGAAGATGTAGTCGTCCTCGGCCGCCGGCAGCCGGCCCCATTTCATGCGGGACTCGCCGAGCCCGACGCCCCACCAGCCGCCCTCGGCCAGGCCCATCAGACCCTGCTCGGCCTGATAGCAGGAGTCGCCCTCGCAGGTGCCATGGAGCCAGTTGCCGATGCGGGCCATACGGTTCGCGCTGGTGATGGTCAGGGCGATCACGCCTGCCAGGCCCGCGGCGCCGACGGCCAGGAACCACCGTCGTGGCACGCCGGCCACCCACACGGCCCCGGCGACGAGCAGACACATCACCATCGCGGTGCCGAGATCATGACCGAGGACGACCAGGCCCAGCGCGGCGACGATGCCGGGGACCAGCGGGAACAGCATGTGTCCGGGCCGGTGGAGCAGGGGGCGCTTGGTCGCGAGCAGGGCTCCCAGCCATACGGCGAGGGCGAGCTTGAGGAACTCCGAGGGCTGGAGGGTCTGGCCGCCGATGCTGATCCAGTTGCGGTTGCCGTCGACCTCCACCCCGAGACCGGGGACGTGGACGAGGCACTGCAACGCCAGCCCGAGGCCGAGCAGCGGCCAGGCGGCCTTGCGGTAGAACCCGGTCGGGAGGCAGGCGGCGACGACGAGCAGGACCAGCCCCATCGCCGCGAAGGTGCCCTGCCGGAACAGCCCGGCGAACCCCGAGTTGCCCCGCGAGATGTTCAGGACCGCGCTCGAGGACAGGACCATCACCAGGCCCACGCCGATCAGCAGGGTCCCGACGATGATGAGTCCGTAGAAGTCCAGGGCCGGGGACCGCAGCCAAGAACCGACGCCGTCACGCACGCGGGTCCCGATGTTCCCCAGCGGCTGGACCTCGTCGGGACGGACGACACCGGCGGACCGGCGGGAATCCTGCCCCTGCCGGGTCCGCTGCCCCTGCGGGGTCCGCTGCGTCTGACGGGTCTCGTCGATCGTCATGCGCTCGCTCCTGGCAGTCGGGATACGGCCGCCGCGAACAGATCCCCCCGCTCCGCGTAGTCACGGAACTGGTCGATGGACGCGGCGGCCGGTGCCAGCAGCACCACGTCCCCTGCGGTGGCGAGGGATCTCGCGGCCTGGACCGCATCCTCCATGAGCCGGGTGCGCCCGGCGGCATCGTCAGTGTCACCCGGATCGATGCGCCGCACGGGGACGTCGGGGGCGTGTCGCTGCAGTGCCGCGGTGAACGGCGCCTCGTCGCGTCCCAGCAGGACGACCCCGGTCAGCCGATCGCGGGCGGAGGCGACCAGCTCGCTGAGGTCCGCGCCCTTGGTGTCACCTCCGGCGATCCACACGATGCGCTCGGCCCCACGGAGCGAGGCGGCCGCGGCGGCCGGGTTGGTGGCCTTGGTGTCGTCGACGAAGGTGATGCCGTCCACCGTCGCGATCTGCTCCGCCCGGTGACCGCCCATCCGGTAGGCGCGCAGTCCGTCGCGGACCGCTGGGGCCGGGACGCCGTAGGCACGCGCCAGCGCCGCCGCGGCCAGCGCGTCGAGCACGACGTGGGGGCCGGCCCCGTGCGGACCGAGGTGCTCGAGGTCGGCGAGGGTGCCGATCTCGGCCGCGGCGCTGCGACGCTCGGCGAGGAAGGCGCGGTCGACCAGGACCCCGTCGACCACGCCCAGTTCGGACAGGCCCGGTGAGCCCAGTGTCAGGCCGACGGCCCGGGCGCCCTCGACGACGTCGGCGTCCTCGACCAGGCGCAGGGTGGTCTCGTCGGCGACGGTGTAGATGCAGGCGGTGCGCACGCCCTCGTAGATCCGGCCCTTGGCGCGCGCGTACTCCTGGGCGCCGCCGTGCCAGTCGAGGTGGTCCGCGCTGACGTTCAGCACCGCGGCGGCCTCGCAGTCCAGGTGCTCGGTCCAGTGCAGCTGGAAGCTGGACAGCTCTATCGCCAGCACGTCGAAGCCCTCGAGGTCCAGCGCCGCCTCGATGACGGGCAGCCCCACGTTGCCGCAGGCCACTGCTCGCAGGCCCGCATGCTGCAGGATCGATTCGAGCATGGTGACCGTCGTGGTCTTGCCGTTGGTGCCGGTGACCCCCAGCCAGGCGGGCCCGTCGGGCGCCTGCATCCGGCGGGCCAGTTCGACCTCGCTCCACACGGGGATCCCGGCTTCTGCCGCCTCGGTCAGCAGCGGCTGATCGGGTCGCCATCCCGGCGAGGTCACCACCACGTCGATCTCGCGGTCGCGGGGAAGGGCGAGGGTGTGCTCCCGGCCGAGGCGGACCTCGACCCCGAGCACCTCGAGGATCTGGGCCCGCTCGCGGATCGCAGGGGTCTCGGAGCCGTCGACGACGAGCACCCGGGCACCGCGCTGCATGGTCTGGTCCGCGACGGCGTAGCCGGAGACGCCGAAGCCGGTGACCAGGATCCGCAGTCCCGACACGTCGAGCCCGGGCCAGGGCCGGTCCTCGACGGCGCGAGACCGGCCGGCAGGCCCCGTCGCGGTCGCGGTCATGAGGTGAGCCTCGGCAGGGCGTCGAGGTAGAAGATGCCCAGGCCCACCCCGGCGAGGATGCCGGCGACGATCCAGAAGCGCACCACGATGGTGACCTCGTTCCAGCCCTTGAGCTCGAAGTGGTGCTGCAGCGGTGCCATGCGGAACACGCGCCGCCCGGTGAGTTTGAAGCTGCCGACCTGGATGATCACCGACAGCGAGATCATCACGAACAGGCCGCCGATGATCGCGCCCAGGATCTCGGTGCGGGAGACGATCGTCAGCCCCGCGATCGCGCCGCCCAGGGCGAGCGAGCCGGTGTCCCCCATGAAGATCTTGGCGGGCGAGGTGTTCCACCACAGGAAGCCGACGCTGGCCCCGATGATCGCGGCGCACAGCACGGCGGCGTCCAGGGGGTCCCGGGCCTCGTAGCAGCGCACCATTCCCCCGGCGTCGAGATCGACGTTGCACACCTGGCGCCATTGCCAGAAGCACACGACCAGATAGGTCGCGGTGAAGATGATGGTCGCCCCGCTCGCGAGACCGTCGAGCCCGTCCGTGAGGTTCACCCCGTTGGACCAGGCCGCGACCAGGAAGTTCGCCCAGATCGCGAACAGGATGAAGCCGAGCACGGTCCCGCCGAAGGCGAGATCCAGCCAGGGGATGTCCCGCACCAGGGACAGCTGGGTCGAGGCCGGGGTGTTGCCCTCGCCGTCGGGGAACAGCAGGGCGAGCACCGCGAACGCGGTCGCGACCAGGAACTGACCGAGCAGCTTGGCGCGGGGACGCAGACCGAGGCTGCGCTGCTGGGAGATCTTGAGGTAGTCGTCGAGGAAGCCGACGACGCCGAGCCCGACCATGAGGAACAGCACCAGCAGCACCGAGACGCTGGGGGGCGTCAGCAGCACCAGGTGGGAGAGGGAGTATCCGAGGATCGTGGCCAGGATGATCGCCACGCCGCCCATGGTGGGCGTGCCGCGCTTGGTGGCGTGCGAGGTGGGTCCGTCGTCGCGGATGAACTGACCATAGCCGCGTTTGACCAGGAGCTTGATGTACAGCGGGGTCCCCGCGATGGAGAGGATGAGGGCACCGGCGCCCGCGATGATGATCGCGATCATGCGTCGTCTCCTCCATCCGCCCGCGAGGTGGGCTGAACCTGCCGCTCCAGGTGCGCGATCAGTGGCTGGGCGATCTGCCGCAGACCGGCGTCCCGGGACGACTTCAGCAGCACCGCGTCTCCGGGCGCCACCGTACGTTCTAGCACAGCGATCGCATCCTCCACGGTCTCGAGGTATTCGGACTCGCCCCCGAAGCTGCCCTCGAGGCTCGCGCCATGGTGGATGGGGGCCGCGCCGTCGCCGACGACATACAGCTGGCTGATGTTCAGCCGCACCACCAGCCGGCCGATCTCGTCGTGCAGACGCACCGAGTCCGGGCCGAGCTCGAGCATCTCGCCGAGGACCGCGATGGTGCGGCGCCCCCGTCCGAGGTGGGCCAGGGTCTTCAGCGCGTGCCGCATCGAATCCGGGTTCGCGTTGTAGGCGTCGTCGATGATCAGCGCGCCGCCCGCGCGGATGGCCTCCATGCGCTGGCCGGAGGCGAGCTTGGCACCATCCAGCGCGGCGACCGCGGCGGCGGGGTCCACCCCGGCGGCCAGCGCCGCGCTCAGGGCGGCGACCGCCGTGGCGGCCAGGTGCTCGCCGAGGAGGTCGGGGCGCACCGGGAAGCGCCCGGCCGGGATCGGCTCGCCGCGCAGGGTGGTCACTCCCTCGGGGACGACGAGGGTGAAGCGGATCCGTGCCTCGTCGTCGAGGGTGAGGTCGTCCCCGCGCACGTCGCCGGAGGTGAAGCCCCACATCAGGGAGTCGGCGGCGGTGCGGGACGCCATCGCCGCCACCCGCGGGTCCTCCGCGTTCAGGACTGCCCGTCCGGTCGCCTCGAGCGCTTCGACGAGCTCGCTCTTGGCCGTCGCGATCGCCTCGACGCTGCCGAACTCGCCGAGGTGGGCGCTGCCGACGTTGAGGACGAGGGAGATGTCGGGGCGCGCGATGGCGGTCAGTGCCGCGATGTGCCCGATGCCGCGGGCGCCCATCTCCAGGACGAGGAAACGGGTCTCGCTGGTCAGCCGCAGCACTGTCAGCGGCAGCCCGAGTTCATTGTTGAAGCTGCCGACGGGTGCGATCGTCGGCCCCTGTGTGCGCAGGATCGTGCCGAGCAGATCCTTGGCGCCGGTCTTGCCGGCGCTTCCGGTGATCGCCACGACCACCAGGTCCGGGCCCACCTCCCGGGCCCGTGCGAGCTGGGCCCGCGCCAGCTGGGACAGGGCCTCGCGCACGTCGTCCACCAGGACCGCGGGCACCCCGAGGTCCCGGGAGGCGAGCGCGAGCGCGGCGCCGGCCTCACGGGCGACGCCGAGGTAGTCGTGGCCATCGGCGTGCTCGCCGGCGAAGGCGGCGAAGAGGTCACCGGTGGTGACCTCGCGGGAGTCGATGCGGGCCTCGCCGGTGACGGTCTCGTCCCCGGTCGCTCCGCCCACCAGTCGGCCGCCGGTGATGTCGGCGATCTCCCGTGCCGTGGTTGTGAGCATGGTCAGCGTCCTCCGTCGGTGTCGTCGGCGCCCGATCCGCCGCGCGCGGCCAGCGCGTCGCGCAGCCGGAGGCGGTCATCGAACGGATGGACGATACCGCCGATCTGCTGTCCGGCCTCGGCCCCCTTGCCCGCCACGAGGATGGTGTCTGCCACGTCGGCCAGTCGGACGGCGAGATCGATCGCGTCGCCCCGTCCTTCCACGTCGTGGACCTGCGCGTTCGTCCCTGCGGGGATGCCGGAGCGCACGGCGCGGCGGATCTCGGCCGGGTCTTCGGTGCGGGGGTTGTCGTCCGTGATGATCACCACGTCCGCGAGGCGGGCGGCGACCTCGCCCATGACCGGTCGTTTGCTGCGGTCACGGTCCCCGCCGGCTCCCATCACGACCAGCAGCCGTCGGGTGCCAGGGACGGTGCGCAGGGTGCTCAGCGCCTGTTCGAGGGCGTCGGCGGTGTGGGAGTAGTCGACCACGCCGCGCACCGGCTCCAGGGCCACCAGCTCCATCCGACCGGGCACCGTGCCGGCCTCGGCGAGGGCGCGGGTCACGTGGGGGCCGCTGTGCCCGACCGCGGCCAGCAGCAGCTCGGCGGCGAGGGTGTTGGCGACGTAGTGGCGGCCGGGGAGGGCGGCGTGCAGCGTGCGCGTCCCCTCGGGGCCGTGGACGGTGAAGGTGCTGCCGTACTCCTCGGCGCGGATGGCGCTCGCGGTGTGATCCGCCTGCACCTCGGGCAGGGTGGCATAGGTGGTCACGGGCACCTCTGCCTCGCGGGCCAGCCGCCGGCCCCACTCGCCGTCGACACAGACGATGCCGCGGGCCGAGTGCTCGGGAGTGAACAGGCGTCGCTTGGCGGCGTAGTACTCCTCCATCGAGCCGTGGAAGTCCAGGTGGTCCTGGCTGAGGTTGGTGAAGCAGGCGATGTCGAAGACCAGACCGTCGGCCCGGTGGAGGACCAGGGCGTGACTGGAGACCTCCATGGAGGCGACCTCCACGCGGTCCTCGCGCATGCGGGCGAGGATGCCGTGCAGTTCGGGGGCCTCAGGCGTGGTGCGCACGGTGGAGACGGCATGCTCGGTCCCGTCGGCGGAGCGGTAGGTGGTGCCGCTGGTGCCGATCACGCCGGCGGGCACGCCGAGGGCGTCCAGCGCGCGGGTCACGACCGTGGTCACCGACGTCTTGCCGTTGGTGCCGGTCACGCCGACGGTGCGAAGGTGGTCGGCAGGCCTGCCCTGGACCAGCGCCGCGGCGACGGCGGTGGCCCGCCGGGGGTCCTCGACCACGAGCACAGGCAGACCGGCGCGGCGGCAGCGCTCCTCGCCGGTGGGGTCCGTCAGCGCCATGACCGCCCCCAGCTCGCGAGCCTGGACGGCGAAGTCGGCGCCGTGGGCGGTGGCTCCCGGCAGCGCGCACCACAGGTCCCCGGGCAGGACGCTGCGGGAGTCGAGGGTGACCCCGGTCAGGGGCAGATCCTCGACGGGCGCAGGGGCTCCCAGTGCGCGCGCGACGGCACCTGCGCCCGCGCCTGCGGGCCGACGGGGCCGAGCGGGGTCGATGATCGGTTCCGCGTCGCGGGATCCGTCGGCCGCAGAGTCCGCGGGAGGCTGAGGAGCAGGGGGCACGGCGTCGCTCACCACTCGTTCTCCAGCTCGCGGCCCGGCTGACCGGTGGGCGGGATGCCCTGGTTCTGCAGGGCGAAGGTGGTCAGCTCGGAGAAGGCGGGGGAGGCGGACTTGGTCCCGGAGATGAAGCTGTCCAGACCGAAGAGGAACACGCCGACCACGAGGTCGGGGTCGTCGGCCGGGGCGAAACCGATGAAGGAGGCGGTGTAGGTGTCCTTCCCGGTCTGCGCGGTCCCGGACTTCCCGGCGGTGGCATAGCCCGTCACGCTGGCTGCGGAGCCCTCCTCGACGTTGTTGTCCATGAGGGCGCGCATCGTCGCAGCCGTCTCGCTGGAGACCACGCGGGTGCTCTCGGCCTGGTGAGCCGGCTCGATGCTGCCATCCTCCTGACGGGTGCCGTCGATGAGCGAGGGCTGGACCCGCACGCCGTCGTTGGCGAAGGTGCCGACGGCGGAGACCATCTGCAGGGCATTGACGCTGTACCCCTGTCCGAACGATGCCGTATAGCGGGTGCGCCCGTTCCACTCATCGGCCGGGCGGAGTATGCCGGCGGACTCGCCCGGCAGCTCCACCCCGGTCGGCTCGCCGAGGCCGAAGGCGCGCAGGTAGTCGTAGCGAGTGTCCGGGGAGAGAGTCTCGGCGACCTGGACGGTGCCGACGTTGGAGCTGTGCTTGAGCACGCCCGCGAGGGTGAGCCGCTGGTGCTCGTGGTAGTGGGAGTCCTTGATCCGGTGCCCGTCGAAGTACTTCTCGTAGGGAATCTCGTACTGCGACTCCGGCGTCACCTTTCCTTCCTCCAGGGCGGCGGACATCGTGAACAGCTTCCCCGTCGAGCCCGGCTCGAACACGCTGGAGATCGACCGGTTGCCGCGGTTCTTCTCCTCGGCGGCACCGGGGTCGTTGGGGTCGAAGGTGGGGTGCTCGGCCAGGGCCAGCACCTGACCGGTCTGGGCGTTCAGCACGACCGCGCTGCCGCCGGTGGCGCCCCACTGATCCACGGCTCCGGCGACGATCTGCTGCGCCTTCCACTGCAGGTCGCGATCGATGGTGAGCACCACATCACTGCCGTCGACGGCAGGGGTGGTCTCCTGCTTCCCGGTCGGGATGATCTGACCGCCGGCCCCGCGCTCGTAGGTGGTCTTTCCGTCGGTGCCGCTGAGTGCCTCGTCGAACGACAGCTCGGTGCCGGCCAGCGCGGTGCCGTCGGATCCGACGAAGCCGAGGATGTTGCCGCCGACGGACCCGGCCGGATAGATGCGGTCGGCGACGCGGTCGGCGCCGATGCCGTTGATCCGCAGTGAGATCACCGCGTCGCGCACCTTGGGGTCGACGTTCTTCTGGAGGTACTTGAACCCGCTGTCGCCGGTGAGGGCCTTCTCGGTGTCGGCGACGGACATGTCGAGCACGGGCGCCAGCTCCTGGGCGGCGGCCTCGACGCCGGAGGCCTCCCCGTCCTCGGCGTTCTGCTTGTAGTCGTCGACCTGCCGCTGGTTGACCCACAGGTCGTAGCGCTCGACGGAGCTGGCCATCGTGGTGCCGTCACGGTCGAGGATGTCCCCGCGCAGAGCCGGGATGGTGCGCTCGACGGTGCGCTGCTCGATCGCCTCCTGCGCCCGCGCGCTCGCGTCCAGGCCCTGGACCCAGATCAACCGTCCGGACAGTGCCATGACGGCGACCATGATCATGCAGATCAGCAACCGGTGACGAACGGCCGGGGCGCCGACCCGGGCCTGGGGGAAGCGCGCCCCGCCCGCGGGCCGGCGGGCCCGGGTGGTGCGCGAGCTGCGGGACCGCGCCATGGTCAGTCTCCCTCGTTGCCCTCGTTGCCCATGCCGTGGTAGCTCTCGGGCTCGTCGTAGATCTCTGCCTGCGGGACGGCGGCCTCCGCAGGCACCTCCTTGAGTTCCGGATTGCCCTCAGTCTGCTCCGACGGGGACGTCTCACCGATGACCTCGCCCGTGTCGAGGTCGATATATGCCGGATCGCTGACCGGGACCATGCCGATCTCGCGGGCCTGGCGCTCGAGCTCCTGCGGCGTGCCGAGCCGTTCATTGGTCTCCGCGAGCGCCTGGCGCTCCTCGGTCAGCCGCTGGGATTGGCTCTGCAGCCGGGTGATCTCGTAGCTGGTGCCGGACATCTGGATGTTCATGTACAGCAGTGCCGCGAGCGTGGCCGCGACGATCAGGGTGCACAGGAGGGTGAACGGCATCGAACTGCCGGCGGCCTTCGGGGCGGCGACGACGGTCAGTCGCGGCTTCGGGGCGGCGCTCGTCCCGGGCTTGCGGACCGGGCGGACGGCGGGGGCGTGAACGGCTGACGTGGTGGCCATCTCAGTGTGCTCCCTCGGCGGATCGGGTACGGGTCAGTGCGCGGAGCCGGACGGATCCGGCGCGGGCGTTGGATCCGCGCTCGATCTCGTCGGCCTGGAGGGCCCCGCGCACGAGCGGGGTGAAGGTGGGCCGGTGCTCCTCGAGCTCGACCGGCAGTCCGGGGGGTGCCGAGGACCGGGTCCGTCGCGCGAAGGCGGTCTTGACCAGGCGGTCCTCGCCCGAGTGGTAGGACTCCACGACGATGCGGCCGCCCACGTGCAGGCAGTCCAGGGCGGAGTCGATCGCGGAGGCGAGGATCTCGAGCTCCTGGTTCACGGCGATCCGCAGCGCCTGGAAGGTGCGCTTGGCCGGGTGCCCTCCGCTGGCCTTGGAGGCGGCGGGGACCGCGCGGTCCAGCAGCTCGACCAGCTCGCCGCTGCGGGTCAGCGGAGCCTCCTGGCGGCGCTCGACGATGCGGCGGGCGATACGGCGGGCGAAGCGCTCGTCCCCGAGGTCGTGGAGGATGCGGGAGATCTCGGCCTCGGGGAGCTCGCGCAGGAGATCAGCGGCGGTGGGGCCGTCCGATGAAGTGTCCATCCGCATGTCCAGCGGCGCGTCGGCCGCGTAGGAGAAGCCTCGCTCGGCGGTGTCGATCTGGAAGCTGGACAGGCCCAGGTCCATCATCACGCCGTGGGCGCCGGGCAGCCCGAGCTCCTCCAGGACGTCGGGGATCTCGTCGTAGGTGGCGTGGACGAGGGTGGCCCGCTCCCCCAGCCCCTCCTGCTCCAGCCGACGGCGGGCGAGTTCGAGCGCCTGCGGATCGCGGTCGATCCCGACGAGCCGGGCCTGGGGAGCGGCGTGGAGGACGGCGGCGGCGTGGCCGCCCATCCCGAGGGTGGCGTCGACGTGGACGGCTCCGGGCTCCTGGAGGGCGGGGGCGAGGAGCTCGACCGAGGTCTCGAGCAGCACGGGGACGTGCCGGTCCTCCGCGGGCAGGTCGCGCTGCGTCTCGTCCATGTCACCCCTCCCCTGGGTCCGGTGTGTGCTGTCGGTGTTCCGTGTTCTGGATGCCGTGGTCCGGGTGCGGATCGCTCCGTCCCGGTCGGCCCCGGGTTCCTGGTCGCGGTGCCGTCCTGTCAGATTCCTCGTCGTTCCCGACCCGCTGCCGGGGAAGTTGCATCGGGGCGGGAACGACGAGAGGTCTCACAGGACGGATGGCCCTCGGGCGGAACTCAGAACAGGCCGGGGACCACCTCTTCGGAGGTCTCGGCGAAGCCTTCTTCCTTCTGCTCGAGGTAGCGCTCCCAGGCCGGGAGCGACCAGATCTCGAGCCGGTCGAGTGCACCGATGACGGCGCACTCCCGGTCCAGGTCCGCGTAACCGCGCAGATGTCCCGGGATGGTGATCCGGCCCTGCTTGTCCGGGATGACGTCCTCCGCGCCGGACAGCAGCACACGCAGGTAGTCGCGCGTGCGGCGATCGGTGGTGGGCGCCCGACGGGCCTCCTCGAGCTTCTGGCGGAACTCGGCGAGCGGGTACACGGCGATGCAGTGCTCCTGCCCACGAGTCATGACCAGTCCCGAGGCGAGCTCGTCGCGGAACTTGGCCGGGAAGATCAGGCGTCCCTTCTCGTCGAGCTTGGGCGTGAAGGTGCCGAGGAACATCTCGACCCCCCTTCACTCACCGTGACTCGTGCGATCCGAAACCCATCTCCTCCCAACGCGCTCCACTTTACCCCACTAGTCCCCACATACCGCTACCCCTGCCCCCAGAACGACGGCGCTTCGTCACATCAACCCAGGTCAGAGACGTGGTGCAAGGTGGGGGAAATCTCCGCGCGGCGCGTTGGCGAGGCCGCCACAGCGCCCGGCGGGACCGGGCGCCGTCGGCACGCCCGAGCCTCACGTTCACCAAAGTCGCAGGTCATAGCACCGCGGCCGGCACGAGGAGGAACGCGGGGATGGCGGTGGAGCGAGAGGGAGGGCTCCGGTGGAGGGATGTGGGGAATCCGGGGGAAACGCCTGGGCGTGGCGCGGAGGGAGTACCCGCCGGGGCATGACGATGCCCCGGCTCGAGGGAGCCGGGGCATCGGTGGAGCAGGGTGTGCGTCGTCGGGCCCAGTGCGTCAGGAACCGCTGCCCGGGTCCAGTCGGCACGCTGCGCGGGCGCTCCGGCCGGTGTGCTGCGCGGGCGCTCCGACCGGCGTGCTGCGCGGGCGCTCCGACCGGCGTGCTGCGCGGGCGTTTCCGGCTGGACGGTACTGACACGCACAGGCGCGGCGATATGCGCCGCGCCTGGTCGCTGGAGTACCGCCGGGCAGGATCCGGACGCGGGCAGCAGCTAACTTCTGCGGGCAGGATCCGGACGCGGGCAGCAGCTAACTTCTGCGGGCAGGATCCGGACGCGGGCAGCAGCTAACTTCTGCGGGCAGGATCCGGACGCGGGCAGCAGCTAACTTCTGCGGGCAGGATCCGGACGCGGGCAGCAGCTAACTTCTGCGGGCAGGATCCGGCCGCGGGCTACTGCTGGCCCGTACCGGAAGGATCCGGCAGGCGGCGGCTAGCCCCGGCAGGCGGGATCGAGCCTCGGGAGTCCGCTTGCGGAGAGGATCACAGTCGGGGATCGTCCCCGGACCGCTTCTCCCAGCGCTCCTCCAGCTTCCGCATGAAGGTGCCACCGCTGTCGCCGCGCGGGGCTCCGGGCCCGGATCCGCCGTTGCCTCCGTTGCCCGACGAACCGTCATCCTGCGTGGACGACCCGGGAGCGGTGACCGCGTAGATCGCGCCGGCGAGCATCCCCAGGAAGGCGATCACTCCGAGCCAGACGGCGGGCAGAGCCACGGCCAGGACCAGGACTCCGAGGCCGACGACCACCCCTCCGAGCCCGATGGCGATCCGGCGCCCGTTGCGACGCGGGTTCTTGGCCGGCGTGAAAGCGCGCGCGAGGCGCGGATCGTCGGCGTAGAGCTGACGTTCCATCTCGTCGAGCATCTTCTGCTCGTGTTCAGACAGCGGCATGGTCCCGCTCCTTGTCCCCGTCCTTTCGCGCCTGGTCGGCGCCCCGGCCGCCGATCGTGGAGGGGCCCTGGTGGACCACTGCCCTCGTCGGCGGTTCACCCAGTTTAGAGCCCCTTCCTGAGTAATGGGAACACTCGCGCTCGAGCAGCGCGACACCGGCGCCGCCGCCTGCGCTCAGGGGTGCGCCGAACCCTGGTCCGGCCCGGTCTGCTGCGACCCGTCGGGCGGCGGGCCCAGCGTGGAGCCCCTGCTGAGACTCGAGGACCCGAATCGGTCCAGAGTGCGGTCCATAGCCGCCTCGAGGTCGTGCCAGCCTGCGGACCGCGCGGTCAGCTCATGCTGGATGGGAGCACCGGAGGCCGGCTCCAGATGGGTGGCCCGCACCCCGGCCAGACGGACCCTGCGCAGCCGGTGCCGCTCGCGATCCCAGAGGGCGACGACCTGTTCTCGCAGTCTCTCTCCGCTGGCCGTCGGATGCTCCAGGCTCGAGGATCGCGTGATCGTGGTCCCGTCGGGACTGCGGAGCTTGAGCACCACGGTCCGCGCCACGAACCCGGAACGGCGCAGCTGCCGGGCGACGTCATCGGCCATCACGGTGATCCGCCGGCGCACTTCTCCTGGATCGGTGAGGTCCTCGTCCCAGGTGCGCTCGGTGCCCAGCGACTTATCACGCACCCGTTGCCCGAGCCCGGTGCGATCGCTGCCGTCGGCCAGCCTGGCCACCTCCGCGGCCCGCGGGCCGAGCGCCCGGGTCAGCGTCGTCAGCGGGATCTCGCGGACCTGACCGACGGTGTGCACCCCGATCCGCTCCAGGGACTCCACGGCCTTCGGGCCGATGCCCGAGATCACCGAGACCGGCAGCGGCGCCAGGAACTCGGCGGTCTGCGCCGCGGGCACGATGAGCATGCCGTCGGGCTTGGCCTGTGCCGACGCGATCTTGGCGACAGGACGCGAGACCGAACCGCCCACGGAGCTGGGCAGCCCGAGCTCGTCGCGAATCTTCCCCCTCAGCAGAGCGGCGACGTCCTCGGGCTCCCCGAAGAGCCGGCGCGCGCCGCGGACGTCGAGGAAGGCCTCATCGATGCTGATCTGCTCGACCTGGGCGACCACGGACGCCAACAGCTCCATGACGCGCGCCGACGTCTCGCGGTAGCGATCGATACGGGGCGGGATGATCACAAGATCCGGAGCCAGGCGCCGCGCCGTGGACATCGCCATGGCCGAGCGGATACCGCGGCGGCGGGCGGGGTAGCTCGCGGCCGCCACCACTCCGCGGGCGCCCGATCCCCCGACCACGACGGGAAGGCCGCGCAGGCCGGGATCGTCACGGACCTCGACGGAGGCGAAGAAGGCGTCCATGTCCAGGTGCAGGATGCCGGGGATCTCCTCCGGGGCGGCCCCGGCGGCCGCACCCGCCTCGCGTCCACCGCGTGCACTGTCCATCGGCACCTCCTTCGTGCCGGAACTCTACTCGGGACCTCCGTGCCGGGACCCGCCTGGCGGTCGGCGATCGGATCAGCCGGCCAGTGCCGTCATGTGCGCGGGCAGGTCGGCGAGGACGCGCTCGGAGATCTCCTCCAGGTGCTCCCCGGTCTGCTCGAGATGCTGGCGAAGCAGCTGAGGGTCGGGCATCGCCGTCGGATCACGGTCCAGACGGACCCGTTCGGCGACCAGAGGTGTCAGGCGGCTCGCGCGCTCCGCGTCCGGGCCGCCGAGGCGTTCCAGCGCGGTCCACACATTCAGGGGGAGCTTCCGGCGGCGGTCGCGATTGGCGCGGGCGACCAGCACGCCCGCCCCACGCAGCGCTGCGCGGTGGACCAGTTCGAACGCTTCGCGGGGATCGTCGGCGGCCGCGGCACTCCCCTGCCGAAGGAGATCGCGGGCGCGTTCGAGATCTGCCTGGTCCTGGTCCAGGTGCGCGAGACGCAGTCGCAGGCTGCGGGAGCCGGCCGAGAGCGTGGAGGCGTCTCCTCGCCGGCGGGACTGCGTGGTGCTCATCGGTGCTCCTCTCCTGGTCCACGTCGAGCCGACCGTGCGATCCGCGTGATCGCTGTGGCTGCGTCGTACCGTGAACGCTAGAGGCGGGCTCCGACGGATGAGCCGCGCGGCTGTTTCGAGTGGAGGACGGAGCATTGGGGAGGAACGGTCGCCGCGCGCCGGGACCCGAGGTCTCCTACAGTGGGTCGATGCCCCGTCGCCAGCGTGTGCGTCACGCCCCCTTCGAGCACCTCGGTCCGCTCGACACCGCCATCCCCGTCTCCACGGGTACCGCCCGGCTCACCCTGGAGAACGACGGCTCCGTGCTGCTGGATGTCAACGGGGTGCCCTCGTCGCAGCTGAACCCCGATCCCGAGCATCTGGTGTTCGAGTACATGCGCTGGATGCTGCTCGTCCTCGACGAGGGATTCGGCGGGCCGGCCGGGTACGAGGCCGAGGGTGACGTCGCCGCTGGGGCACTGCAGGTCGCCCACCTGGGCGGAGGCGGCTGCTCGCTGCCGCGGGCCATCGCCTCCCGGTACCCCCGTTCCCGGCAGATCGTCGTGGAGATCGACGAGCTGCTGGCGAAGCAGGTGCGCACCTGGTTCGACCTGCCGCGCTCGCCGCAGCTGCGCCTGCGCATCGACGACGCGCTGACGGCGTTGGAATCGTGGCGCGATGACCGCTTCGATGTGCTGGTCCGGGATGTGTTCTCCGGCCCGGTCACTCCCGAACCGCTGATAAGCATCCACGCCGCGGAGCACGCGGCGCGGGTGCTCCGCGGCGGAGGGATCTATCTCGCCAACTGTGCGGCACCGCCCGGGACCGGGCTGCTCGCCGACGAGATCGCGACCCTCTCGGCCGTGTTCGGGTACGTGGGCGCCATCGCCGAGCCCGCGCACCTGACCGGCAAGCGCCGGGGCAACTGCGTCCTGGTGGCCTCGGATCAGCCGCTGCCGGAGGGCATCGATCGTGCGCTGCGGTCGGATGCGGTCTCGGTACGGCTGGCACCGGCGTCCCAGGTTGCCGCCCTGGCTCGAGCAGGAAAGATCCTGGGCCAGGATCAGGGGCGGGCCGGTGCTCCATCCCGGTGACCGCCCGGACGACGACGGGCCGGGCAGGAGCGCGATGCTCCTGCCCGGCCCGTGAGATTCGGGGAGTTGCCGTGGATCAGAGGGGGCGAACCTGCTCGGCCTGCGGCCCCTTGTCGCCCTGGCTGACCTCGAACTCCACGCGCTGACCCTCGTCGAGGGCGCGGTAGCCGTCCATGTCGATCTTGCTGTGGTGCACGAAGACGTCTGCGCCGCCTCCGTCGATCTCGATGAATCCGTAGCCCTTTTCGGCGTTGAACCACTTGACCGAGCCCTGTGCCATACCTGTCACCTTCTGTGTCGTCCATCAACGATCGCAATGCGCGATCGCGGTGCCGCGTGAAGCCGTCCCCCGCCGAGGCGGGTGGCGTCAGGTGCATGCCGTACTGCTGTGCCGAGGCACCGTCGACGGACTTTCCTGCTGGACCTGCATCACCGCAACACCACCATTCTGTCACGGCCGTGGCCCCGTTCACACGGAGTTCCGCGACGCACGGTCACGAAGGCGTAACGAACTCCGCAGTGCCGACCGGACGCACTGAGCGGTCCCTGGCACCGGAGCCGACGCGGGAGAGAGCGCCTGAGGGGCGACTTCGGCCTCACGGTGCGGGCAGGCGGCACCCGGGCCGGACGGACCCGAAGACCCGGTCCTCACAGCCGGGGCGGATCCTCGGGGCCGTCGTCGTGATCGGCCAGGAAGCGCTCGAAGTGCTCCCCGATCTCCTCGGCCGTCGGCAGGTCCATCGTGGTCCCGATCGGCGTGGAATCGCCGTCCTCACCGGTGGAGTCGTACTGCTCCTCCAGGGCGGTGACGATCTGGCGCACCTCGCTGTTCTGCGCGAGGGTCTCCTGCAGGGCGACGGTCGCCGCGTCCGTGAGATCTCCCAGGTGGACCAGGGGCAGGTCGAGTCCGGCCGCGCCGCTGACCCGCCTCAGCAGCGCGAGGGCTCCGGCCGGGAAATCGGTCCTGGTGAGGTAATGCGGGATCTGCGCCGCGTATCCCATCGCCGGGTGGTCCGCACTGCCGAGCCGGTTCTCCAGCAGAGCGCCGAACGCCGCCGGCACGACGATCTCCGAGGACTCCCCGTCCTCGTCGCCCATGCTCGTGCCGGGGGCGGGCGTGCCCTGGGCCTGGGGCCGCCCCAGCAGGGAGGGATCGTTGGCGTGCGCGAACAGACCGATCGGACGGGTGTGCGGGACGGCCATGGGAACCGCCTGCATCCCGACCACGCGTTCGACCTCGAAGAACTCGACCAGATCGATCAGCGCCTCGGCGAGCCGGCGCCACTGGAGGTCCGGCTCCGGCCCGTCGAGGAAGAGGAAGGGACGGTCCGCCTCGTCGTACATCAGCGACAGAGTCAGATCCGGGACGTCGACGCTCGTGTACGACGTCCCGTCGAAGACCGCCTGCGGACGGGAGCCGCGATAGTCCAGCAGCTCGTCCATGTCGAACGAGACGAGCCGCAGATGCCGCAGCTCATCACGCAGGTACGTGGAGGCGATCTTGCAGGCATTGCCCGCATCGACCAGACCCGGCAGGGCATGGACCAGAGTCAGACCGGTACGGGGCACTGCCGCCAGCACATCGGCGGACTCGAACCGGTACAGGTCACGCGGGTCACGCATCGGCGTCTCCTCCCTCGCGGCCGGCTGGATGTCACGTACCGGATGGCACGCACACCCAGACCCGTCCACCATAATGGACCACCGTGCTTCGCCGACCCCGGGTCCGCCCGGCGCGGCGGGGCGTGAGGATCAACCGTCAGGGGGAACAGGTCCGTGGACGACGCTGAAGGACAGATCGCTCGGGAGATCGCGCGTGAACAGGCCTACGCCGATCGGCTCTACGAGCGACTGGATGAACTGATCGGCCAGGTCGAGGGCAATCTCGACCAGATCCAAGCCTCGCAGCACGCATCGACGCACCAGAATCGGTCCGAGCGCGACTCGTTCATGGCGCTGTACGAGGATCGGCTCGCCCTGCTGCGCTCGGTCGCCCGCAGCGTCGTGTTCGGCCGCCTCGACACCGAGGACGAGGCCCGCCGCTACATCGGCCGGATCGGCCTGTTCACCCCGGACCGCGAGCAGCTCCTGGTGGACTGGCGCGCACCTGCGGCGGCCGCCTTCTACCAGGCCACCAGCACCGACCGTCAGGGAGTGCGCCTGCGCCGGCACCTGATCAGCCGCGGCCGGACCGTCGTCGGTCTCGAGGACGACGTGCTGGACCAGTCGGTCCTGGACAACGAGGATCACGACGTGGTGCTCCAGGGCGAGGGAGCTCTGCTCGCAGCCGTCTCGGGCCAGCGCACGGGGCGCATGGGGGACATCGTCGCCACCATCCAGTCCGAGCAGGACCGCATCATCCGCTCCGAGAACCGTGGTGTCCTCGTCGTCCAGGGCGGGCCGGGCACGGGCAAGACCGCGGTAGCCCTGCACCGCGCCGCCTACCTGCTGTACACCCACCGTCGCCGCCTCGAGCATTCCGGCGTGCTGATCATGGCCCCCACCCCGGGGTTCCTGCGCTACATCGAGCGCGTGCTGCCGAGCCTCGGAGAATCCGGCGTGGTCATGCTGACCCCCGGCGAGCTCTTCCCCGGCATCGAGACGTTCGTCCATGACACCGATGACGTCGCTCGCCTCAAGGGCGACGTCGCCATGACCGAGCTGATCGCCCGTGCCGTCAAGCAGCGCCAGGTGGTCCCGGCGTCCGACATCACGCTGCGCATCGACGGCACGCCGCTCACGCTCACCCGGGATGCGATCCGGTCCGCCCGCCGCGAGGCACGTGCCACCCACAAGCCCCACAACGCCGCCCGCGCCGTGTTCGTGCGAGCCGCCATGGACCGCCTCGTCGAGAGCTACGAGAAGGCTCTC
Source organism: Brachybacterium sp. GCM10030252 (assembly GCF_042666535.1). NCBI lineage: Bacteria > Bacillati > Actinomycetota > Actinomycetes > Micrococcales > Dermabacteraceae > Brachybacterium > Brachybacterium sp. GCM10030252. The sequence continues at coordinate 3,328 of NZ_JBHTDM010000010.1, read as the reverse complement.
AAGGCCCGCGGACACACCGTCGTCCCGGAGGACCGACCGGATCTGCTCTCGGACCTGCGGCATGACCCCGAGATCAAGCGACAGCTGAATCTCGCCTGGCTCCCCTACACCCCGCAGGGTTTCCTGCGGATCCTGTTCTCCCGGCCCGACCGGCTGCGGGCCGCAGCTCCGCGGTCGCTGGCCGACCGGGTCGACGTGCTGGTGCGCCCCAAGGACTCCCCGTGGACCGTCGAGGACATCCCGCTGCTCGACGAGGTCGCCGAACTCCTCGGGGAGGATGCCGCGCCGGCGGAGGCACGTGCCCGCGAGGCCGCCGGCCGGCGCGAGGCCGACGTCGACTACGCCCGCAAGGTGATCGAGAACATCGACACCTCCGGCATCGTGCGCGCCGAGGACCTCGCCGACCAGGTCAGTCAGCTGCGGGACGGCCGCACGCTCGCCGAGCGGGCGTCCTCCGAGCGCAGCTGGACCTACGGACACGTGGTGGTGGATGAAGCGCAGGAGCACTCCCCGATGAGCTGGCGCGCGCTGATGCGACGGGCCCCCACCAAGTCGTTCACCGTGGTCGGCGACGTCGCCCAGACCTCCTCGGCCGGCGGCACGGCGTCGTGGTCCGATGCGCTCGGCCCCTACGTGCAGGATCGGCTCCAGGTGGAGCGCCTGACTGTGAACTACCGCACTCCGAGCCGGATCATGGATCGAGCGGTCGCGATGGCGACGGCTCACGACCTGCCGGTGACAACGGTCAGCTCGGTGCGCGAGGGCGATCGGGGCCCCCTCATCGAGCGCGCGGCCGAGCCGGAGCTGGCACAGCGGGCCGGGGATGCGGTCGCCGCCGCGCACGCCGACGGGATCGGACGGCTGGCCGTCATCACGGCCGAGGGGCGGACGGCTGCCATGCTGAAGGATCTGAGTTCGCGCCCGGACCTGCCCAGCGTGGGCGGCGGGTCTGCGGGTGTCGACGACGAGGTCGCCGTGATGACCGCTCAGGAGGCCAAGGGCCTGGAGTTCGACGGCGTGATCATCGTCGAGCCGGCCGAGCTGGTCGAGGACCACGGCGCCGGGGGTCTCTACGTCGCGATGACGCGGACCACGCAGCATCTCGGCATCGTCCACGCCCGGGATCTGCCGCCCGGCATCGAGCCGGCCTGAGAGAGGGATCGGCGGCCGTGGCTTCCCCTCCACGACCGCCGATCAGGTGTGCACTGCGTGAGTGCACGAGGGATATCCTATGCACAGCCGGCCGTGGTCCTGAACCACGTCCACATAATCCGTCGATCCGAGGGCTCCCGGAGAGGCGTCGGATCGGGCTCGAGCCGACACTCGCGCCGGTCGGTCCGCACCTGCCGCGGGTCAGTCCGAGCTTGCCGGGCTCGCTGCGCCCCGGGCCGTGCCGCCGCCCTCGGCCCGCAACCGGGCGATCGCCGCATCGAAGTCATCGAGCGAGTCGAAGTCCTGGTAGACGCTCGCGAACCGGAGGTAGGCCACCAGGTCGAGTTCCTGGAGAGGCTGCAGGATCGACAGACCCACCTGGTGAGCCTCGACCTCTGCCTGGCCGCTGGCGCGGATGTCCTCCTCGACCCGCTGGGCGAGCATCGCCAGCTCGTCATCGGAGACCGGCCGGCCCTGGCAGGCTTTGCGGACGCCTGAGATCACCTTCGCGCGGCTGAACGGCTCGCTCACACCGGAGCGCTTCTGCACCGACAGCGATGCGGTCTCCGAGGTGGAGAAGCGCCGGGAGCAGTTCGGGCACTGTCGTCGGCGCCGGATGGTCGCGCCATCGTCCGACGTGCGGGAGTCCACGACCCGGGAATCGGGATGGCGGCAGAACGGGCAGTGCATCCACTCAGGATACCGCCGCGTCCCGGACGTCAGGCCGGCACCCGGAGTGTCAGTGGGCCGCGCCCTCGGCGGCCGGCAGCTCGATCTGCTGGCCGGCGGTGATGCGCCCGGTGGGCAGATGGTTGAGGTTGCGCGCCTCGGTCACGAACTCGTGCGGGCTCATCCCCTCCGGAGCGTACTGCTCGGCGTACCCCCACAAGGTGTCCCCGGCCTCGACGGTCACCGTGACCTGCTGCTCGTCCTCGGAGTCGGCGAGCGCGAACGGGACGTCGAAGGCGAGCAGCGCAGCGGCGGCCACCAGCAGGCCGAGCACGAAGGCGATCATCATCAGCACGAGGCGCCCGCGGCGACTGACCTCGAGTCGAACGTTCGCTCGACCGGCGCCCTCGCCCGGCTCGGTGCGGCGCTGCGGGAAGGGGAGAACAGCGGCTGTTTCCGTACGCATGTCCGAACTCCTGTTCGATCGAATGTGTGTGCGACTGTAGCCCCATCGCCGCGCGACACGCAAGGGAAACCTCGAACAGGTGTTTGGCATCCGGTGCGTGCCGCCCTACGCTGGGTGACAGGACAACGGAACCGCGAGGGTCCGACAGACGAAGCCAGGAGGCCTGCCCGATGATGTCGAGCATCCCCACCCCCAGTCAGCCGACCAGGGCACGGGGCGACGCGCCGGCCGACGCCGCGACCGCCGGGCTCACCCGGCGTCAGCGCCTGGTGCTGGAGACCATCAATGCCGCGATCGCCGCGCGCGGGTACCCGCCGAGCATGCGGGAGATCGGTGACGCGGTCGGCCTGACCTCATCCTCGTCGGTCTCCCATCAGCTGCAGGCCCTCGAGCGCAAGGGGTTCCTGCGCCGCGACCCCAAGCGTCCGCGCGCGATGGAGGTGTTCCTGCCCGAGGACGATGGGGCCCCCGAGCCGCCGCCGGTTCCGGAGGTCTCCGCGAACTCCGTCTCGGTCCCACTGGTCGGCCGGATCGCCGCCGGCGTCCCCATCACCGCCGAGGAGCAGATCGAGGACGTCTTCACCCTGCCCTCGCGCCTGGTGGGCGATGGGGACCTCTTCCTGCTGCAGGTCGTAGGCGACTCGATGATCGATGCCGCCATCTGCGACGGGGACTGGGTGGTCGTGCGCAGCCAGCAGGAGGCGCAGAAGGGCGAGATCGTCGCGGCGATGATCGACGGCGAGGCCACCGTCAAGACGTTCGCCCGCCGTGACGACCACGTCTGGTTGATGCCGCACAATCCGTCCTTCGCCCCGATCCTCGGGGACCACGCCGAGATCCTGGGCAAGGTCGTGGCGGTGCTGCGCGCCGTCTGATGCCGCTCAGGACGTGCTCCGCCCGTGGCGCCGCGTCGAGGCCCGTCCCCTGCTCTGCCGCTCAGACGCTATGAGGGTGGCGGGGTTGAGAGGTCTTGTGGCCCAGGGCCCCGCTATGAAGACTCGTGGATCACCCTGGTCGATGGGCGGCCGGGGTGCGCACATT